>CAYNKL010000120.1:0-12659 GCA_964397775.1 uncultured Rhodobacterales bacterium | reverse complement strand
CCCACGAGACGTTCTTCTTCGGTGAAGGCGACGATCGAAGGCGTGGTGCGTGCGCCTTCGGAGTTCTCGATCACGCGTGCCTGGCTGCCATCCATGATGGCGACGCAGGAGTTGGTGGTGCCGAGGTCGATACCAATCACTTTGCCCATGTTTCGATCCCTTTCATAGTCAAGGCGATGTCGCGAGCCTGCAGACCCGTTCCGGCATCCCGCCCCGCATTGGTTGAGGCGCGGACCGAAAAGCCGGTCCGCTGCGTTCGGAGGGTATATAAGGAGGGGTCCAAGGGCCTGCAAGCGGCGCCGCGGCCCCATTTTCGCAGGTTTTCCGACGTTATTTGCGGGGAGTGCACGGTATGAGGACCGAACGCAGGGGCTTTGTGATCCATCACGGCTTTCTGGACCGCCCGGCGCAGGAGCGCCTGGTCGAGACCCTGCGGGGTGTTCTGAAGGAGGCGCCGCTGGTGCAGCCGGTCACGCCGCGGGGCCGGCCGATGTCGGTGCGGATGAGTGCGGCCGGAGAGTATGGCTGGATCACCGACCGCAAGGGGTACCGCTATTCCGAGACGCATCCGGACGGTCAGCCCTGGCCGCCGATCCCCGCGCAGGTGCTGGAGATCTGGCGCGAGGTCTCGGGATCGACGCGCGATCCGGAGTGCTGTCTTATCAACTGGTATGGCGAGGGCGCGCGGATGGGCTTGCACCAGGACCGGGACGAGGCGGACTTCGGCGAGCCGGTGGTGTCGGTGTCGCTGGGCGACGAGGGGATGTTCCGGATGGGCAACGAGGAGCGCGGCGGCAAGACCGAGTCCGTCTGGCTGAAATCCGGCGACGTGGTGGTGATGGGCGGCGAGGCGCGCCTGCGTCATCACGGGGTGGATCGCATCAGGTTCGGATCCTCGACCCTGCTGCCGCAGGGCGGGCGCATCAACCTCACCCTGCGTGTCGTGACCTGAGGATCAGCGCGTTTCGAGCGAACAGCACCCGGCGAGGAAGTCGTCTCGGCTGCCCTGGAAGAGCAGCGCCGCCGAGAGGCCGTAGCGGTTGTCGGACATGCCGTCGCTGCATTCGCCGGGGCGGATCACGGTGGTGGCCGAAAGGTCTGTGGCCTCGACGCTTAGGACGAAGGGGCGGGTCTGGCCCTGCGCCGGACGGATGGTGCCGGCGCGAAGCGAGAGGGTTTCCTCCGGGGTGCGGAAGGTGGCGCGGCCGGTCTGGGCCGCGTCGAGCGACCAGAAGGGTTCGGTGCCGAAGCACCGCAGCCAGGGTGCCTCCGGCAGCGCGCTGCCGCGGCGCCGGGCGAGGAAGGCGAGCGAGGCCCAGCCCTGCCGCCCCTCGATGTTGAGCTGTCCCCAGGTGCCGGCCGGATTGGTGCGCACGATCTCCACACCGTTTTCGCTCGGCGAAAGTGTGCCGATGACGGGAGCGTCGGAAGAGGGGGCCGTGCGGACGTTCAAAACGTCATCCTGCGCGACGCCGGTTACGTCGTGGAGGGCGGGAAGATCCTGGGCCGGTGCCGCCATGGCGATCAGGGTGAAAACAAGGGCCAGCGCAGGCATTATCGGGCACAAGGAACCGGAAATGCGAGGTGCCGGGACGGGGTCAGCGGAGAGCGGCGTTGGACGAAATGCCTGCGATTGAAACATTTGCGAGCTCCCCTTGATTCTCGTTAGGGTTGTGGGGCGCCTGTGCTTGCCGACCATGGTCAAAGGAACCATAACTAGGCTGAAGATTTAGATCAATGCGCAGCCCACCGCGGGGCGCATGCAATGAATATGAGGTAATACTTTGAACTATGGCGAGTTGACTACGGTCATGCGCCGGCTTGCGCTCGAAGCCGGAGACAAGATCATGGAGATCTACGAGTCCGATGATTTCGAGGTGAAGTCGAAGTCGGACGAAAGCCCGGTGACGGAAGCGGACGAAGCAGCGGATGCCCTGATCTCTGCCGGTCTCCGCGAGGCCTTTCCGGACGTGGCTCTGGTGACCGAGGAACAGGCGGACAGCCATGATCTTTCGGCGACAACCTTCCTGATCGTCGATCCCCTGGACGGCACCAAGGAGTTCGTGAAGCGCCGCGGCGATTTCACGGTGAACATCGCGCTCGTCGAAGACGGCGTTCCGGTGCGTGGCGTGGTTTATGCGCCGGCGCGCAAACGGATGTTCTACACCGACAGTGTCGGCAAGTCCGTCGAGGAGCAGGGCCCCTTCGATCCGGAGACCCCGGGCGAGACCAAGCCGATCCACGTGTCGGACCCCGACAACGCGTCGCTGATGGTCGTCGCGTCCAAGTCGCACCGCGACGAGGCGACCGACGCCTACATCGGCAAGTACAACGTCAAGGACATGACGAGCGCCGGCTCCTCGCTGAAGTTCTGCCTTGTGGCGACGGGTGAGGCGGATCTCTACCCGCGTCTGGGCCGCACCATGGAGTGGGACACGGCCGCCGGCCATGCGGTGCTTTCCGGTGCGGGTGGCCAGGTTGTGCGCTACGATGACCATACGCCGCTTGCCTATGGTAAGCAGGGTTACGCGAACCCTTTCTTCATCGCCTATGCGCCTGGAGTCGAGCTGAAGGAGGCTTGAGCCGAATCCGGCCGGTCCGGACCGTGAGTGCCCGTTCCGGCAGCAAATTGCTTAGAATACAGGCCCGTTGAACTGGCAACTCCAGTCCGTCCGGTGTCAACGTCGCCTCACAGCCCATTTAATTCTGCTTGCATGACGTCTTTCGCCACGCAGATCGACAGAGGAACAGTCAGATGCAAACCAAAGTCACCAAGGCCATTTTCCCGGTTGCGGGCATGGGGACCCGCTTTCTCCCCGCGACGAAGTCGGTTCCCAAGGAGATTATGACCCTGGTCGACCGCCCGCTTGTCCAATACGCCATCGACGAGGCCCGTGCCGCCGGTATCGAGGAGTTCATCTTCGTCACCGCCAAGGGCAAGAGCGCGCTCGAAGACTACTTCGACCATTCGCCGGCGCTTGAGCAGGAGCTCGAGGCGAAGGGCAAAGACGATCTTCTCGAGATCCTCAAGAGCACGAACATGGAATCCGGCCAGATCGCCTACCTGCGTCAGGCCAAGGCGCTGGGTCTGGGCCACGCGGTGTGGTGCGCGCGGCGGATGATCCACGACGAGCCCTTTGCCGTGATCTTGCCCGACGACGTGATCGCCGCCGAAACGCCATGCCTCAAGCAGATGGTGGATGCCTATCAGGAAACCGGCGGCAACATGGTCGCGGCGATGGAAGTGCCGCACGAAAAGACCAAGTCCTACGGCGTTCTCGACATCAAGGACGACATGGGCTCGATCGTCTCGGTCAACGGCATGGTCGAAAAGCCCAAGCCGGAAGAGGCACCCTCGAACCTGGCGGTGATCGGACGCTACATCCTGTCGCCGCAGATCATGAAGAACCTCGAGGCGGCCGAGACCGGCGCAGGTGGCGAGATCCAGCTGACCGATGCGATCGCCCGCGAGATCGGCGAGGACAAGACCGGCGTTTACGGTTTCCGCTTCCGCGGTCAGCGGTTCGACTGCGGCTCCAAGGCGGGCTTCCTGCAGGCGACGGTGGCCTTCGGCCTTGCGCGGGATGACCTGCGCGACGATCTCGATTCCTACCTTCAGGATGTGATGGCCGCGCGCAGCGCAGCGCAGTAGATCCGGAGTTTCGGGGTGTGGAAAATGTACTGGTTACCGGTGGCGCCGGATATATCGGCAGTCACGCTTGTAAGCTGCTGAAGGTAGCCGGCTATACGCCGGTGACCTACGACAACCTCTGTACCGGCTGGTCCGACGCCGTGAAGTTCGGCCCCTTCGAGCAGGGGGACCTGCACGACAGGGCGCGGCTCGACGAGGTCTTCGCGAAGTATGCACCGGCGGCGGTCATGCATTTCGCGGCGCTGAGCCAGGTGGGCGAGGCCATGGCCAAGCCCGGCCTCTACTGGCGCAACAATGTTGCGGGGTCGCTGACCCTGATCGAGGCGGCCTGCGATGCGGGCTGCCTGAACTTCGTCTTCTCCTCGACCTGTGCGACCTACGGTGAACATGACAACGTGGTTCTGGACGAGGAGACACCGCAGATCCCGCTGAACGCCTACGGCGCCTCCAAGCGGGCGGTGGAGGATATCCTGCGGGACTTCCGCAACGCGCACGGGCTGCGGTACGTGATCTTCCGCTACTTCAATGTGGCGGGCGCGGACCCCGAGGGTGAGATCGGGGAGCATCATCGACCCGAGACCCACCTGATCCCGGTCATGCTCGAGGCGATCGACGGCAAGCGCGATGGGCTGACGGTGAACGGCACCGACTACGACACGCCCGACGGGACTTGCGTGCGGGACTACGTGCACGTGATGGACCTCGTGCAGGCGCATGTGCTTGGGCTGAAATGGCTCGAGGACGGAAAGCCCAGCCGTGTCTTCAACCTCGGAACCGGGCGCGGTTTCTCGGTGCGCGAGGTGATCGACGCGGCCGGGACGGTGACCAACCGCGAGGTGCCCCACAGCGAAGGTCCGCGCCGTGCGGGCGACGCGACCAAGCTTGTCTCGGGCTCCACCCGGGCGGGCGAGGAGCTCGGCTGGGAGCCGGGTCTTTCGACGATGCCGCAGATGATCGCTGACGCCTGGCGCTGGCACAAGAACGGCGAATACACCGCCTAGGGAAAGGCCGGGGGCGGGCGGGATCTTTCCGTCTGCCCCGCCATCGTTAACCGGGCGATAACCAGGTCCGGCGTCTACTGTGGCCATGATGCAGGGCCACGAATTCTCAGACACCCAGGGCGCGCTCTTCGCGCCGGACGAAGCGCCCGAATACGCCGCGCCGACGGTCCGGGTGCCGTCGTACATCCGTGATCACCGCACGCGCCTGCGCGAGCGGTTCATGCAGGGCGGCCCCGAGGCGCTTCCCGACTACGAGCTTTTGGAACTGCTGCTCTTCCGCGCGATCCCGCGGAAGGACGTGAAGCCGCTGGCGCGCGAATTGCTGGAGCGGTTCGGGGACTTCAACACCGTCGTCTCGGCGCCGGCCGCACGGCTGTCGGAGGTGAAGGGGGTCGGTGACGCGGTGATCTGCGAGCTGAAGCTTGTGGAGGCCGCGGCGCACCGCCTGGCGCGGTCGCGGGTCATGCAGCGCAGCATCATCAGCAGCTGGTCGGCGCTGATCTCCTACTGTCAGACGGCCATGGCCCATGGCGAGATCGAACAGTTCCGCGTGCTGTTCCTCGACCGCAAGAACGTCCTGATCGCGGACGAGGCGCAGGGACGCGGGACGGTGGATCACGTGCCGGTCTATCCCCGCGAGGTGGTGAAGCGCGCTCTGGAGCTGAACGCGACGGCGCTGATCTTGGTGCACAACCACCCGTCGGGCGATCCGACCCCAAGTGCCGCGGATATCGAGATGACCCGCAAGGTAGAAGAGGCGGCCCGGACGCTGGGGATCACGCTCCACGATCACCTGATCATCGGCAAGTCGACCGAGCTCAGCTTCCGCTCGGAGGGGCTGCTCTAGCGCAGCCAGACCTCCACGCGCCGGTTGGCCTCGCGGCCCCATTCGCTGTCATCACAGGCCATGGGCAGAGCCTCGCCATAGGCGAGCGTGGAGATGTCGATCCGGTCGAAATCCGCGGTCTCGGCTGCGTCTGTCACGGCGCGTCGCACGGTTTCGGCGCGCTCGGCCGCGATCGCGAGGTTCGCATCGTGGGGGCCCTCTCCGTCCGAGAAGCCCACGAAGACAATCCGGCGGTTGTAGTGGCGGCCGGTCTCGAGCGCGCTGGCGAGTCGCCGCACGTTGGAGCGCGATTGCGCATCGAGGCGGATGGAGCCTGGTTCGAAGCGGAACGAGATGCTGAGGCGGCGCAGCTCGCCGAGCGTGCGCGTCATGTCGCGGAGGCGGCGTAAGCCGTCCTCGCCGCGCGCCACCGCGATGGCATTGGCCAGCCTGTCGCCCTGCAGGTCGAGCGGGATCTCCTCGGGGGCCTGATCGACGAAGCCCGCACGCCGGATGACCGGCTGCGCCGCATCTGAGCGGGTGAAGGAAAGGAAGTCGCGCGCCAGCGCCGGCAGGCGGCGCGCGGGCGTGTAGAGGAACATGGGCGCGGTGAGCGGGTAGTCCTCAGTCTTGATGTTGCGCGCCGTGGCGCGAAGGCGGAAGCCGCAGTCGCCTGTTAGGACAACGGCACGAGCTGGTCCGATTTCGGAGAGTGAGGCGATGCCGATCCCGAACGGATCGTCCGCGACCGCCCGGGCGAGGGCCGCGTTCGAGGCGTGGCGGACGACGCCTGCGCGCAGGTCGAGGCTGGATGGGCGCAGAAGCTGGTCCGCCATGCCCTGGGCGAGGCCCGAGCCTGCGTTGCGCAAGTGGACGGTGACAGGCGCATCGGGCCCGCCGAGGGCCTGCCAATTTGTGATCCGCCCGGCCAGCACCCCGGCGAGATCGGCGGGTGAGATCATGTCGACGGGGTTGCCATGGGCGACGACGGGCACCAGCGCGTCGAGGGCGAGGACATGGCTGCGGTTCGCGCGGGAGAGGTTGCCGAGGCCCGCCTGCTGCGCGGCCTCTTCCTCTTCGGGGCGGATTTCGCGGAGGGCCATGACCATGTCCGCGCGCCCTTCGAGAAGGTCGGCAAAGCCGCTGTCCGTCGTGCCGATCCGAAGGTGAAAGCGTCCCAGGGTCCGGCCGTCGCTTCCGTCGGACAAGGTGTAGCTGAAACCGGTCTCGCTGCCGGTCTCGCGCTGGGCGCGCAGACCGTTGCGCAGCGCGAAGCTCTCGATCAGGGCAGGAAGGAGCACGTCGCCAATGGTGCCGGAGCCGGAGATCGTCAGGTCGGCCACGAAGTCGGTGAGCGACGGGCAGCCGACGCCGATGCAGCGCACCCCCGTGCCATCCACGGTCAGTTCGCCGTAGTCGGTGTCGATGCGGTAGAATTCACCGTCGAAGCCGAGCAGGGTGCCCGACAGTTCGATGGCGCCGTCACGCGACCGCAGGGTGATGTCCTGCGCCTGGGCCGCCGAGGGCAGCACTGCGGCGAGCGCCGGCAAAAAGAAAAGTGCGGCGAAGATCGCCGCACGCAACGTCACCATGAAGTCCGTCTCGGTCCTGTCCCGTATCGGGATGATTTTCGGGTGTCCGAAGATCTTTTTCAACACCCGAAAGCTGTCATCACGCGGTGCCGGGACGGCAGGCGGTCAGAGCCCGAGGCTCAGACCAGCTTGCCGTGGCAGTGCTTGAACTTCTTGCCCGAGCCGCAGGGGCAGGCTTCGTTCCGGCCGGGGTTGCCCCAGCTCGCGGGATCGGTTTCGACGAAGCCGTCCACGAGCGGTTGGGGGGCCTCGGCGTCGACGTCCACATCAACCGGCTGCGGCTGCTGCGCGGTGGCCGGACCGGTAGTGGCGGCTTCGCCCTCGGTTGCGGCACCTGCAGTGGCCGCCGCGGCGGCGGCACCGGCGACCGCGGGTTCGGGCTCGCGCTTCGGCTGCGCGGTCTCGCGCACCGCGTCCTGCTGCTGCCGGAAGCGTTCGATCAGGGCACGCTGTTCTTCCTCGGACATCGGGCGGACCTGGCTGAGCTTCTCGGTCACGTCCTCGCGCAGGGTCTCGAGCATGCGCTCGAAAAGCTGGAAGGCCTCGGTCTTGTATTCGTTCAGCGGATCCCGCTGGGCGTAGCCGCGGAAGCCGACGACGGAGCGCAGGTGCTCCAGCGTCTGGAGGTGGTCACGCCACTTGGTGTCGATGGTCTGCAGGAGCACCTGCTTTTCGATCTGGCGCATGGTGTCGGGGCCGAAGGCCTCGGCCTTTTCGGCCATGAGCTTGTCGGAGGCTGCCTCGAGCCGTTCGCGCAGCACGTCCTGGTCGACGCCGTCTTCCTCGGCCCAGGAGATCACCGGCTCGTCGATGCCAAGCTTCTGGAGGCAGGCGGCATAGAGGCCCTGCACATCCCATTGATCGGCGTAGGCGCGGGGCGGCGCGTAGATGTCGACCAGATCGTCGATCACCTCGTGACGCATGTCCTGCACGATCTCGGAGAGATCCTGCGCTTCCATGATCTCGCGGCGCTGGGCGAAGATCACCTTGCGCTGGTCGTTCATGACGTCGTCGAACTTGAGCAGCTGCTTGCGGATGTCAAAGTTACGACCTTCGACCTTGGCCTGCGCGCGTTCGAGCGACTTGTTCACCCAGGGGTGCACGATCGCCTCGCCGTCCTTCATGCCGAGACCGCTGAGCACCTTGTCGAGCCGGTCCGAGCCGAAGATGCGCATCAGGTCGTCTTCGAGCGACAGGAAGAAGGAGGACCGGCCGGGGTCGCCCTGACGGCCGGAGCGACCGCGCAGCTGGTTGTCGATGCGGCGGCTTTCGTGACGCTCGGTCGCCAGAACGAAAAGGCCGCCGGCTTTCTTGACCGCTTCCTCGTCGGCGTCGTGCTGCGCCTCGATCTCGGCGCGGATCTCGTCGGGGTGGCGGTCGGGATTGGCGGCGATGGCTTCCATGATCTGGAATTCCACGTTGCCGCCCAGTTTGATGTCGGTGCCGCGGCCGGCCATGTTCGTGGCGATGGTGACCGCCCCGAGCTTGCCCGCGTCAGCGACGATCTGGGCTTCCTGCTCGTGCTGGCGGGCGTTCAGCACGTTGTGCTTGAGCCCGGCGTTCTTGAGCAAGGCCGAGAGCATCTCGGACTTTTCAATCGAGGTGGTGCCGACGAGGACCGGCTGGCCCTTCGCGTGGGCTTCCTTGATGGCCTCGACGATGGCCGCGTATTTCTCCTGCCCGGTGCGGTAGACGGCGTCGTCCTCGTCGATCCGCGCGATGGGCAGGTTGGTGGGCACCTCGACCACGCCGAGCTTGTAGATCTCGGCGAATTCCTCGGCCTCGGTCGTCGCGGTGCCGGTCATGCCGGAGAGCTTGTCGTAGAGGCGGAAGTAGTTCTGGAAGGTCACGCTGGCGAGCGTCACGTTCTCGGGCTGGATCTTGACGTCTTCCTTGGCCTCGATGGCCTGGTGCAGGCCGTCGGACAGGCGGCGGCCGGCCATCATGCGGCCGGTGAACTCGTCGATCAGGACGACTTCGCCGTCGCGGACGATGTAGTCCTTGTCCTTGTTGAAGAGCTTGTGTGCCTTGAGCGCCTGGTTGACGTGGTGAACGACCGTGGTGCTTTCGGGGTCGTAGAGCGTCTGCTCTTCGGGGAGCAGGCCGCGGGCGTGCAGCTGCTGCTCGAGATATTCGTTGCCCTCGTCGGTGAAGGTGACGTTGCGGGTCTTCTCGTCGATTTCGTAGTGCTCGTCGGTGAGTTCGGGCACGAGACGGTTGACGCCGGTATAGAGCTCGGAGCGGTCCTGCGAGGGGCCGGAGATGATCAACGGGGTCCGGGCCTCGTCGATCAGGATGCTGTCCACCTCGTCGACGATGGCGAAGTAGTGGTCGCGCTGGTGGATCTGGTCCAGCTCGGACTTCATGTTGTCGCGCAGGTAGTCGAAGCCGAGTTCGTTGTTCGTCGCGTAGGTGACGTCGGCGGCATAGGCCTGCTTCTTCTCGTCCTCGGGCTGGCGGGGATAGACCACGCCGGTGGTCAGCCCCAGCGCGCCGTAGACCTTGGACATCCAGTCGGCGTCGCGGCGGGCGAGATAGTCGTTCACCGTCACGATGTGGACGCCGCGCCCGACAAGCGCGTTGAGGTAGGCCGGGAAGGTCGCGACGAGCGTCTTGCCTTCGCCGGTCTTCATCTCGGCGATGTTGCCCTGGTGCATGAAGATGCCGCCCATGAGCTGCACGTCGAAGGCGCGCAGGCCGAGGGTCCGCTTGGCGGCTTCGCGGCAGTTGGCGAAGGCCTCGGGCAGCAGATTGTCGAGGCTTTCGCCCTCGGCGATCCGCTTCTTGAATTCCTCGGTCTTGGTTACCAGGCCGGCGTCATCGAGCGCCTCGAATTCGGGTTCCAGCGCATTGATCTTTTCGACCAGCGGGCGGGTCGCCTTGACCTTGCGGTCATTGGGGGTCCCGAACACCTTGCGCGCGAATCTTCCCAGCATGAATGTCCAACCTGATTGACAGCTTCGTGTGCGGCATCTGCTTGCCCGCCTCGCACACAGCCCATATGACGGAAGGAACGACCGGCCTCGCAGAGCCTGCAGGGCGATGTAAGGGGCCGTTCTTTAACTGTCAACGCCGACCCCCGGGACGGCAAGGCTACAAGGACGAATCAATGCCCAGAACCCTGATGAAGCTGTCGGCTGCGGCGCTGGCCGTTGGCCTCGCGCTGCCCGCGCAGGCCCAGGAGAGCAGCGAAGAGTCGGCGCAGGACGTCACGGCCGATACCGTGGTCGCCACGGTGAACGGCACCGAGATCACGCTCGGCAACATGCTGATGGTCCGCGCGGCGCTGCCCGAGCAGTACGCGCAGCTTTCGCCGGACGTTCTGTGGGACGGCATCGTCGATCAGCTGATCCAGCAGGAAGTCCTGAGCCAGAGCGATCAGGCCGAAGAGAACCGCCGGGTGCAGGTCGCCGTCGAAAACGAGCGCCGCTCGCTGATGGCGGCTGTGGCGATCGAGAGGATTGCAGACGAGGCCGTGACCGACGAGGCGCTTCAGGCGGCCTACGACGAGACCTATGCGAATGCCGACCAGGGCACCGAGTTCAACGCCAGCCACATCCTGGTCGAGACCGAGGAAGAGGCGCAGGCGCTGGTCAAACAGCTGAACGAGGGCGCCGATTTCGCCGAACTCGCCCGCGAGAACTCGACCGGTCCGTCGGGCCCGAACGGCGGTCAGCTTGGCTGGTTCGGCGCTGGCATGATGGTCGATTCCTTCCAGGAGGCGGTCGAGCAGATGGAAGTCGGAAGCGTGTCGGAACCTGTTCAGACGCAGTTCGGCTGGCACGTCATCAAGCTCAACGAGACCCGCACCGCCGAGGCGCCGGCGCTTGAAGAGGTGCGCGGAGAGCTGACCCAGCAGATCCAGCAGCAGGCCGTGTCCGACTATATCGACAGCCAGCTGGCGGAAGCCGAGGTGGACCGCGCCGATCTCGAGGGTGTCGATCCGACCGTTCTAAACCAGCTCGATCTTCTGCAGGACTGATCCCGTGGCCAAGACGCTTGCCCGTTCGCCGCTGGCGCCCGAGGGCTTTCCGGCGCTCCCCGTCATCGACGGGGTGCGCTTCGCGACCGTTCAGGCCGGGGTTCGCTACCAGGGCCGTACCGACGTCATGCTTGCCCTCCTCGATCCGGGCAGCGTCATGGCAGGGGTCTTTACCCGGTCGGCCACACGGGCCGCCCCGGTGCTGGACTGCCAGCGCAAGATCGGGGGCGATGCGCCGGAGGGCGCGGCGATCCTCGTGAATTCGGGGAACGCGAACGCCTTTACCGGGAAGAACGGCGAAGAGGCGGTGGGCCATGTGACGGCTGCCGTGGCGCAGGCCACGGGGCTTCCGGACACACGTGTCTTCACCTCCTCGACCGGCGTGATCGGCGAGCCGCTCAAGCACGAGCGGATCACCGCGAAGCTCGGCGAACTGGTCGAGGGGCTCGATCCCGCTGGGATCGAGAATGCCGCCAAGGCGATCATGACGACCGACACCTTCCCCAAGGGCGCGACGGTCGAGGTGGATCTGCCGCAGGGCCGGGTCAAGATCGCTGGCATCGCCAAGGGGTCGGGTATGATCGCGCCGGACATGGCGACGATGCTGGTCTACATCTTCACCGATGCAAAGATGAGCCGCACCGACCTTCAGGGCATGGTTTCGGCGATCAACGAGCGGACCTTCAACTGCATCACCGTGGACAGCGATACCTCGACGTCCGACACGCTTCTGATGGGCGCGACGGGGGCTTCTGGGGTCGAGGTCGGCGCGCAGGACAGCGCGTTTGCTGAGGCGCTGGAAGGCGTCATGCTGGACCTTGCGCATCAGGTCGTCCGGGACGGCGAGGGCGCTACGAAGTTCGTCACAATCGCGGTCACTGGCGCAGAGAGCGACGCGGATGCGCGCACCCATGCGCTGAGCATCGCCAATTCGCCGCTGGTCAAGACGGCCGTGGCCGGTGAGGATCCCAACTGGGGCCGCATCGTGATGGCGATCGGAAAGTCCGGGGCTGCGGCGGACAGGGATCTGCTGACCATCCGCTTCGGCGACGTTCTCGTGGCCGAGAAGGGCTGGGTGTCTCCGTCCTACAGCGAAGAGCAGGGCGCGGCGAAGATGAAGCAGCCCGAGATCGAGATCGGTGTGGACCTGGGCCTCGGCTCGGGGGCGGCGACGGTCTGGACCTGCGACCTGACGCACGGCTACATCTCGATCAACGCCGACTACCGCTCGTAGCGACGGGCAGGGGAGTTCCCGCATGAAGATGGTCCTGGTTTCGGCCGTTGCGCTTGTGGATGTCGAGGGGCGCGTGCTGCTGGCACAGCGCCCCGAAGGCAAGTCCATGGCCGGGCTGTGGGAGTTTCCCGGCGGCAAGGTCGAGCCGGGCGAAACGCCCGAGGCCGCCCTGATTCGCGAGCTTCGGGAGGAGCTGGGGATCGGCACCTGGCAGAGCTGCCTCGCGCCCCTGACTTTCGCCTCGCACGCGTACGAGGACTTCCACCTGCTGATGCCGCTCTTCATCTGCCGCAAGTGGGAGGGGGTTCCGCAGGCGCGCGAGGGGCAAGTCCTGAAATGGGTCAAAGGGCAGGATTTGCGTCACTACCCGAT
>CAYNKL010000119.1:0-12682 GCA_964397775.1 uncultured Rhodobacterales bacterium | reverse complement strand
CCCGGACATCATGCCGGAGGCATGATTTCAGCGAGGAAGGGTCGGAGACCGGGCACGCCCGGAAGACAGGCCCGGACCACTGGAGAGACAGCGCCCCCGCCAAAGCCAGCGCAACAGGTCCCCTCTCCCCTCGGGGGAGAGGGATAGGGTGAGGGGGCTCGCAGCCATCAAGACGCGCCCGCCGCCCACTACGCCTCCGCCACCGGCTCCAACGGGAACCTCTCCGCAACAGCCTCCATCTCCGCCAGATCCAACCCATGCCGCGCAGCAAGCGCCTCGGCCTCACGCCGCGCGCCGCGGCCACCCTTGCGCGCCAGAACCAGCAGGCAGAGGGTCAGCTTTTTGCAACATCCAACGTAATGCGAATGATCCGGAAGATCGAAATAGACCTCGCGCGCCAGATCGTAAGCCTCCTTCAAAGGTCCTCGCGCGTCATTGGCCCGCCCCAGCTCCAGCGCCGTCGAGCCAACATTCGTGGCATAGGTCGCCAGGACTGTTTGGTCCGGATCATCCAACGCCCGGGTGATCTCAAGCGCGCGGCTCGAAGCCTGCCATTGCAGTCGCTGTCTTCCCTGCAGCTGCCTCAAATAGCCCCTCTCGTTCCAGACCAGCGCCATCTCTTCGCTCTCAGCGCCAAACAGCGTTTCCCAGATCTCTCCGGCTCCTTCCAGCGCGGCCTCAGCCTCGACCTCCGCGCCCTCCGCGATCTCGCCACCGGCCTCCATGCTACGGAACGCAATTTTGGCCTGCTGCATGTAGGTCCCCGCCATTTGGCCGCGCGCCTCGCGCCGCCGATGCACCTCATCGAGTGCCACTGCGCGTGTAATCTTGGCCCGCGCCTCCGCCAGCGCCCCAACCTCGGCTAGATCGAGAGCCAAGTTGCCCAGCGCTAGCGGGATATCGCGGTGTTCTTCGCCGAGACGCATCTCTTTCAACTCAAGCGCGGGACGGCCCAAGACAATCGCCCCCTCACGATCCTCTTGCCGCGACAGGAAGACCGCCCCCTGGCTCAAAAGATAGTCCATGGCAGCCCATCCTGGCTGCTGCCACCGCACGCGCCAAGGCTCTACCGAAGTGCCCCAAAGCGACCGGACATGCGGTACCAGAGTACGACAGACCTCCCAGTTTTCTTGAAGCACCGGCGAATTCTCGCTCCCCCCCGGAAACTGCGCCGCCAAAACCGCCGCCGCCCCGCGCGCACTGGCAAAGTCACAGTCCCCCTCCGTCTGAGCCGCCCGCAGAACCGCTTGCGTCAACCGGTGCATCCCGCCCTCACCGGACAGCACCGACCAGCGCCGCAACTCCTGCAACCCCGCGCGCAGACGCGCCGGGTCGTCCAGAACCGCCCGCACCTCGGGGACGGCATCATCGGAATAGGCTGGCCAAGACGGGTCTTTCACCGCCCCCGCAAACAGCGCCTCCGTCAGCCCCTCTGGCGCCAGCCAGGCGCAAAGATCCGCCAGCGCCTGCGCATCCGCGCCCAGCCGCCCATAGGTCAGCCGCACCGCCCCCGCCACGCTGTTTGGGTAAAGCGGGCTTTCGGGCGCGCGGGTCAGCACCTCAGAAACTTCGTCGCGCAGCTGTGCAAAGCTCCATCCGTCTACCCGCACCAGCGCCCCGGCCAGCACCAGCGCCAGCGGCAGACCGCCCAGCTCCTGAGCCACGAGCCAGGCGGCCTGCCTGTCCTCGGGCGTGGGAAACGCAAGACCCGCCTCCTGCAACAGCAGGTCCACCGCGCCGCCCTCGGGGCTATCCGTGTCCAGCACCTCAAGGTCGATGCGCCCGTAGCCGTCCCAGCCCAGCGCCCTGCGGCTGGTCACGATCACATCGACGTCCGGCGCCTGGCAGATCAGGTCGCGCACCTCGCCCTGCTTCGCATCGGGGATCTCGTCGTAACTGTCGGCGTTGTCATAGACCAGCAACCATCGCGCCCCGCTGTCCGCGATCCGCGCCAGCACCGCACGTCCATCGGCCTCCGTGACCGAATCCCGCACCGGCATGTCAAAGGCGCGCTCACCCAGACGCGCCAGATCTGCCAGCAGGTTCGCCCGTGTCTGGGCATCAAGCCAGTAACCGCCATCGTATGCGTCGCGAAAACGCCAGGCGTATTCCTTGGCCAGCGCCGTCTTGCCCCGCCCGCCCTCGGCGCTCAGCGCCACGCCAGTCTGGCCGGTGATCTGCACCCCGTGGCGGCTGGCCAGCAGGCTGCGGATGCGCCCCAGTTCTTTTTCCCGCCCAACAAGGGTCCGGTCGCGGGGCGGCGGGAGGATCTTCGGGAATTTCGAGCCTGTCTTCTGCGGCTCCGGCGTGACGACCTCGACCTTTTGCACGGTGGCGGGGGCGCCCCTGCCGGCCAACCTCCGGATCACGTTCCAGCCCCACCGGGCATCGATCCCGGCAAATGCCAGAAGTGTGACAAGCGAGGCGATCGCGGCTCCCGGCCCCGTGCGCAACCATGCCTCGACTTCCGACCACATCCCCAAGACCTCCCCTACATCAGGGGCCACAAAACCACATCGGCCACCCGCTGCAAAGCAGGGGCTGCCGCGGAACATTCCTAAGTCCCGGTTAACGCTAACCACTAACCCATTGATTCATATACCATCGAAAAATGTCCCGGCCCGGGACATCGCCGCTCACCCCCAGATCAGGCTCGCGGCGATGGCCCACATGGTCAGCCCCACGACCAGGTCCAGCGCCCTCCAGGCGGCCGGCCGCGCAAAGAGCGGCGCCAGCCCCCGCGCGCCGTAGCCCAGCGCGGTGAAGAACACTCCCGAGGCCGCCATCGCCCCCAGCGCGAAGGGCAGCGCCGGGTAGCGGGACGAGACCGATCCCAGCAGCACCACCGTATCGAGGTAGACATGCGGGTTGAGCCAGGTCAGCGCGAGGCAGGTCAGCACGGCAGACCGCCGCGACTGCGCCGCCGCGCCCGCCTCCATCACCTGCCCGCCCTTCCACGCGGCCCAGAGCGTGCGCGCCCCGTACCAGCCCAGGAAGGCCGCCCCGAAGATGCGCATCCCCCATTCCAGCCCTGGCACCGCCTCCGCCAGCGCGCCAAAGCCCGCGACCCCCGCCGCGATCAGCACCGCGTCCGACACCGCGCAGACGATCACGACGGTGCCCACATGCGCCCGCCGCAGCCCCTGACGCAGCACAAAGGCATTCTGCGCCCCGATGGCCAGGATCAGCGAAAACCCGAGCGCAAAGCCCGCCAAGACTGCCTGCATGCGTTCCCCCGCAATAAAACACCCCGCGACGACAGGTCGGCGGGGTGTCCCTATCTCTGACCCGGCGCGGCGTTCAGAGCTGTTCCATCACCTCGTCGGAGGCCTCGAAGTTGGTGGTGACGCGCTGCACGTCGTCGTCGTCCTCGAGCGCGTCGACAAGCTTCATCAGCGACTGCATCCCCTCGAGGTCGAGCTCGGTGGTGTTCGCGGGCTTCCAGGTCAGCTTGGTGCTCTCGGATTCGCCAAGCTGCTCTTCCAGCGCGGTCGAGACCTCGTTGAGATCCGTGTCCGCGCACCAGATCACATGGCTTTCCTCGCTGCTTTCCACATCCTCGGCGCCCGCCTCGATGGCCGCCATCATGATGTCGTCGGCATCCCCGGCAGACGCAGGGTAGATGATCTCGCCCTTGCGCTCGAACATGAAGGCTACCGAGCCGCTCTCGCCCATGTTGCCGCCGTTCTTGGAGAAGGTCGAGCGCACGTTGGACGCGGTCCGGTTGCGGTTGTCGGTCATCGCCTCGACGATCACCGCCACGCCGTTGGGCCCGTAGCCCTCGTAGCGGATCTCTTCGTAGTTCTCGCCGTCACCGGCCTGCGACTTCTTGATGGCGCGGTCGATCACGTCCTTGGGGACCGAGCTCGCCTTGGCTTCCTTCACTGCCAGCCGCAGACGCGGGTTCTTCTCGGGATCGGGGTCGCCCATCTTGGCGGCCACCGTGATCTCCTTCGACAGCTTCGAAAACAGCTTGGAGCGCGCCGCGTCCTGCCGCCCCTTGCGGTGTTGAATGTTCGCCCACTTGGAGTGCCCGGCCATGCTTGCCTCTCGCTCGTCCACCTGTTTCTGATCGGGCGTGATATAGGCCAAGCCCCCACCGCTTGCCAAGGGCGTGCGCGCGTGGGGCGTCAGAGGGGCCAGAACAGCGGAATCAGAAGCGATGCCAAAAGGCCGACGCTGATGTTCAGCGGCACGCCAACCCGCAGGAAGTCCGCGAAGCGGTAGCCGCCCGGGCCATAGACCATGGTGTTGGTCTGATAGCCGATGGGCGTGGCGAAGCTGCAGCTTGCCGCCACCATGACCGCCACCACCAGCGGGCGCGGGTCGAGCCCAAGCGCCTGTCCCAGTCCGATCGCCACCGGTGTAACGACCACGGCCACGGCGTTGTTGCTCACCGTCTCGGTCAGAAGCGAGGTCAGCAGATAGACCGCCCAGACCAGCAGCCAGCCCGGCAGCATCTCCATGACCGGCGCCACCGCCCCTACCAGCAGCTCCACCGCCCCCGAGGCTTCCAGCGCCGCCCCGATGGCCAGCATCGCGAAGATGAGCGCCAGCAGCTGGCCCTCGACGAAACCGAAAGCCTCCTCGGCATCGACGCAACGGGCCAGCAGCACCACCGCCACCGCGATGACCGCAAGCGCGAGGATCGGCGCCACACCGAGCGCGGAGAGGATCACGATGCCCGCAAGCGCGCCGAGCGCCACAGGCGCATGGCTGCGGCGAAAGGCCTTGGCCGAGGGCCGCGAGACGTCGACCATGTCCATCTCTTCCGACAGGCGCCGGATATCCTCGGGCGAGCCCTCGAGCAGCAGCGTGTCGCCGACCCGCACCACGAGATCGTCGAGCTGCCGACCGATGTTCTGGTTCCGCCGGTGCACCGCCAGCGGGTAGACACCGTAGCGCCGCCGCAAACGCAGCGCCCCCAGCGACCGGCCGACCATCTTGCAGCCCGGCGAGATCAGCGCCTCGACCGTGGTGGTTTCCTTCGAGGAGACCTGGTCCACGCGCTTCAGCGACTTGTTGCGCTGCAGGCTCAGCAGCTCGGTCATCTGGGTCCGCAGCACGACGCGGTCGCCGACCTCCAGAATGACACCGTCGAGGTTGCGACGCAGCGATTCATCGCCCCTCACAACGTCTACCAGCCGCACGCCCTCGCGCTTGAACAGTTGCACGCCCAGCACCTCGCGTCCGACGAGGTTGGAATCCGGCGGGATCACGGCCTCGGTGAAGAACTTCATCCGCGACCGGTCCGAGAGCATGCCAGCCATCGAATCCCGCTCCGGCAGCAGCTTGCGCCCGAAGAGCGCCATGTAGATGCCGCCCCAGAGGATGAGGATCAGCGCCAGCGGCGTCACCTCGAAGATCGAGAAGGGTTCGAGCCCGCGGGTCCGGGCAACGCCGTCCACAAGCAGGTTGGTCGAGGTGCCGATCAGTGTCGCGGTCCCGCCGAGGATCGAGGCATAGCTGAGCGGGATCAGCAGCTTGGAGGGTGCCACGCCGAGCGAGCGGGAAATCTGCACGAAGATCGGCAGCATCACCACCACGACCGGCGTGTTGTTCATGAAGGCCGAGGCAACGACCACCACGACGAGGATACCCACCACGGCTGCCTTGGGCTGCTTGCTCACCTGCCCCTGCGCATAGCTCGAAAAGCTCTCCAGTGCCCCGGTCCGCACGAGGGCCCCGACCACGAGGAACATGGCGGCGATGGTCCAGGGCGCCGGGTTCGACAGGACCTCCAACGCGGCATCGTAGGGCAGCACCCCGAGCGCCAGCAGCACCGCGACGCCGCCGATGGCGACGACCTCGGTCGGATAGGTCTCGCGCACGAACAGCACGAACATGCCAACCACCACCGCGAGCGTCAGATACGCGGCCGCCGCCTGGCTCAGGTCGAAAAATATCATTTCGGGGAAACCAATGCCTCGTTCATCGCCGGGCATCCTGCCCCATGGGTCGGACCGGCACAAGCGAAGCAGCCGGTCGCGGCTGCACGAGCGCCAGCCCTGCCAACATCAGCGCCAAAGCGCCCCAGAACCAGCCCGAATATCCCTCGCCGAGGAAGAGCATCGCCCAGGCGAGGCCGAACAGCGTGACGAAATAGCTCACCTGCACGGCAAAGACCGATCCCGCCAACCCGACCAGTCCGACATAGCCGGAATAGGCCGCAGCATGCAGAAGGGACGACGCGACGATGGCCGTGTCGGGCTGCGTCCAGGCGCCCCGCGGATCAATGAATTGCCCGGTGGCGATGGCGAGTGGCAGGCTCAGCAACATCCCCACGACCGAGGCACCCGCGAGAAGCTGCAAGGGGTCGAGCCCGTCAGTCCCGAACCGCGCGACATAGTTGCCCTCGATCGCGTAGCAGGCCGAGGCCAGCAGCGCGACCGCGACCCAGACCACCGGAACCGCGCCGGCCGCTCCGGTCTCCGGCATCACCAGCAGCGCGACACCCGCTAGCCCCAGGCTGAGGCCCGCAAGCCTCCGCCAGCCGAAGACGTCGATGCCAAGCGCAAGCGCCACGGGAAAGGCCAGCATCGGGACCGAGCTCAGCAGCATCGAAAGCACGCCCGAGGGAAGATGCACAGCCGCGCTGTAGGAAGCGAGCCCCGGCAGGACCGTCCCGATCACGGCAATAAGCAGGTAGAGCCGCAGGGCCACCCCGTCGGTGCGCAGGCTGCGCCCGCGCAGGAGCGTGATCCCGGCCAGGATCACGGCGACAAGCGCGTTCTGCCAGACGAGGATACCGAAGGGTCGATACCCTTCCGAGACGGCGACCTTGGCCAGCGGCTGCGTCCCGCCCCAGGCCGCCCCGATCAGGATCAGGGCGGCAAAGGGCAAGACGCCTTTCACGCGCCGGCCTGTTGCAGGCGGCCGCCCTGCCGGACAGGCTCGATACGCGTGGCCTTGCCCGTCCGGTCGTCGGTTTCCACCAGCACGCCGCACAGAGTCGCCTCGCCCAGCGCCGGCTGGAAGCGGGTCTTGCCCATGCCGGTCACGAAGCGCCGCATCGGCTCGGTCTTTTCCATGCCGATGACAGAATCGTAGTCCCCGCACATGCCCGCATCGCTGAGAAACCCGGTGCCGCCCGGCAGGATCTGCGCATCGGCCGTCGGCACATGCGTATGCGTGCCGACCACAAGGCTCGCCCGACCGTCGCAGAAATGCCCCACGCCCATCTTCTCGGAGGTCGCCTCGCAGTGGATGTCCACCACGATGGCCTGCGCCTGCCCGCCCATGGGATGCCGGCGCAGCACCTCGTCGAGGGCCGAAAAGGGGTCGTCGAAGGCCCGCTTCATGAAGACCTGGCCCAGCACCTGCGCCACCAGCACCTTGCGCCCGCGCCGGTCGGAGAAAAGCGCCGCGCCCCGGCCCGGTGCCTGCTTGGCGTAGTTGAGCGGGCGGATGATCCGGTTGTCCTTCTCGATATGCGTCAGCATGTCCTTCTGGTCGAAGGCGTGATCGCCCAGCGTCACGACGTCCGCACCCGCCTCGAACAGCCCGCCCGCGTGCTCCGCCGTCAACCCGCTGCCGTTCGACGCATTCTCGCCGTTCACGATCACGAAATCGAGCTTCCAGGCCTCGCGCAGCGCCGGAAGCCGCTCTGCCACCGCCGCGCGCCCCGCACGCCCCATCACGTCGCCAAGATAAAGTATTTTCATGGGTGCAGGCTTAAGTGCCTCGCGCGCGAAAGCAAAGCCCCACGATGCCCGAACGGTCGACCTCGCCTAATCGCAGGCCATCGCCGCATCCAGTGCGCGCTCCGAATAGGCTCCGATCCTGCGCGCACGGACCTGCCCATCCACCAGCCTCAGCGCCAGCACGTCCTGCCAGTCGCCGCTCGGCAGGATCAACTCCGGACCACCTTCACAGGAACGCAAGCCCCCGACGATCCGCGCCCAGCCGATACGATGATTGCTCACACCCTCGAAACTGGCGATCTCGCGAAGTGTCCCGCCCTCGAAGCGCCAGATCCGCAGGATCCGCGCCAGATGCGGTCGATCCACGTAGGCGATCTCGACCCGGCCGTCGCCATCCAGGTCGCCCGCGGCAACCGGCGCCAGCCAGCGGAAGGGCTGCCCGATAAAGGGCGTCGCGGCGATACGGCCCCCGGGTCCCCAGACGGCCAGCCGCGCCCCGGCGTCCACATGGCTTTCCACCACGATCACTTCGGGGCCCGCCATCCCGTCCACATCGTAAAGCCGCGGCGCGAGGTCCTCGAACACCAGCGACTCGTCCAGAATGAACCGCCTCAGGCTCCCGTCCGCAAGCCGAAGCTTCAGCGATCCCCATTCCAGGTCATCGCCAAGCACGCCGTGGGCATATCGCCCGGTCGGATCGCCATACTCCGCCGCGAGGATCCTGTCGGCCAGCGCTGGCCCTGCCCCCGCAAGCCACAGGCCCAGCATCAGCCCCGCGCCGCGGGCGACCGCGCCCCAGGGGCGCGACGGATTGCGCGGCGCCCCGGCCAAATGTTCAGATCTGCTTTTCGGGCATCTGGACGACCAGACCATCAAGCTCGCCCGACACCTTCAGCTGACAGGTCAGACGCGACCGCTTCGGATCGGGCTCAAAAGCGAAATCGAGCATGTCCTCTTCCATGTCGTCCATGGGCGGAAGCTTCTCGACCCAGTCGGGGTGAACGTAGACGTGGCAGGTCGAACAGGCACAGGCACCGCCGCAATCGGCCTCGATGCCCGGAACGCCGTTGTCGCGCGCCCCTTCCATGACTGTGAGTCCATCGGCAACATCGATGACATGCTCGGTCCCGTTGTGCTCGATATAGGTGATCTTCGCCATCAAGCTCTCCCTTTCGTCGATCGGCGCCATCGTTAGTCGCATCGGTCCGACACGACCAGCCCTTTCCGGGTCAATCCTGCGCTATCCCCGCCGCGGTGCCGGTTGCAAAGGCAGCCACACGCCCGGCACTTTCTTTCCGACCGCGGCAAACCCCGTTAACGTCGCTGCCACACCGCATCAACAGCCGCAGAAAGGCACCGCCCGCAATGCCCCGCCGCCTGGCCCCTATCGCAGCACTCGGCGTCCTCTCGGCCTGCGCCATGCCGGCGCCGCAGAAAACCGGCGCGACAGAGCGCTGCTGGGCCAGCGAGACGCTGCAGCCCGCCATCTACGAGCAGGTCATGGGAGAGGTTCAGGTGGTCCCCGCCGAGATCGCCGCGGATGGCACCGTGCTGCGGGCGCCTGTCTATCGCCGCGCTCCGGTGCCACGCGTCGTGCGCCCACGGGACGAGCTCCGCTTCGAGGCCCCCTGCCCCGACGCGCTCACGCCCGAATTCATCGCCTCTCTGCAACGGGCGCTGGCAGCGCGTGGCCTGTTCGACGCCCCGATCACGGGTGAGCTCGACACCGCGACCCGTGCCGCCATCCGCGGCTACCAGTCGGCGCGCGGTCTCGACAGCGACCGTCTTTCGGCAGAGATGGCCCGCGATCTCGGCCTCATGCCAATCATCCTGCCCACACCCTCGGACCGCTAAGCCCCAAAACGAAACGGGCGCCCCGAAGGGCGCCCGTCACGAACCGGACTTAAGGTTCCGTTACTCGTCGGCAGGCGCCGCCTCCGGCTCCTGCTCCTGTTCGAGGCTCAGAGCCACGAACCGGGGATCGCCGCCACGGCGGACCAGCAGCAGGATCGACTTGCGACCCGCGTCGCGTGCATCCTGCAGGCGGGTTTCAAAGTCGCCGAGGCTGGCCACGGTGTCCTGTCCCGCCTCAGTGATCACGTCACCGGCACGCAGACCCTTCTCATAGGCTTCGGACGTGGGATCGACATCCATCACGGCCAGCCCCTCGACGTCTCCGCCAAGCTCGAGGTTCTCGCGCATCTCGTCGTCGAGCGGCGCGAGCGTCAGGCCCATCAGGTCCATGCTCGACGGCTGATCCGGAATGACTTCCTGCGAGGCCGGAACGGCGGTCTCGGTGTCCTCGCGGCGGCCAAGCGTCACGCGAAGGGTCTGTGTCTCGCCCTCGCGATTGACCACGACGCGCACCGTCTTGCCGACCGTCGTGTTGCCCACGATCCGGACAAGCTGGCGAGTGTCGGTGACCTTCTTGCCGTCGAAGCTGACGATCACGTCCCCGGCTTCCATCCCGGCCTCTGCGGCAGGACCTTCGGGAACGTCGGAAACCAGCGCGCCTTCCGAGCTGGCAAGGTCAAGCGCCTCGGCCACGTCATCGGTCACGTCCTGGATCCGGACGCCAAGCCAGCCGCGGCGGGTCTCGCCGTATTCCTGCAGCTGGTCAACGACCCGCGTCACAACGTTCGAGGCCATTGAGAAACCGATGCCGATCGAGCCGCCATTGGGCGACAGGATCGCGGTGTTCACGCCGATGACTTCGCCGGCCATGTTGAACAGCGGTCCGCCCGAGTTGCCGCGGTTGATGGCCGCGTCGGTCTGGATGTAGTCGTCGTAGGTGCCCGAAAGCTCGCGGTTGCGCGCCGAAACGATACCCGCGCTCACCGAAAAGCCCTGGCCGAGCGGGTTGCCCATGGCCATGACCCAGTCGCCGACGCGCGCGGTGTCGCTGTCACCGAAGGGCACGAAGGGCAGCGGCTCGTCGGACTCGACCTTGAGCAGCGCGATGTCGGTGTTGGGATCGGTGCCCACGACCTCGGCCGGAAGCTCCTCGCCCGAGAAGAACTCGATGGTGATCTCGTCGGCGGATTCGATCACGTGGTTGTTCGTGACGATGTAGCCGTCTTCGGAAATGACGAAACCCGAGCCCAGGGCCGACGAGCGGCGGGGCTGGCTGGGACCCTGGCGGTCCCGGAATTCACGAAAGAAATCCTCGAAAGGCGAACCTTCGGGAACGATGCCCTGCGGCCCTGCGCGCCCGGCCACGGTGGTCGAGGTGGTGATGTTCACCACGGAAGGGCTCACCTGATCGGCCAGATCCGCAAAGGTTTCCGGCGCGCCGCGGGCCGATGCCATCACCGACTGCGCGACGATCAGCATCATCGAGAGGGATGCAATCCAGAAAAGCCTCAGCGGATGCGCCGATTTTTGTGGGATTGCCAATGCTTGAGATGTCACAGGTCACTCCTTGTCTCTGCCAGCCGGCCACGCAGAGGGCCGCCTGCCTCACTGTAGTGTCGCAGAGATAGGTGCAGCGCGGCAACACCAAAGGTCTGGTTTCACCGCCTCAAGCGCATGTGACTGGAAATCGCCGTCACGTGACCAATGAGCCCCCTATCGCGCGACCCAAAGCAGCAGAATGCCGGTCGTCAGCGTCAGCAGCCCAAGCATCCGCCGTGTCTCCAAGGGCATTGCACGCAGCGCTTCCAGCAGGCGTTCCACAAGCGAAGGGGCCAGTGCGTACACCAGCCCCTCCACGATCAGGACGAAGGCAAGCCCCGTCAGCAGATCCGATCCGGTCACTCCGAAGCGGACCCGGTTTCGTCCTCCTGGGCCGACGATCCGTCGTCGGAGGACCCGGTTTCACCCGAACCGTCATCGGTGCTCTGGTCGGCGTTGCCGGAACCGTCACCCGAGGTGGCATCGCCACCCTCGGACTGACTGTCCGTCGCGCCGCTATCACCCGAGCCGCTGGCGCCTTGGCCATCGTCTTCCTCGTCTTCCGAGGGAAGCGCGGTCTCGCTCAGGTTCTGCAGCTCTTCTGCGGCACCGCCGGTGCTTGTCCCGGTCTCTTCCTCGAACTCGCGCGCGGTCTCTTCCGGCGTGCGCCCCGAGGACGGCTGCGCCGGCACCTCGGCAAGCGCCTTGGTCTCGTCCGGTTGCGCATTCGAGAAGTACTCGAAGAACTCGGTGTCCGGGGTCATGACCATCGAGGAGGTCCCACCCTGGATCGCCGTCTCGTAGGCCTGCAGCGACCGGTAGAAGGCGAAGAACTCCGGGTCCTGACCATAAGCCTCGGCATAGATCCGGTTGGTCTGCGCATCCGCCTCACCGCGGATCACGTTGGCTTCCCGGTCCGCCTCGGACAGGGTCTCGACCACGGTCCGGTCGGCAAGCGCGCGCACACGCTGCGCCGCCTCGTTACCGCGGGCGATTTCGTCGGCGGCCTCGCGTTCACGCTCGGCCCGCATCCGGGCAAAGGTGGCCTCGAGGTTCTGCGAGGGAAGGTTCGTCTGCTTCAGACGCACGTCCACCACGTCGATGCCGAGCGCCTGCGCCTCGTCCCGCGCATTGTCGCGGATACGGACGGTCAGGTCGCGGCGGTCCTCGGAGAGGATACGGTCGGACGTCACCTGATCGGCACCCAGAACCTCGCGGATCTGCGCGTTGAGGATGCCCTGAAGACGGTCCTCGGCGCTGCGGATGCCACCGACACCGACGGCCTGACGGAACTGGACCACGTCCTCGATCCGGTAGCGCGCGAAGGCGTCGACGACGAGACGCCGGTCGTCGGAAGGCGTGACCTCGATGGTCTCGGTATCCAGCGACAGGATCCGGTCGTCGTAGCGCACGACTTCCTGGATCAGCGGCACCTTGAAGGCGAGCCCCGGCTCTTCCTTCACGGCCCGGATCTGACCGAACTGAAGCACGAGCGCCTTTTCACGCTCATCCACCACGAACATCGACGAGAGGGCGATGACCACGACGACGACCACCGCCACGATAAAGGCTGTCAGCTTGCCCATGGCTCAGTTACCCCCGTTGGTGTTGGAGTTGGAGCCGCTGCTGCGCAGCTCGTTCAGGGG
>CAYNKL010000118.1:0-12728 GCA_964397775.1 uncultured Rhodobacterales bacterium | reverse complement strand
GTCTACCTTGTCTGGAGCACAGGCGCCCTGCCCGATTGGCCTGCGACAGGACTGATGATCGGCTTCCTGACCATCGCCGTAGGGCAGACCGCAGGTGCGCCGCTGTTCGGCCTCCTGCTGGAGCGCAGCGGTCCGGAGGCGGCCGTGATCTGCTTCGCCGCGGTAACGGCCCTTGCCGGCCTGTTCAGGGCCGGACGGCTGAAGGCTCGGGCAAATCGTGCCCACGCTCAGAGCTGTTCGGCGATGCTTGCCTCTTCGATGACAGACCAGACCTGATCGATCCTGCCATACCGACCTGAATGCGGCGCTGATCGCAGCGGCCGAGGCCGAATTGGCGCAGGCCGGGATCGATCGCCTCATGGCCTTGGAAGTGGTGCACGGCCTGCCGCACCTGTGGATCGCAGGGTCCGAGGCGCTGAACGCAGCCGCCGGTAACGGCGGGACGCGCCAGATGATCGACCGCATTCTGCGCCGTGCCGTGGAGCAGGCACAGTGGCCTTCGGCAGGTGCCACGCGCGCTGGCGGACCTGCCCGATCAGACCCGCAGGCCCCTGCCGATCTCGGCTGCCAGCCGCGTGACGAACTGGTCTATCCGGAGGGACCGCACGGAGCGGGGGTTCAGCAGGGCCACGATATCGGCGTCCGGCAAGGACCAGTCCGGCATCACGCGCAGCAGCCGGCCCGCGCGCAGGTCCTCGACCACGCTCCACTCGGACCGCTCGACGATCCCGAACCCGTCCAGCGCCCAGGCCCTCAGAACCTCCCCGTCGTTGCAGCCAAAGACCGGCTGCACCCGCAGGTTCACGTCGGTTCCGTCCGGCCCGGTCAGCGGCCAGAGCGACGCATCCGCGCGGTTCTCCCGCACCACGCCGACCCGGTGCGCCGCGACCTCTGCCGGGCTTTGCGGCAGGCCATGGCGCCGGGCATAATCGGCCGAGGCGACCAGAAGGCGGCGGTTCGGAGCCAGCTTGCGCTGCGTGATCCTCAGGTCCGGCAGGCGCCCGACATGGATCAGGACATCCCAAAGCCCTTCGTTCATCGCGCCCACCGGGTCTTCGCTGAGTTTCAGCATCGGGCACAGGCCCGGGTTCTCCGACCCGAAGCGCGCGAGAATCGGCGCGACGTGCCGCCGCCCGAAGCCGAAGGGCGCGATGACGTGAAGCGGCCCCTCGATCCGCCCGGCGCGGGCGGACATGTCGTCGGCGAGGCGCTCCACCTCCCCAAGAATGCGCTCCGCGCGCTCCACCAGGTAGGCCCCCTCGGCGGTGAGCCGGAGCGGCCCCCGGCCGCGATCCAGAAGCCGCACGCGAAGACGGTCCTCCAGCAGCGCCGGCCTTTGCGACACCGCGGGCGGTGTCACGCCAAGCGCGCGGGCTGCCGCCGCGGATGCGGTCGCAACGGACGCCCTCGCCCGCGCCGATGCCACCGTCCTGACCCTGTTCGGCACTGGCCACCAAGCCCCCTATGAAGCGCGGGCCATCACCCGCATCCGCCCGCTGTCCCGCCTGCTCGTTGTCGGCAGAGACCCAGCGCGCACGGACCGCTTCGTCGAGGCACTTTGGAGCGAAGGGCTCCCCGCTGAAAGCGCGTCGGCAGAACCAGCGGTGCGTGCCGCGCACATCATCGTCACGGCAGCGACGGCCACCGCGCGCCTGTTCCACGCCGGATGGGTCCAACCCGGAACGCATATCTCCTCGATGGGGTCCGACGCGCCGGGCAAACAGGAGCTGCCACCCGACATCCTGCGATCCGCCAGCCTGTTCCGCGACCTTCCCGAGCAGTCACTGCGCATCGGAGATTCCAGCACGCAGGCCACGAGGCACATCCAATCGCCATCGGCGCGGTGCTGTTCGGTCATGCGCCGGGCCGCTGACATGACAGCGAGGTCACGCTTTCGACAGCTCGGGCATTTCGCTGCAGGACCTGCATATGGCGAGAGCAATCCTTGACCAGCAGGCCCGGAGCCGTGCCGCCCAGCGCTATATGACCTGAGCCGGCCCGGCCCTTTGCCGCGCGGCTCGGGCCTACGTTTAAATTCTAGGGGAAGGTCCGCAGATCGTGTTTGGTCGACGGGCGCCTCTGTGCGCCCGCGCGGACCATTCGGCCAGTGGCGACCGGATCACCAGCGGAGGGCGCAGGCGGCGCGGACCTGCCTGCGCTGCCCCGACGTCTCGCGGCGGCTATGCCGAGGCCATGCCGGCACGCAAACTCGGCAAGCGCTGATTTACGGACATCCCTGATTTCTATTCTAGATTCTCCCTTCCCCGCCCGGGTTTGCCAACCGACACGGAGGGCGGGAAGCAGCCGTTCAATGCCCCCGGAGAAACGGCAGCAACGCGCAGGAAGCGGACATGGCCGCAGGCGCACCTAGGGCCTGGCGTCCCCGCGCTTCCGGCCCTGACCGCGGCCTCCAAGGGGGGCGGATCAAGGACAGTGGTAAATCAGACTGCCGATGTCGTGGCTGCTCGGCGCGATTTCGCAAAGCGGGAGCACGATGACGGCAAAGCAGAGGTTGTCAAAAGAGCTTCGCAAAAGCGTCGCTATTACTACACACACTGAGTAGTAATCGGGTCCGCAGAACTTGCCCTGATCCCGAAGGCCTCTGCCCATGTCCGAATCCAATGTCCTCTTCATCGTCGTCGACCAATGGCGCGGCGATATGCTGTCCCGCCTGGGCACCCAGGGGTTGCGGACTCCGAACATCGACAGGCTGTGCGCCGAAGGCGTCACCTTCGCCAACCACTACACCGTCACCGTCCCCTGCGGCCCGGCCCGCGCCAGCCTGATGACCGGTCTCTACGCGATGAACCATCGGGCCGTGCAGAACACCATTCCACTCGACAACCGGCACACCAATCTCGGCCGCGAATTGTCGAAGTTCGGCTACGATCCGGCATTGATCGGCTACACGACGACCGTGCCGGACCCCACGGTGACCGCCACCACCGATCCCCGGTTCAAGTGGCTGGGTGATGTGATGGACGGGTTCCGGCCGATCCGCACCTTCGAGCCCGAAAAGGAAGCGTTCTTCGGATGGTTGGCCCAGAACGGCTTCGAGTTGCCAGAGAACCGCGACGATGTCTGGCTTCCCGAGGGCGAGGATGCGGCTCCCGGTGCCACAGACCGTCCGGCGCGGCTGCCCGCACACCTCAGCGATACCGCGTTCTTCTCAGAAGGGGCTCTCAAGTATCTCAGGGGCGTGACGCCCGGCCGGCCGTTCTTCCTTCACCTGGGGTTCTGGCGACCACATCCCCCGTTCGTCGCGTCCGCCCCCTACCACGACATGTACGACCCGTCTGAGATGCCTGCCCCCGTGCGCGCCGACAGCCCAGAGGCCGAGGGCGCGCAGCATCCTTTGCTGGACTACTACCTGCGGCACACCGGGCAGGGATCCTTCTTCCAAGGGGCGGAAGGACGTGCCGCGGACATGTCCGAGGCCGAGATCCGGCAGATGCGTGCCACCTATTGGGGGCTCATGACCGAAATCGACGACCAGCTCGGGCGGATCTTCGAGGTGCTCGAGGAGGCCGGCAAGATGGACGACACGCTGATCGTGTTCACCTCCGACCACGGCGAGCAACTGGGCGATCACCACCTGCTGGGCAAGATCGCCTACCACGACGAAAGCTACCACATTCCTCTCGTCATCCGCGACCCGCGCCGCAGCGACCGCGCCGGGGAAGTCGAGCGCGCGTTCACCGAAAGCATCGACGTCATGCCCACGATCCTCGACTGGCTGGGCGCGGTGCCGCCTCAGCACATCGATGGCCGCTCGCTTCTGCCCTTCCTCGAAAGCGGCGCGCCGTCCGACTGGCGGCAGGAGGTTCACTTCGAATACGACTTCCGCAACGTGTTCTATTCCAGCCCGGAAGACGCGCTCGGCGTCGACATGGACCAGGCCTCGCTCTGCGTGGTTCGCGATGAGAAATGGAAGTACGTCCACTTCGCGGCGCTTCCGCCTCTGCTCTTCGATCTCGAGAACGACCCCCACCAGTTCACGAATTTGGCCGACGATCCGAGCTATGCGCCCGTTCTGGCCGAATATGCCGGCAGGATGCTGAGCTGGCGCATGCGCCATGCGGACCGCAGCCTGACCGGCTTCCGCAGCAGCCCGGACGGTCTTATCGACCGTCGCGTGCCTGCGTCCTCCTCCTCCCAATCTGTCTCCTGAGAAGGACCCCTCCCATGCTACACCTTCCTCGTCGCGGCTTCCTCGCGATGGCCGGCGCAACGGCTCTGGCCACCCCTCGCCTTGCCTTCGCTCAGGGCGCCCGTCCGCGGCTGACCATCGCGGTGCAGAAGCTGGCGACCTCCAACGCGCTCGACCCGCTGATCGAGCAGTCGAACGTCGGCGCCCGGATCATGAACTCCTACCTGGAATGCCTCATCGGCCAAGACTACCAGGGCACCTTGTCGCCTGTCCCGCGCCTTGCCACGCAGTGGCGCCGGATCGACGACAGCACCGTCGAACTGGACCTGCGTCAGGGCGTCATGTTCCACAATGGCGACGAAATGACCGCCGAAGACGTGGCCTTCTCGTTCTCGCCTGACCGCATGTTCGGCGACACGACCCCCGAAGGATGGGACGAGACAATCCACCTGACAGAAGAACGTGTCACGCAGCGCACCAAGGAGTTGCCGCCGCAGGTGCCCGCGGTGTCGCGCCGCCTGTGGCCGGCCCTGGTCGAGGTGAAAGCTGTCGATCGCTACACGGTCCGCTTCGTGAACGCGACGCCGGACGTGACGATGGAAGGCCGGATCATGGCCATGGGCAGCCAGATCATCAACCGCCGCGCCTTCGAGGAAGCCGAAAGCTGGCTCGACTTCGCGCGCCAGCCCATCGGCACCGGCCCCTACAAGGTGGCGTCCTTCACGCCCGACGTCGAACTGGTTCTGGTCCCGCACGAAGACTATTACGGTGGCCGCCCGCCGCTGGAAGAACTGCGCTTCGTGCAGGTGCCCGAAGCGGCACAACGTGTGAATGGCGTGCGCGCCGGCCAGTACGACATGGCTTGCGACCTGACACCCGACCAGTTCGCGACCGTCACCGCCGATCCCAAACTGGAAATCGCGGGCGGCATCATCAACAACATCCGCGTCACGAACTTCGACAAGAACGACACCGCTCTGGTGGATCCGCGCGTCCGTCAGGCCATGCTGCATGCCGTCGATCGCCAGCTGATCGTCGACCAGCTGTGGATGGGCGAAACCGTGGTGCCCAAGGGCGACCAGTTCCTGTGGTATGGCGACATGTACCTTGACGACTGGGCCGCGCCGGCCTTCGACCCGGCGAAATCCCGTGAACTGCTCAAGGCGGCTGGCTACAACGGCGATCCGATCCCCTACCGTCTGCTCAACGATTACTACACCCTGCAGGTCAACACCGCGCAGGTGATGGTCGAGATGTGGAACCAGGTCGGCCTGAACGTCGAAATCGAGATGAAGGAGAACTGGGCGCAGATCTGGGCTCCGGAAGGCACCCGCGGCATCCATGACTGGTCGTCCGGTGGCAGCTTCCCCGATCCGGTCGCGACGCAGCCAAACCAGTGGGGCCCACAGGGTCAGGCGGTGCAGACCGGGGAATACCACAACGACGAAGTGACCCAACTTTGCAGCGTGCTTCAGACCTCGACAGATGTCGCCCAACGCAAGAAGGCCTTCCGCCGCCTGCTGACCGTCCTCGAATACGAAGATCCGGCCTACGGCGTGATCAACCAGAACGCCACGTTCACGGCCAAGGCCAAGTCCACGCCTTGGACGGCAGCGCCGTCCTTCGCCATGGACTTCCGCCCGACCAACTGGGGCGCGTAAACATGACGGTGGATGCCACCGGGATCGAAGGGGCGGCAGCGCCCCTTCTTTCCTTTTCCGACTTCCGCGTGGATTTCCCCCGCGGCCCGGCCGTGCGCGGGATCGACCTCACTGTCGCCCGCGGGGAGGCGCTGGGGATCGTCGGCGAAAGCGGGTCGGGCAAATCCGTGACCTGGCTGGCCGCGCTTGGCCTGCTGGGAGACAAGGCGCGGGTCGGCGGCAAGGTCAGGTTCGAAGAGCATTCGCTGACCGAGATGCCGCCAAGTCGTCTGGCCCGCCTGCGCGGCGGGCGGATCGCCATGATATTCCAGGATCCGATGAGCGCGCTGAACCCGGTCAAGCGGATCGGGTCCCAGGTGGCCGAAGTTCTGGCACTGCATCGCGGCATCACCGGACGCAGCGCCCGGGCCGAAACCGTGCGCCTGTTCGATCTCGTCGGCATCCCCAACCCGGCCCGGAGAGTCGATCTCTTTCCACATGAACTGTCCGGCGGCCAGAACCAGCGGGTGGCCATCGCCATGGCGCTCGCCGGGCAGCCCGACCTGCTGATCGCCGACGAGCCGACGACGGCGCTCGACGTGACCATCCAGGCGCAGATCCTGACACTGCTCGACGATCTGCGCCGCGATCTGGGTATGGCGCTGGTGCTGATCAGCCACGATCTTTCGGTGGTCGGTGAACTCTGTGACCGCATTGCCGTCTGCTACGCCGGCAAGATCGTCGAAAGCGCGCCGGTCGCGGATATCCTTCGCCAGCCGGCGCATCCCTACACGGCGGGGCTGATCGCCGCCGCGCCCCGGATCGGGGCCGCGCAAAGCACACTGGTGCCGATCCCGGGCCAGGTGCCCGAACCCTGGAACATGCCCGAGGGCTGCGCCTTCGCGCCGCGCTGCCTTCATGCGCGCACCGCGTGCATGCGCCAGCCGGAGCTGACCCCCACCGGAAGGGGCAGCCAACTCTCGGCTTGCGTGTTGACGCGGGCGCCCTCCCCCACGCAGCCGCAAGACGAGGTGTCCGATGTCTCTGCTTGAACTCAGAAGCGTCGCCCGCCGTTACGGATCGCCCGGGGGCCTGTTCAGGCCGTCCCGCACCGTCAGCGTTCTGGAGGACGTCAACCTTACGGTCGAGCGCGGCAAGATCCTTGGGGTTGTGGGCGAATCCGGCTGCGGGAAATCCACGACCGGTCGCGTCGCCCTCGGGCTCGAAGCGCCGGACGCGGGCGAGGTTCTCTTCGACGGCGCTCCGATGCCGAGACCGGGCAGCCGGGACTGGCGACAGATGCGCGCCCGGGTTCAGATGGTGTTCCAGGATCCTCTGGGGGCGCTCGACAAGCGCATGACCATCGCCGAGCAGATCGCCGAGCCCATGGTGATACACGAGATCGGCACATCCGGCACCCGCAGGGACCGAGTGGCCGAGCTGCTGACCGCCGTGGGCCTGCGCCCGGATCAGGGGCAGAGCCACCCGTTGCAGCTCTCGGGCGGACAACGTCAGCGCGCCGTTCTCGCCCGGGCGCTGGCCACCTCGCCTGAGCTTCTGGTCTGCGATGAACCCGTCTCGGCCCTGGATGTCTCGATCCAGGCCCAGGTGGTCAACATCCTCCTCCGGCTGCAACGCGACTTCGGACTGGGCATGATGTTCATCTCGCACGACCTGAAACTCGTGGCCAACATCGCCGACGAGGTCGCGGTGATGTATCTTGGCCGGATTGTCGAGCGCGGCACGCCGGAGCAGCTGTTTTCAAATCCGCAGCACCCCTACACCCAGATCCTCGTCGCCTCGATCCCGGATCCGTTCCGCGCCGTGCCGCGCCCCCGCATGCAAGGCGAACCGCCGGATCCGTCTCACCGTCCGTCGGGCTGCCCGTTTCATCCGCGATGCGCCATTGCAACCGATCGCTGCGCCGCCGAGCTGCCAACCCTGCGCCGCCTGTCCGGCAGCCGCATGGCGGCCTGTCATCTCGTCGGTGAACCGGCGACAGACCAAGAGGAGGAGCCCGCATGACCGGCTTCCTGCTGCGCCGCATCCTGCGCGCGCTTCTGACAATTTTCATCGTCGTTCTGGCAGCATTCCTTGCCCTGCGGACGACGTCGGACCCCGCAATCGTGATCCTCGGGCCGGATGCGCCCCCCGAGGCCGTGGCCGCCTTTCACAAGGCCTGGGGCCTTGATCGCCCGCTCTGGGTCCAGTTCGGGAGCTATATGAGCGACCTGCTACGCGGTCATTTCGGCAAGTCCATGCTCGATGGCCAGGACGCGTTGAGCAAAGTCACGGACCGTGTCGCCGTCACGCTGCAGATCATGGTGCCCGCGCTTGTGCTGGGGGTGATCACCGGGGTCGGCGCCGGGATCGTCGCGGCGCTGCACCGGGGCAAGCCGCTTGATCGCATCGTCATGCTGGGCGCGGTCTCTGGCTTCGCCGTGCCGGGTTTCGTGTTCGGACTCGTCCTGGTCCTGATCTTCGCGGTGAACCTGCAATGGCTGCCCTCGGGTGGCAATGACAGCTGGCAGGCGATGATCATGCCGATCCTCACGCTGGCCACCGGATGGGCCGCAATCCTCGCCCGTTTCACGCGCTCGGCCATGATCGAGGTGCTCGATCAACCTTACATCCGCACCGGCAGCGCCAAAGGGCTGATCTGGCGCGAGGTGGTGCTGCGGCACGCGCTGCCGAACGCCGCGATCCCCGTCATCACGATGATCGGCTTCATGGTCGGTGGCCTGCTGGCCGGCGCCGTCGTCACCGAAAGCGTCTTCTCGTGGCCGGGGATCGGGCAGCTCATCGTGAACTCGGTGAGTTCGCGCGACGTGGCGGTGGTGCAATGCGTGCTTGTTCTTGTCGCCACCACGATGGTGGTTTCCAACATGATCGTCGACCTGCTCTATGGCTTGCTCGACCCGAGAATGCGGGAGGCGGGATGATGTCTGCTGATGTTCCGATGACCACGGGTGCGGCACGGCCCGGACTGAGAGAGCGGCTGCCCGAGATACCGGCCACCGTTCTTCTGTCCATGGCATGGATGGGGCTGATGATCCTCGTGGCGCTGTTCGCGCATTGGCTGAAGCCCTACACCATTACCCAGATGGACCTGACGGCCCGCCTGCAGCCGCCTGCCCTGATGAGCGGCACATGGGCGCATCCGCTGGGGACAGACCAACTCGGACGCGACGTGCTGGCGCGGCTGATCGTGTCCATCCGGGTCAGCCTGTCGCTGGCGGTGTCGGCGACTATTCTTGGCGTGCTCTTCGGCGGGATCATGGGATTGCTGGCCGCGCATTTCCGCGGCTTCGTCGAGCAACTCGTGCTGATTCTGATCGATGTTCAGGCGGCTCTGCCCTTCATCATTCTCGCGCTGTCGGCACTGGCGTTCTTCGGCAACTCGTTCCTGCTTCTCGTGTTCCTTCTGGCGTTCTACGGCTGGGAGCGACACGCACGGGTGGTGCGCGGTCTGGCACTGGCCGCCTACGGGCAAGGCTACATGCGCGCGGTCGAGCAGCTGGGCGCCGGACCGGGCAGGCTCTACCTGCGCCACATGGTGCCGAACATGGGGGCAACGCTGGTCGTCTCCGCGACGCTCGCCTTTCCCGAGGTGATCCTGGCCGGAGCCGGCCTTAGCTTCCTGGGCCTGGGGATCCAGCCGCCAGATACAGACCTTGGCAACATGGTGGGCTATGGGCGCACATATCTCCAGCAGGCGCCCTGGGTGTTGCTGTGCCCCGCCGCAGTGATCGTGCTGACGACGCTCGCCATCAGCATGCTGGGCGACTGGATGCGCGACCAGCTTGATCCGGGGCAGCGGGCATGAGCGGCTGCACGACGGCCAAAGCCTCTGCAGGCGGGCCCTGCTGCGCCCCCAAGGCGGAGCCTTCGATCGTCGAGGACGCGCATATGCAGCGCGCCCTCGATGTCGTTCCGGCATCGCAGGACATTCAGGCCGACCTGCAAGGGACGCTTCGGTTGGTTCCCGGCGGCTTCTTCGACATGGGCGCCCGCAAGTCCAGCCATGCCGGTGACCTGGACGCGCCGCGCCGCAAGGTGAAGGTCGCGCCCTTCGCCATCGCTCCCACCGCCGTCACCAACGCCCAGTTCGCCCGCTTCGCGGCGGCGACAGGCTACCGGACCGTGGCCGAGATCGAAGGCTGGAGCTTCGTGTTCCACCTGTTGGTGGCCCGGCCGCAGGCCAACCCCCGGGTGCCGGTGGGGATGCCATGGTGGCGAGAGGTCCCGGGCGCCTGCTGGTCCGCACCAGAGGGCCCGGGCTCGTCAATCCAGGGACGGGAAGACCATCCAGTGGTTCACATCGCCTGGTACGATGCCGTGGCGTATTGCCGATGGTCGGGACTACGCCTGCCATCCGAGGTCGAATGGGAACGCGCCGCGCGGGGCGGTCTCGCGCGCCAGAAATTTCCTTGGGGCAACGCATTCCAGCCAGCGGGGCGGCGTGGGATGAACACCTTCGAAGGCACATTCCCCGATGCACCGGCCGCCGGCAGGAAATGGCGGGGCACCGTGCCTGCCGACAGCTTTGAGCCCAACGGCTATGGGCTGTTCAACATGACGGGAAATGTATGGGAATGGGTCGCGGATCGGTTCGGCCCCCTGCCCGGCAGCACGGACGCCGCGCCTCCCGAGCATAGCCGTGTGCAGCGTGGGGGGTCCTATCTGTGTCACGCCAGCTATTGCGATAGATATCACGTCCATTCCCGCACCCGGAATACCCCCGACAGCACCACAGGCCACGCCGGCTTCCGTGTCGCCTGCGCCACCTAGCCGACAGAGCCTTCTCATTCCGCGCTTGCTCCGCGAAGAGAGTTGCACCATCACGATCCGTGATCCTGATGAGCCTTTACCTATGCCAATTCCGCACAATTGCTTTCCTGTTACGCCAGAGACGCTCCTTCAGGACCGTTTTCGCAGACACGAGGATGGCCTGCTGCGGCCAAGCGAAAGACGCCTTCTCGCGCTTCTGCGGCACAGGCCGAACATGACCCGGGCCGAGATTGGGGCAGATATGGATATGGCGCAGCAGTCGGTGCACCGGTTGCTGGGGCGACTGAAGGATGACGGGCTGGTCCTTTTCGGTCGCGCGACCGCTGGCCGCCGCGGACAGCCAAGCCCGAGTGTCCATCTCAACGCACGCTTCGCCTGCTCGCTTGGCATTTCCGTAAATACCAACAGGGTCGGAGTCTCCTGCAGCGACTTCGCGGGCGGGTACAAGACGCGCTTCTTCGACATCGACGGGGACCCGGTCGATGATGTTCTCGACCGGATCGAAACGTGTTTCACAGAGCTTCTGGAGGACATGAGCTTTTCCCGGAACGACGTTCTCGGGATCGGTTTCGCGATTGCCGGCTATGTGATCGCGGACTGGCGCTACAGCCCGCCTCACACACTTTCGCATTGGGCCAAGGTGGAGATCGCGCCACTTGTCTCGCGGCGGTTCGGTCTGCCCTGTTGGACTGAAAACTCGTCCAACGCGGCGACCCTCGGCGAAGCCCTGTACGGTGCGGGGCAGCATCATGACAGCATGGTCTACGTCGATATGAGTTACGGGCTGGGAGCGGGCATCTACTCCGAAGGGCGCCTGATGACAGGCGGTTTCGGCAATGCCGGTGAGGTCGGGGGGATCTTTCCCGATACCGTCTACCATCTGCGCCCCGCACCGGGCCTGCTGATCGAACGGCTGCGGCGGTCAGGGCGCCATATCGCCGATCTTGTGGATCTTCGCCGAGCAGTGGAAGCGGGCTGGCCGGAGGTTGAGGACTGGTTGAAGCGCACACAACCGCAGTTCGATAGTATGATCAGCGCGATTTCCGGTCTGATCGATCCCGATTGCATCGTTCTTGGCGGCCAGGCGCCTTCAGAGATCGCAATGACCCTCGCCGAACGCTCGACCTATTTCCGGCGCATGCGCTATGGCTTTGCCCGGCGTTTGCCGAAGCTGACACTGTCACAGGTTGGCGAGGACGCCTCCGCCATCGGTGCCGCTTCGCTTCCGATCCGGGCCATCGCATTCTGATCCTGGTCAAGATCATGGAGAAACTGGGGGAGGTTTCACGTCAGGAAGACCAATGCGGGTCATGCTCTCCCACGCAGCGAGGGTCGCGCTGTTGAGCAATTTGATCCCCCGCGACGGCCGTTCGCGCCGTTGCCCGCCGAGCGTGCGGATCGAGGGCCGTCGTTCTGCAGGCCACGCTCAGCGAGGCGATGACGGTCCAGTTTTCTGCCCCGCGTCGTGACCGGCAAGGACGGCTGTCAATTGGCCCCGTCCTTCGCCCCCTCAACGGCGTCCAGACCTGCCCCTCAGAAAGCACCGCGAGCCGGCCCGGGGCGGCGTAGCGTCCGAGCTGCGCAGCCGGATCGGGCCAGTGACCACTTTAAACTCAGACGCGCGTTTTGAAGCGCCAGCTCTCGTTTCCGGTCTCGAAGATGTCGCACTGGTGGGTGAGCCGGTCGAGGAGTGCGGTCGCCCTCTTTGCGTCGCCGAAGTCTAAATGCGTGCTCATCAGGATTGACATGCGTTCGTATCGCCCCCGCCACAGCCCACACGCCCCCATGTCTCCGCCACGCAGATTTACAAAACTGTCACATTTAATGGCACAGGCGGCGGCGGTCTCGCCCCAAGCGCCATACCCTCACCCTCTCTCGAGGCCCGTTGAATATACCGATAATTTCACATTTTTCGGGCGAGGAACGTTAATAATCCGTTACAATCCCATGGTAATGCCGCGGCTTCTTGTCCCGGAATTCGGGACGATTTCAGGTGAATTCCCTGATGCTGCACATTGCCCGGGCCCGCACTGTTTCGCATAGCAGAGGCGCGACGACCCCCTTTTCGCTTTCCCCTCTTCGAGCTCTCAAAGGAGATTCCCAAATGATCCGCAAGCTCGCGATCTCTGCCTTTGCCCTGATGGCCG
>CAYNKL010000117.1:0-12868 GCA_964397775.1 uncultured Rhodobacterales bacterium | reverse complement strand
CATTCGGATCTCCTCCTTGGGGTCTTTTGACAGGGGTCAGTCTGCGATCAGCGAGAGGCCCGGCACGCGCTCGGCGAGCGCGGGTTCCTTTCGCATCACGTATTCGAGGTTGGCGCGCGCAAGGCGCGCGTGTTCGCGGGCCAGCGCCTCGGCGCGGGCGCCTTCGCGGGCGCGGATCGCGTCGGCCATGGCGCGGTGCTGCTGCTGCGCACGCGTCAGGCTTTCGCGGAAATCGGGAATCATTTCCTGCCCTTGCAGGAAGGACGAGGGCGAGGCCGCGGGCAGGCGTCCGGCGCGTTCCAGTTCCTTGGCGAGGATCGTGGAGCCGGCGAGGCGGCCGAGCAGGTCGTGAAACTCGGCATTGAATTTCTGGTAGCTGCGGAAGTCGAGCGTGCCGGCCACGGCCACGTCGAGTTCGGAAAGAACCTCGTCCAGCCGCGTGGCAAGCGCGGGGACCATGCCACGCTCGGCGGCGAGGCGGGCGGCGGTGCCTTCGAGCACGCCGCGAAGCTCTATCGCATCCTTGATGTCGGAGAGCTTGAACTGCGCGACGCGGCAGCCACCGGTTTCGACCCGTTCCAGCAGGCCTTCATCGACGAGGCGGTCCATCGCCTGGCGAAGCGGGGTGCGCGACAGGGACAGCCGTTCGGCCAGAGCGGTCTCGGGCAGACGCTCACCGGCACCGAAGGCCGCGCCCAGCACCATCGAGCGCAACTCGATGAGTGCGCGCGCGAACTGAGCATTTCTTTCCTGACGATCCATGCACCCTCCTCCCAGAAGCGCATCACGACTCAAACGGTATTCTGTATACAGCTTTCGGTCAAATGCTTTTCGTTCACGCCCCCAGGAGCCGTTTCGGAGCCAAATTGCGAGATATTGTATACGGAAATCGCTGGGCGCGCGTCTTGGCGGGCTTGCGAATGCCCTCCCTGTGCCCGCCTGGCCGCGTGACTGCAGGAGGAGCGGGGCAGCGTAGTGTTACGGATCTGTGGAGGATTTTGGAAGTTGAACGTTTCCACATGGGGTGAGGGCGTCAACCTGTTCAGGCCGCTGTAGGGGCAGCACATCTTCCATCGCCCTGGTCTTCGGCTTCAAGCGTGCTTCTGAACCTGGAAAGAGCCATTTCCAGTGGTTGACCCGAGCACTCCGCCCCAGCCGCTGATCAGGACTTCGGTCGCCTGCAGTTTGCCCGTTTATCCGAGATTCTCCACGCCCGTCGCGCGCCGACGCGCCAAGGATCACATTGGCCTTTCCGAATTGCTGGCAGCCCGGGTATCCTGATCCGACCATCGAACGATTGCCAGGTTTCGCAGATGAACTCAGGCCCTCACACAAGGTTTGCGGCATGACGCTCGCGGATCCGGCCCTTCCGCGCGCGGACGAAGATGACACATCGGAGCTGCCTCAAGTTGCGCCCGTCCGAGGGGTCTATATAGGCGTCGATGCCACGAATCCCACGCTCATCCTGCGGATCCGCTCCTTTCGGAGAGCCGGTGTCAGGCTGACCAGCTTCACGTTTCGCCGGCACAAGTTCAACACCGGCTTCCAGCCGGACTGGGTCAACATCCACCTCGGGGATACCGTCGACAGGCGCTATCTTTACCGCCTTCCGGCGCTTCTGCGTGCCCTCCGGCGGATGGTGAAGCACGGCGACGTCTTCCGCGACGCCGACTTTATCTATGCCCGCAACCTGGACCTTCTGGCCCTTGGCCACTTCGCCCGGCTCCTGACAGGCAGCAAGGCGAAGCTGGTCTACGAGGTCGAGGATGTTCAGGCGATCTTCTTCAAGAAGACCACAGCCGGCGCCCTGTTCCGCCGCCTGGAAGGCTGGTTGCTGAACCGCGTCGATCTGCTGGTGGTGATGTCCCCCGGTTTCCTGCGGGGGTACTTTGAACCTGTTCACGGCTGGAAAGGGCCCAGCTTCGTGCTCGAGAACAAGCTCCAGCTCGGGGACCGGTCAGAGGCGCCGACGCCCGCGGGACGGGTCTGGGAAGAGATCACAGACCGCTGGGTGATCGGCTGGTTCGGCACGCTGAGATGCACCAAGAGCATGGCGCTTCTCGAGGTGATCGCCGCGGCCCTCGGCCCGCGGGTCGAAATCTATACAAGAGGGTACCCGACCGAGACCGGGCTGGACGCCTACATGGAGATCGTCAACCGGCATCCCAACTGGACCTATGACGGGGAATACACGATCCCCGATGATCTCGAAGAGATGTATGGCCGGGTGCATTTCTCCTGGTGCCTGGACTTTCTCGACGAAGAGGGCAATTCGCCTCTCCTTCTGGCGTGCCGCATGTACCAGGGCGGCTTCTACGGGTCGGTGCCGCTGGTGGCCGAGGGATCCGAGATGGAGCACTGGCTGGCTCGCGCAGGGGTGGGCCATGCCTTTCCAGCGCCATATGCCGCTTCGATCATCGACTTTCTCAAGAGCGTCACTCCCGGCGAATACCGGAAGGAACGGGCGCGGATCATGGCAGAGCGGCGCGCGCTCTTCCTCGAGGACGGCAGCGACATGCGCAACCTCCTCGAGACGATGCAGCGGCTCTGATCCTCAGGCGACCGAGCTGCGCGGGCCCGTACCGTCGAGCCCGAGGAGATCGCCGAGTTGCGCAATCTCGATCTCCAGGATCTCGTCGAAGCGATGGGCCACGAACCCGAGATCGTGGAATGTCCGGCGGTCGACCTCGAACTCGTTCCCCTCCGGCTCGCACCTCGGGTTGTCGATATGGAGGACTTCGGCGCCGGTGATGCGGGCAATCTTGCCGGCGAGGGCATTGATGCTGCTGGTCTCGGCGATCTGGTTGAGGATGCGGACCCTTTCGCCGCGCTCGGTCGGCGTGGCCGCCGCCAGCGTGAGACAGGTTAGCATGTCCTCGATGTGGATGAACCCCCGGGTCTGGCTGCCGCTGCCGTAGACGGTCAGTGGTCGCCCCTCGAGCGCCTGCAGGATGAAACGGTTCGTCACCGTTCCGTATATGGCATCGTGGTCGAAGCGATTCACCAGGCGTAGGTCGCGGCTGGTCTCTGCGGTTTGGGTCCCCCAAACGACGCCTTGATGCAGGTCGGTGATCCGGATTCCGTGATAGCGCGCGTAGAACTCGAAGAGATGCTGATCCAGCATCTTGGTCATGTGGTAGAGCGAGTCCGGTTGTCCGGGGTAGAGGATTTCCTTGCCGACTTCACGACCGTCCGCCCCGACGGCTTTGACCTTCAGGTAGCCTTCCGGCAGCTGCAGCCCGGCAGTGGCGTAGCCGTAGACCCCGATGGTGCCAAGGTGCATGAGATGAGGATCAAGGCGGGTTTCGACCAGCGCGGCCAGCAGGTTGTGGGTCGCGCGGACATTGTTGTCCACGGTGTACCGGGCGCCCTCTGACGATCTCATCGAATAGGGAGCGGACCGCTGCTCCGCAAAATGGATGATGATGTCCGGGCGGGTTTCGAGCAGAACCCGCAAGAGCCCGGCATAGTTCTCCGCAAGGTCGACGTTGTGGGTCCGTATCACGGAGCCTTCTACCGCAGCCCAGGCCTCGACGCGGTCCTGAAGGCTGTGGATGCGCGTCAGCGACGCAACACCAAGGTTACGGTCGGTCTCACGACGCGCACCGTTGTCCAGGATGCCGACCTGTGCCCCCATGGAGGAAAAGCGAAGGGCGGTGGGCCAGCCGCAAAATCCGTCGCCGCCCAAGATCAATACGGTCTGACCTGCCGCGAAGCGCGGCATTTCGAAATTACCCATACTCCAATCCTTAAAGACGAAAAATTCGTAAGCTAATGGGATAAGAATATGTCATCAGGGCCTGTCCACGCAATATGACTCTTGGGATCTTCAGTCTGTCGCTGTCGGAGAGATGGACGAGCGTCCCATGCGCTTCGCGTGGCCAGGAAAGTCTGCCCCCGACTAGTACACATCGTGGCGGATGAACTGAGCGCCGTGTCTTCCTTAGGTCTGAGGTGACCTTCGCTCCAACCGGGAGACGGAAAATGAATCGATCAAGGTTCCTGAATTTCAAATGGGACCGTGGCCCAGCGGCCTGCGTGGGTCCATCGGACGCGGATCATCCGGATGCTGACGGACCAGGAAACAAGAGTGTCGACGGCGGGTCTCTGCTTCAAGTGCAGGCTCCGCACAACAAACTTTCGCAGGTTCAAGGCGCTCGAGGAGGAGAATGCCAAACTGGGGCAGCTGCTGGCTGAAGCGATGCTCTCTGCAATGCGATCCTGACGGGGATGCCTCGCGAAAGTGGCAGCGCCCAGCGTGAAGCGGGATGCGGTGGTATATGCCGTGGCGGTCCTTGGCGTGAGCGAGTGAAGGGCGTCCCAGACACTGGCGGTCGGCCAGTCCCGCCTGCGCTATTGCAGCGTGCGCCCCATGATGCCGAGGCGAGGGGGCGATGAAGGCCATCGCAGCCAAGAGGCGAAGGTTCGGCTATCGCCTTATCAAAGTTTTGGTGGGCCGACGTTCCAATGGCACTCGACGAGGTCGTCGACACGCTTGTTTCGCCACAAGGCGAGGAAAGCCACGTGCTACCCCCGATGGCCGTCGGCGACTCTGGCTCGATCCAGGGCTTCGGCGAAGTCGAAAGAAGTCACACGAAAATGAGACTTCTGAAGCAAGCCAAAGTCCCCGCGTGGGCGGATTGCGCGGCAGCTTTCGGGGTGGGGTGTTGGTCCAAATTTCCTGAAATCCCGGTATGCTTGGATTTAGGGTTTGACCAATGGTGCCCAGGAGAGGACTCGAACCTCCACGACCGTTAAGTCACTGGTACCTGAAACCAGCGCGTCTACCAATTCCGCCACCTGGGCCGGTGGTGTGAGGTAGCCGTTTAGTGATGGGTCAGGGGAGTGTCAATGACCTTTTTCGCGCTATCTACCCCTGCACGGAGCGCGCGGCAATCGGGCCTCTTGCCCGGTGGCTCAACGCCTTATAGTCACGGGTGAAACACGCATTCCCGGAGAGACAGCCATGTCCAAACTGGTGACGATCATTGGGGGCTCCGGCTTCATCGGCCGCTACATCACCCGCCGCATGGCCCGCGAGGGCTGGCGCATCCGCGTCGCGGTACGGCGGCCGAACGAGGCAATCTTCGTGCGCCCCTACGGCGTGGTCGGGCAGGTCGAGCCGGTCACCTGCAACATCCGCGACGATGACAGCGTCCGGGCCGTCCTGCACGGGGCCGACGCTGTCGTGAACTGTGTCGGCGTTCTCGTGGAAGCCGGCCGCAACACTTTCGATTCCGTCCAGGCCCAGGGCGCCGAGCGCGTTGCCCGCATCGCCGCCGAGGAAGGGATCGAGCAGCTCGTGCAGCTGTCCGCGATCGGTGCCGACGCGGAAAGCGACAGCGAATACGCGCGGACCAAGGGGCAGGGCGAGGCGTCGATCCTCGAGAACTTCCCGAACGCCGTTATCCTGCGGCCCTCCGTCGTCTACGGCGCCGAGGACGAATTCTTCAATCGTTTTGCCGGAATGACCCGCATGGGACCCGTGCTGCCGGTGGTCGGCGCGAACACGAAGTTCCAGCCGGTCTACGCCGACGATGTGGCGCGTGCTGCAGTCACAGCCGTGCTCGGCCAGGCGAAGCCCGGGATCTACGAGCTTGGCGGGCCGGAGGTGAAGACCTTCCGCGAGCTGATGAAGGACATGCTTCACATCATCCGCAGGCGGCGGGCCGTGGTGAACATCCCCTTCGGCATCGCCGGGCTCATGGGCCGTGGGTTCGATCTGCTTCAGTCGGCCAGCTTTGGCCTGATCACCCCGCCGCTGAGCGCCGATCAGGTGCGCAACCTGCGCCATGACAACGTGGTATCCGGTGACGTGATGACCTTCGAGGATCTCGGAATCGAACCGACTGCACACGAGGCAGTGCTGCCGGACTACCTCTGGCGGTTCCGACCTTCCGGGCAATACGACGCGATCAAGGAATCGGCCGAGAACCTTCGGGCGGACTGATCGAATCGAAAGCAGCGCCGAACCCGGCGCTGCGTTTCCCCAAGAGCGGGATCAGACCGATCGGTGCGCCACGGCCCGGGTCTGCGGCGCATCGCGCAGGTCTTCGAACAGCTCAGCGTTCCTGCAGCCCTCGGGCAGATCCCTAATGCTGTCGATGGGGCGCTGCAGCCAGCGGGCGCAGCCTTCGGTCCAGGGGCAGCCCCGGCACCGCCTCACGATGGAGGCCCAGTCGTCCTGCGTGAGCCGGCCGGTCGCAGGCGCGGCGGCGAGATCCGTGCCCGTCGCCTTGGCCATCCTCAGCGCCATCCAGTAGTGCTGCCGTTCGGGGCCGAGTGGCGCGTAGGGGTTTTGATGAGCCTTGTCGCGCATCATCGTCTCAATCCCGCTGAAGCCTGCGGAACAGATCGTCGTTGCGACAGAAAGCCGGGGTTTCGGTGGCCGGACCGGAAAGTTCCTCGAGCCATTTCTCGCAGGCGCAGGGGGCGGTGCAGCCCGTGCACTTCAGCACCGCATCTTCTAGCTGCATGAAGCCGAGGCGACCGCGGAGCATCTCTTCTTCGAGATCGACGCCCCGGGCGTTGGCCATCCTGTCCACGAGACCTGCGTGGCGCTTGTAGCGGGTATCCATGAGACCCTCCCTTCCCTGTCAGGTTTCTACCAAATGGGGGGAGAATCTCAGAATGACGGAAGTCGCGCCTTGACTCAGGTCAACGCGGGGATGTTGCTCATCGGCCTCCCATCTCGGCTACAGTGCGGCGAACCACGTCCATGCGCTGACTGTTGGGCGGGTGCGTGCCGAGGAAGCGATTGCCCGGATCGGGGATGCGGTTGAAGAAGAGCGCGCCGCGGACGGGATCGTAGCCGGCCCGCGCGGTGATGATCGTGCCGAGCCGGTCGGCCTCGAGCTCGAAGTCCTTGGAAAAGGTGCGCGCGCCCACCTGAGCCCCGAGAGATTCCGCAGTGCGGACCGCGTCGGCATTGGCACCAGTGACCGCCGCGATGCCCGAGAAGATGACCGCACCGACAGAGGCGCTGTCCTGCATGCGGTTGATGTGCGCGAGGATGTGGTGCGAAGCCTCGTGGCCCATGACGAAGGCAAGCTCGTCGGGGTTCTCGACCGAAGAGATCAGCGCAAGGTTGAAGGCCAGGATCGGCCGGCCGCGCGAATCCACGGTCTGGAACGCGTTGGCGGGCTGGCCGGGACGGTCGTCGACGACGATCAGGAAATCGCAGTTGTTCTGGCTTTCCGCACGACGGCAGGCGGCTTCCGCGACGGGTTCGACCGTCTGGACCACCTCGACGAACTGCCGGGCGGCCGCAGAGGCGACGGGCTGCTCCTGCGCGGGTCTTTGCGGAGAGGGCGAGGGCCCTCGCGGCGTGGACGTGGAGACGGTCACGGTCCCGCAGGCGGTGAGCATCAGGAATGCGGCGATCAGGAAGCGGTGCATTGGATCTCCGGAGATTGAGATTCGCCATAGGATAGGCATCGAAGGCCTGCACAGGAAGGGGCGCTCTGTCACTTGGCGGTGTGCTGGCATGGCGGTCACACTGCGCGACGCCCCAAAGCCCTCGATTTCGGATTGCACCCGGCCGGGGGACCGCTACGCTGATCTCATGTTCAGTATCGAGCACGATTTCGACGCGACGGTTGTGACCCTTGTCGACGAGGGCGAGGTCCCCCTTCAGGAGGATGTCATCGTCTCGTCCTTCGAGGAATGCGTCACGGTCGAGCAATACGACCCGCGGACCGACCAGACGGTGCGCATTACGCTCTCGCAGACGCAGATGAAGGACCTCGCGGCGGCGATCAATCTTCCCGAGGGCGTCTACCGGCGCAAGAAATAGCCTCAGGGCTCGATCCGGAAGACCTTGTCCCGGCCGGTTTCCCCGCGCACGAGCGTCAGCCGCGACTTCGGGATGCCAAGCGCCTTCGCCAGTATCTTGACCACCGCGGCATTGGCCTTGCCGTTCTCGGGCACTGCGGTGACATGGATCCTGAGGCCGTCGGCGCCACGGTCGATCGCGTCGCGCGAGGCGCGCGGTGTCACGCGGCAGGACAGCGTGGCGCCGGGGTGGGCGAGGTCGGCAAGGCTCCCTTTCATGCAGGGCGGCTAGCATTGCGCCCCGGGGGCGGCAAGGTTGCTTGAAACCGTCGCGCCAAGCGCAGAGATACAGGTCTGGACAAAGAAGGATTGCCCATGCCGCCCCGCAACGATGCCGCCCTCGATTTCCTGCTGACCCGCCGTTCGCGCCCGGCCAAGACCCTCACCGGCCCCGCGCCGGATCGCGAGGCCCTGTTGCCGCTTCTCACGGCAGCCGCGCGCAGCCCCGATCATGGCAAGCTGGAGCCCTGGAGGTTCGTGGTGCTGCAGGGCGACGCGCTGCAGCGTGTCGCCGGTGCCGTCGCCGCGCGGGGCGCGGAGATCGGCAAGGGTGAGTCGGATATCGAGAAGGCCCGTCGCGCCTTTGCGGACAGCCCGCTTTGCGTCGTGGTGGTCGAAAGCCCCAAGGAAAGCGAGAAGATCCCTGCCATCGAGCAGACCTATTCGGCGGGCGCCGTCTGCCTTGCACTGCTCAACGCCGCGCTGGCGGCTGGATGGGGCGCCAACTGGCTGACGGGCTACGGCGCGTATGACAGGCCGCTGGTCGAGCACGAGTTCGGCCTTTCGCAGGACGAGCGGGTTGCCGGGTTCATCCACATCGGCACGGAAAGCGTGGCGCCGCCGGATCGTCCGCGCCCCGATCTCGACCAAATCGTCACCTGGGTCGAGGCATGATTCCCAAGGCTGTCCTGCGCGCCCTGGGTCAGATCGGCGATCCCAGGTTCCGCAAGGTGCTGCTCCTGGGGCTCGGGCTGACCGTGGCGACCTTCGTCGCGGTCTACCTTGCCTTCGTCTGGCTTGTCGGCTGGTGGGTGGGCGATTCCGTGACCCTGCCCTGGGTGGGCACGGTCACCTGGATCGACAACGCGCTGAGCTGGGGCGCGATCCCGCTCATGCTGCTGCTGTCGGTCTTCCTGATGGTGCCCGTCGCCTCGGCCTTCACCTCGATGTTTCTCGAAGAGGTGGCGGATGCGGTCGAGGAGGTGCACTACCCGGCGCTGCCCAAGGCGCCCTCGATTCCCTTCGCCGAGGCGGTGAGAGATTCCGTGGGCTTCCTCGGGGTCCTGATCGCGGCCAACGCCGTGGCGCTGGTGCTCTACCTGCTGTTTGCGCCCTTCGCGCCCTTCATCTTCTGGGGTCTGAACGGCTTTCTGCTGGGGCGGGAATACTACACGCTGGCGGCCATGCGTCGCGTCGGCCGGGACGGCGCCAGGCAGCGGCGACGGCGGCACATGCCGACCATCTGGGTGGCCGGAGTGGTCATGGCGCTGCCGCTATCCGTGCCGATCCTAAACCTTCTGGTGCCGATCATCGGCGCAGCAACCTTCACGCATCTCTTCCATATGCTGGAGGGCCGGCGGGGACGGGCCTAGTAGGTCGATCCCGGCGGTCCCATGCGCTGGAACATCCACGAATCGATGTCGCGCACCGAGATGACGCCCGACAGGATGGTTCCGGCGATCAGACCCCAGACCACGATGGTCACGCCCGTGGTGATCCAGGCCTTTTTCTTGAGGTTGTGCACCTCGGGACTGGAGGAATGCGTGCCCTCCACCACGGTGCCGACGTCGCCCTGCGTCTTGAGGCGGATCGGGATGATGGTGAGGAAGGCGAGGAACCAGATCATCGCGAAGAGAACGATTGCGGAGGTGATGCTCATCAGACCTGCTCCAGTTCGACCAGCGTGCCCTGGAAATCCTTGGGGTGGAGGAAGAGGACCGGCTTGCCGTGGGCGCCGATCTTCGGCTCGCCGTCGCCAAGGACCCGCGCGCCCTGGTCCTTGAGGCGGTCACGGGCGGCGAGGATGTCTTCCACCTCGTAGCAGACGTGGTGGATGCCGCCCGAGGGGTTCTTCTCGAGAAAGCCCGCGATGGGGGAACTTTCGCCCAAGGGGTACAACAGCTCGATCTTGGTGTTCGGCAGCTCGATGAAGACGACCGTGACACCATGGTCCGGTTCATCCTGCGGCGCACCGACCTTGGCGCCCAGCGTGTCGCGGTACATCGCCGAGGCTGCTTCGAGGTCCGGAACGGCGATGGCGACGTGATTCAGGCGACCGATCATGTGTCTCTCTCCGGGCAAAGTCTGGGCAAGTTATGGTGTCTCCAGGACGCTCTCACAAGTGCGGTGCGGCCATTAACCGCTTGTTAGCGTTGACGGGGCAGTCTTCCCGGGTCTGCTGACGGAGGGGATGATGGACGACGAAACACGACTCGGTTCGATGCCTCGACCGAACAGTCGGCGCCCGCTTCTGGGCCTGACGGTCCTGGTTGTCGAAGACAGCCGCTATGCCTGTGACGCGATGCGCCTGATGTGCCTCCGCTCGGGGGCTCGAATCCGGCGCGCGGATTGCCTTGCCTCGGCCCGGCGCCATCTTCAGGTCTACCGCCCCAGCGTGATCATCGTGGATCTGGGGCTGCCGGATGGGTCGGGTGCGGACCTGATCGCCGAGCTCTGCCGGTCCGTACCGCGCATCGGCGTGATCCTGGCCACGAGCGGCGACAGCTTTGCCGAAGACGTGGCGCTGGCCGCCGGCGCGGACGGGTTCCTGGCCAAGCCGATGACCTCGCTTCCGGCCTTCCAGGCGGCTGTCATCGAAAAGCTGCCACCCGAGATGCGCCCGAGCGGGCCACGGACGATCAGCGCCGAACCGATCTGCCCGGATCCGATCTCCTATCGCGACGACATGGCCCACGCGGCCGAGCTTCTGCGCGACGGGATCGAGCCCGCGGCGATACGCTACGTGACGCAGTTCCTGGGTGGGGTGGCGCGCAGCGCGGGCGATCACGTCCTCGAGAATGCCGCCGCGGACCTCGCCAGCGTCCACGAGGAAGGCACGCCGCATGCCGCTGCCATGGCGCGGCTTTCCACGCTGGTTCAGGATCGGGTGTCCGACCGGATCGCGATCTGAACGAAAAAAGGCCCGCCGTTGCTGGCGGGCCTTGGCTTTATTCCTGCGGGATGACGCGCAGGCCAAGCTCCATCAGCTGATCGCTGGTCGGTTCTGACGGTGCGTTCATCATCAGGTCCTCGGCCCGCTGGTTCATCGGGAACATGATGACTTCGCGGATGTTCGCCGTGTCCGCCAGGATCATGACGATCCGGTCGATGCCGGCCGCGCAGCCGCCGTGCGGCGGGGCGCCGAAGCGGAAGGCGTTGACCATGCCGCCGAAGCGCTTGCGCACCTCGTCTTCACCGTAGCCGGCAAGCTCGAAGGCCTTGAACATGATGTCGGGGCGGTGGTTCCGGATGGCGCCCGAGAGGATCTCGTAGCCGTTGCAGGCGAGATCGTACTGGTAGCCCTTCACGCTCAGCGGATCTCCGTCCAGCGCCTCTTTCCCGCCCTGCGGCATGGAGAAGGGGTTGTGGCTGAAGTCCACCGCGCCGCTTTCCTCGTCCGCCTCGTACATCGGAAAGTCGACGATCCAGGCAAAGGCGTAACGGTCCATGTTGGTCAGGCCGCATTCCTCGCCGATCACGTCGCGCGCCTTGGAGGCCACCCGTTCGAAGCTCGCCGGCTTGCCGCCGAGGAAGAAGGCCGCGTCGCCGACGCCGAGGCCCAGTTGCTGGCGGATCGCCTCGGTCCGCTCGGGGCCGATGTTCTTGGCCAGCGGGCCGGCGGCCTCGGTCTCGCCGTCCTTGTCGCGCCAGAAGATGTACCCCATGCCCGGCAGGCCTTCCTTCTGCGCGAAGGAGTTCATGCGGTCGCAGAACTTGCGCGAACCGCCCTTGGGCGCGGGGATCGCGCGGATCTGGGTGCCGTCCTGCTCGAGCAGCTTGGCGAAAATGGCAAAGCCCGAGCCGCGGAAATGTTCGGACACGTCCTGCATCTCGATCGGGTTGCGCAGGTCGGGCTTGTCGGTGCCGTACTTCAGCAGCGACTCGGCGTAGGGGATCTGCGGCCACTCGGTGTCGACGGTGCCGTCGCCGAATTCCTCGAAGACGCCCTGGATGACCGGCTGCATCGTCGCGAAGATGTCGTCCTGTTCGACGAAGGACATCTCCATGTCGAGCTGGTAGAAATCGGTGGGGGAGCGGTCGGCGCGGGGGTCCTCGTCGCGGAAGCAGGGCGCGATCTGGAAGTACTTGTCGAAGCCCGAGATCATGATCAGCTGCTTGAACTGCTGCGGGGCCTGCGGCAGCGCGTAGAACTTGCCCGGGTGCAGGCGCGACGGCACGAGGAAGTCGCGCGCGCCTTCGGGCGAGGAGGCGGTGATGATCGGCGTCTGGTATTCGCGGAAGCCGCTGTCCCACATCCGGCGGCGGATCGAGGCGACGACGTCCGAGCGCAGGGTCATGTTGCGCTGCATCGCCTCGCGGCGAAGATCGAGGTAGCGATAGCGCAGGCGGGTTTCCTCGGGATATTCCTGGTCGCCGAAGACCATCAGCGGCAGTTCCTCGGCGGCGCCAAGAACTTCGACGTCGCGGATGTAGACCTCGATCTCGCCGGTGGGCAGCTTGGGGTTCACGAGGTTTTCCGCACGCGCCTTCACCACGCCGTCGATACGCACGCACCATTCGCTGCGCAGGCGTTCGACCTGGGAAAAGACCGGGCTGTCCGGATCGCAGAGCACCTGCGTCATGCCGTAGTGATCGCGCAGGTCGACGAAGAGGACGCCGCCGTGGTCGCGGATGCGGTGGACCCAGCCGGACAGGCGAACGGTATCGCCCACGTTATCCTTGGTCAGGTCGGCGCATGTATGGCTGCGATAGGCGTGCATAGGGGTCGAACCTTTCAGGAAGTGCGCGGATATTCGGCGCCGATACACCGCCAAGGGGGCCGGAAGTCAAGGGAAGCGGGACATGGATTTGCCAG
>CAYNKL010000116.1:0-12886 GCA_964397775.1 uncultured Rhodobacterales bacterium | reverse complement strand
CTTGAGGAGCTCGGCGGCGCGCGCCGTATCGTCCGTCATGGGGGTCTCAGTCAATAGCCCAGCCTCTCGGTTTGAAAAGGGGATCGGCATAATGCGCGATTTCCATGTCGATGCCATGCGCCAGTTGCGTGCCCTGCAACCGGGCGGGCTCCGGGTGGCGGTAGACGGCGTCGTTGCCGTCGACGGTCGGCGCGGCATGGTCCTTGGTCGCCCCAAGCCGCTCGGCCAGCCGGATGCTGTCGAGGTTCTTGGGATCGATGTAGCTGACCGCGCCGTCCCAGCCCTTTTCCTCGAAGAAATACCGGCGCACCCGCTGCGTCGCCTCGAGGGCAAAGCCCTGTCCGCCCCGGTCCGGCCAGATGATCCAGGCGATCTCGCGCTCGGGCCACTTGGCGGGAAACCAGCCGCCGGCCATGCCCACGGTCTCGCCCGTCTCCTTCAGGTGGACCATCCACATGCCGAAGCCGCGGATCTCCCAGTGGCCGATCTCGGCGGCATAGAGCATCCAGGCCTCGTAGGCATTGAGCGGCCCGCCCATGAACCGCGACCGGTACGAGGCGAAGGTTGCCTTGAAGTCGGGGTAGTCCTCGGGCTCGGGCGCGCGCAGCACCAGCCGTCCGGTTTCCAGCACGGGAATGTCGAGCGCCATCACGCACCTTCCCCGGCCGGAACATGGCGGAACACGAGGGTCCCGCGCCCCAAGGCGGCCTCGGATTGCGCGTCGCGAAAGGCGCCCAGGCGCTCCATCAGGGCGACGCAGCGGGTGTTGGATGCGTCCACGTAGGACACGACACTCTCCCATTTGAGCGTGTCGAAGGCATAGGTGCGCACCGCCTCCGCGGCCTCCTGCGCAAAGCCCTGTCCCTCGGCCTCTTCCGTCAGAAACACGCCCAGCTCCGCTTCGGGGTCGTCGTATTCGTACCCCAGCAGGACAAATCCGCAGGAGGGGCCGAACTGGCAGTCGATCGTCCAGAGCCCGTGGCCATGCAGCATCCAGAGCGCCGTGTAGTTGGCGAACTCGGCCCAGGCCTCGGGGCGCGACAGCGGTCCGCCCATGTACTCCGCCCGGTCCGAGCAGAGGATCGCGGCGAAGGCGCCGAAATCGTAGATCCGCGGCCCGCGCAGCTGCAGCCGCGTGGTGTCGAGCACGGGCACCTTGCCGCCAAGACGGGCGGCGGCACGGGCACCGGGGCCGGGACGATGCTGCTCGATCGGCGGGATCATTCGGACTTCTCCGGACCCGGATGGCGGTAGAGCAGGTCCTCGCCCATGTTGGGATTGAAGTAGGTGCGCTCGTAGTGCGCGCCCATCCGTTCGGCGAGTGCGATGGAGCGGGTATTGCCCGGCACGATGTTCGAGGTCAGCGTGGCAAAGCCGAGATCCTCGTAGGCCCAGCGGCGGGCGCGCTCGGCGCCTTCGCGGGCGATGCCCTTGCCCTCGTAGCCGTCGAAGACGACCCAGCCGACCTCGGGTTCGGGCCAGCCCTCGGGATTCCAGATGCCGGTGATCCCGGCCATCTCGCCCGTGTCCTTCATCTCGATCGAGAAATAGCCGTAGCCGTGGATATGCCAGTGCCCGACGTTCAGGGCGAACCAGCGCCAGGCATCGCTCCGGTTGTCGTAGGCGCCGAAGCCCGCGGCGCGCTCCTGGTCCATCAGGAACGTCATCATCGGCTCGGCATCGCGCGGCTGCGGTCCGCGCAGGATCAGCCGCTCCGTCTCGAGGACGGGCGCGGCGGTCAGCGGACGGCTGGCGCCCCGCGAAGTGTCCAGAGCAGCGCTCATGCGTAGGCCTCCGGGCTGCCATCGGCATCGGGGCTGTGGCGGTAGACGACGGTCTGTGTCGCGGTCTCTCCCTCGGGGCGCGCGGCCTGCGTGTCCACCACGGCGCCAAGCCGCTCGGCCAGCGCGCGCGACCGGGCGTTCCCCGGATCGACATAGCTTACCAGCGTTGGCAACCCGCGCTCGGACCAGGCCCAGTCCAGCGCCGCCATGGCCGCCTCGGTGGCGTAGCCATGCCCTTCGGCACCCTCGACCAGCATCCAGCCCAGTTCCACCTCGGGGAAATGCGGTGGTTTGCCGATGGCGACCTGCCCAAGGAAGGCGCCCTCGCGCGTCTCGATGCCCCAGCCGCCGAAGCCGAGGATATCCCAGCTCCCCGCGTCGGCAGCGATCATGATCCAAGCCTCGCGCCGCGAATAGGGCCCGTCCATGAAACGCGACCGGTCGCTGGCCAGCAGCGCGCAAAGCGGCTCCATGTCCGACAGAACATGGCCGCGCAGCCGCAGCCGCCGGGTTTCCAGGACGGGTGCACTCATGCCGCCATCTCCCGCGACAAGCGGAAGGTCAGGGCGCCGGGATACCACTCGGGCGCGGGCTCGTCGGTGCGCCGTGCGCCAAGGCGCTCGGCCACCCGCAGCGAGGCCGCGTTCTCGGGCAGCACCCGCATGATCAGCCCCGGCCAGCGGCAGTCGTCCATGACGTGACGGATCACCGCCTCTGATGCCTCGGTGGCAAAGCCCCGGCCCTCGGCGGCGTCCTGCCAGAGCGACCATGTCATCTCGGGCAGCGCCTCGGCGCGCATCTGCAGGGGACCCACATGCCCCACGGGCGCGCCCTCGTGCACGATCACGTAACGCCCGAAACCGCGCAGGTCCCAATGGCCCGCCATCGACGCGAACTTGTCGAAGGCCCGCACCTCGTCGAAGGGACCGAGCACAAAGCGCGCCCGTTCCGAGGTCGCGTAGGCGATGAAGGCGTCGAGGTCCGAGGCCCGCGGACGGCGCAGGACAAGACGCGCGGTTTCAAGCCGCTGGGCCGCGTGTTGCAGGGCGAGTGTCATGCAGACACCTCGGACGGTGCGGGATGGCGATAGACCAGCGCGTGCGGGCGCGGCTTGGCGGCAGCCTCATCCAGCACCGCACCCAGCCGTTCCGCCAGCGCGATGGAGCGGGCATTGTCGGGGTGGATGTAGCTCACCGCAGTGGGCCAGCCGAGGTCGCCATAGACATGCGCCCGCGCGGCACGCGCCATCTCGGACGCGATGCCCCGGCCCTCCTGCGCAGGGTCCCAAAGCAGCCAGCCGATCTCGCGCTCGGGCCAGTCGGCGGGATACCACGGGCCGGTCATGCCGATGGGCTTGCCGGTCTCGCGCTCCGCCACGGTGAACATGCCGTACCCCAGCAGCGCCCACTGGCCGGTAAAGGCGGCAAAGTTGCGCCAGGCCGCGCCGCGATCGAGATTGCCGCCGCCGACAAAGGCCGCCCGCTCGGACGCCGCGAACTCCGCATAGGCGCCGAAATCCTCGGCCCGCGGCGGACGCAGGACAAGCCGCTCGGTGACGATCACCGGGCCTGGGATATGAGGCGCAGCCTGGGTCATTTTTTCTTGCCGAACCCGCCAAGACCCGGCGGCAGCCCGCCGCCGCCCATGCCGGGCATGCCACCCATGCCGCCCATCTGCTTGGCGGCCTGCTCCAGCGACTTCTGGTCCATGCCTTCCATGCCGGCGGGCATCCCACCCTTGCCGAACATGCCTTTCATGGCCTGTTTCATCATGCCGCCTTTGCCCATCTTGCCCATCTTCTTCATCATGTCGGACATCTGGCGCTGCATCTTGAGCAGCTTGTTGAGGTCGCTGACCTCAAGGCCGGCACCATTGGCGATGCGCTTCTTGCGGCTGGCCTGAAGGATCTGCGGGTTGGCGCGTTCCTTCTTGGTCATCGACTGGATGAGCGCGATCTGCTGCTTGAGCACGCGGTCGTCCATGCCCGCGTCGCCCATCTGCTTGGCCATCTTGCCCGCGCCCGGCATCATCTGGAGCATCGACTCCATGCCGCCCATCTTCATCATCTGTTCCAGCTGCATCTTCAGGTCGTTCATGTTGAACTGACCCTTGGAGAAGCGCTTCATCATGCGCTCGGCCTGTTCGGCCTCGAGCGTCTGCTGCGCTTTCTCGACCAGCGCGACGATGTCGCCCATGCCGAGGATGCGGCCCGCGACACGGTCCGGCTCGAAGGTCTCGAGCGCGTCCATCTTCTCGCCGAGGCCGACGAACTTGATCGGCTTGCCGGTGACGGCGCGCATCGAAAGCGCGGCACCGCCGCGGCCGTCGCCGTCCATCCGGGTCAGCACGACACCGGTGATGCCGATGCGTTCGTCAAAGTTCTCGGCCGTGTGCACGGCGTCCTGACCGGTCAGGCCGTCGACCACCAGCAGCGTCTCGCGCGGGTTGGCCACGTCGCGCACCGCCTCGACCTGGCTCATCAGCTCCTCGTCGATCGACAAACGCCCCGCGGTGTCGAGCATGTAGACGTCGTAGCCGCCCAGCCCCGCCTGCGTCTTGGCGCGCTTGGCGATGGTGACCGGGTCCTCGCCCTTGACGATGGGCAGGGTGTCGACGCCGATCTGCGTCCCGAGGATCTGAAGCTGCTCCATGGCCGCCGGGCGGTTCACGTCGAGCGAGGCCATCAGGACCTTCTTGCCGTCGCGCTCCTTCAGCCGCTTGGCGAGCTTGGCGGTGGTCGTCGTCTTGCCGCCGCCCTGCAGGCCGACCATCAGGATCGGCGCCGGCGGGCTGTCGACGCGCAGGCTTCCCGGCTCGCCCTCGCCGCGCAAGGTCTCGATCAGCTCGTCATGGACGATCTTGACCACCTGCTGGCCGGGCGTGACCGACTTGGTCACCGCGGCGCCGGTGGCCTTCTTCTCGACCGTCTTGATGAAGTTGCGCGCAACGGGCAGCGATACGTCGGCTTCCAGAAGGGCGACGCGCACCTCGCGCAGGGCGGTGCGCACGTCCTCTTCGGACAGGGCACCCTGCTTGGTCAGGCGGTCGAAGACGCCGCCGAGGCGTTCGGAGAGAGATTCGAACATGGGGCTTGCGCCCTCCTTTCCCGTTTCTCGGTTTTGCGCCCCAAACGTAAGAGGCCGCGGCGGTCATCACAAATGCCAATGCGGAAATGCCCCCGTGGGCGCAACGCGCTGACGGGGGGCGATCCCTGGCACAGCCAATGGGACCGGAAGGCCTGCGGACTTCCGGGAGTTAGCGACGGCTAATAGAGAGCCGCACCACTCCGAGTCAAGGGGGAAGCGGCCGGGCCATGCGCCAGTGGGGCGGCGTGGACCCGGCGGACGAGGGGCGGCGTGTCTGTCGCGCCTCGTGTCGTCTTCAGGCCGCGAGGGCCGCGATGTCGGCCTCGGCCTGCGCGCGCGAACCTTCGGGGTCCATCATCTGGCGGTCCGACCGGACCAGCTGCACGTCGGTGACGCCGACGAAGTTCAGCACGTGGCGCATGTAGGGCGTGGCGAAATCGACCGGGCCGTCGACCTCGGTGCCGCCCGACGCGATCACGAGGATAGCGCGCTTGCCGGTCAGAAGGCCCTCGGGGCCGTCCTCGGTGTAGCGGAAGGTGACGCGGGCGCGGGCGATCATGTCGACCCAGGCCTTCAGCGCGGCGGGAATGTTGAAGTTGTAGACCGGCACGGTGATCATGATCGTGTCGGCGGCCTTCAGCTCGGCAACCAGCGTGTCCGACAGCGCCAGCGTCTCGCGCTGCGCCTCGGTGCGATCCTCGTCCGGCGTGAAGTTGGCACCGATCCACTCGGCATCGACCTGCGGCAGGCCGCCCGACAGGTCGCGGTGGATGGTTTGAGCGGGCGCAAGCCGTGCGGCAACCGCATCGGCGAGTTCACGGGTGGTCGAACCTTCGGTTCGCGCCGAAGCGTCGACGCGCAGGAGAGTGGACATGAAAGACCTCGGTCTTCTGGTGTGAGTTGATATTGCCTTCCAGATCGTCCCTTGCATTTGCGAACGCAATTGCCCCAAGTGCGCATATCATGTGAGCCAGCGCACAAAGGTCGAAGATGGACAACTGGGACGAGATCCGAACCGCCTACCAGGTCGCGCGTCTGGGCACCGTCAGCGGCGCGGCCGAGGCGCTCGGCGTGCACCACGCCACGGTGATCCGTCATATCGACGCGCTCGAGAAGCGCATGGGCGTGAAGCTCTTTCAGCGCCACGCTCGCGGCTACACGCCGACCGAGGCCGGCAACGATCTCGCCCGCGTGGCGCAGGCCACCTCGGACCAGTTCCAGCAGCTCGAAGGTCGGATCAAGGGCCGTGGGTCCGAGGTCTCGGGCGAGCTGCTGGTGACATCGGTCAACATCTTCGCGCCGCTCATCGTCGGGGCGCTGACATCGTTTCAGCGCGAGTATCCCGACATCGTCGCACGCTACCTGACCGACGACCGCGTCTTCCGTCTCGAATATGGCGAGGCGCACGTCGCCCTGCGCGCCGGCCAGGCGCCGGAAGAGCCCGACAACGTGGTGCAGCCCTTCTCGAGCGAACAGATCGCCCTTTATGCGTCGCGGTCCTATATTGAAGAGCACGGCATGCCCCAGGGCGAGGAAGACTTCGCGGGACACCGCTTCGTCGCCCATGACGATCCCGAAAGCCGCGCGCCCTTCCAGCGCTGGCTCAAGATCGCGATACCCTACAGTCAGGTCGTCTTCCGGTCGACTGACGCGCGCGTGATGTACCAGGCGGTGCGCGAGGGCGCCGGCATCGGCTTCTTCCTCGTGCGTGCGGCCGAGCAGCAGCCGGACCTCGTCCAGATCCTGCCGCCGCGCGGGGAATGGGAGGCGCCGCTCTGGCTTGTCACGCACGTCGACCTGCACCGTACCGCCAAGGTGCAGGCCTTCCTGCGGCACCTCAAGGCCTACGCTGCCCGGGACAAGCCGTGCTGAGCGACTATGCTCGCGGCCACCTCGTCATGCTGACCTTCTCCGCCCTTGTGGCGGGGTCCTTCTCTCTGGGGCGCATGGCGGCGCCCTTCGTCGATCCGGCCGTGCTCAACGCCGTCCGTTTCGTGGTCGCGGCGCTGGCGCTTGGCGTGCTGGCCCTGAAGAGCGGGGCAGGGCGCGAGGTGTTCGACGCCCCCTGGCGCCACGTGATCCTCGCAGGCCTCTACGCGACCTATTTCGTCACCATGTTCGAGGGGCTGAAGACCGCGCCGCCGGTGAACATGGCGGCCGTCTTCACGCTTTCGCCCCTGATGGCCGCGGGCTTCGGCTGGCTGGTCCTGCGCCAGCACACCACCCTGCGCGTCCTTTTCGCCCTCCTGCTGGGCGGGCTCGGCGCGGTCTGGGTGATCTTTCGCGCCGACGTCCAGGCCCTGCTCGCCTTCGAGGTCGGCCGCGGCGAGATGATCTACGTCTGGGGCTGCGCGGCCCACGCGCTCTTTGCCCCGCTGCTGAGCAAGTTCAGCCGGGGCGAACCTGCGGTGGCCTTCAATGCAGTGATGCTGGTGATGGGGGCAGTTCTGCTCGGGCTCTGGGGCGCGCAGGACATCGCCGCGACCGACTGGGCGACGCTGCCGCGCATCGTCTGGATCACCATCGGCTATACCGCGATCGCGGCCACCGCCACCACCACGCTCTGCCTGCGCTATGCCGCCATGAGGCTGCCCGCGTCCAAGGTGCTGGCCTACACCTACCTCGTCCCGTCCTGGGTCATCCTGTGGGAAATCGCGGTCGGCCACGGCGCGCCGCCAGCGCTGGTCCTGCCGGGGGTGGCGCTCACCTGCCTGGCCCTCCTGCTGCTGCTCAAGGACTAGACGGCGGACCACCCCGGCCGCATCAGATCAGGCCGACGATCCCGGTCGCGTCGGTCCCCGTGGCCCAGACCCGCGAGACGCGGACCGGCCAGGGCGCTCCGGCGACCACGTAAATCGTCGCGGTGCTGCCGCCTACCGCGGTGACCCGGACATGGCCCGAGGTGTTCACGGCAAGCGCGCGCGGAAAGACCGACAGGTCCTGCGCGTCATCGGGCGTGATCTCTTGAAGGTCGGTGGCCGGGCTGGAAAGGCCGCTGCTGAAATTCTCGAACGGGTCGGACATGCTGGGATCCTTCTGGGGAGGGGCCGGCCCGGTGAGATCCGGGTGCCGGGTCGCGAAAGACCGCGTCAGATCACAGCACCCGCCCTAAGAAAGCCCTGCACCTGCGCCCGGTCGGGCGTCCGGGGCCTCATCCCGCTCTTCGAGCTCCTGCGCCAGGAAGCGCTCGAAGGCGTCGAGGTGGATGGGTTCGAACTGGCCGAAGCCCTGCATCCAGACGCTCGCCTCGCGCAGCGCGTCCGGTTCCAGCTTGCACCACTTCAGGCGGCCGCGCTTTTCCTGGCTGATCAGCCCCGCGCCTGCGAGGATCGACAGGTGCTTGGACACCGCGGCCAGCGACATCTCGAAGGGCTCGGCCACGTCGGTCACGGCCATGTCGTCCTCGAGCAGCATGGCAAGGATCTGCCGCCGCGTGCGGTCGGCCAGCGCCGCAAAGACGATATCGAGCGGGATACTCATGCCTTTGCATCAAGCGCGGGCAGGGGCGCCCGTCAAGCGCCGCCAGGCATTCTCAACCAATCCGTTGAATATGGATTCAGGCATAGTTACCGCCAACATCGCCATGGTGTGGTGGCCACGCAGGAGAGGAGTGATTCCGGGAATCTTTTGATATCAATATCTTACTCTGGATGATCCTGGCGGATTCCGGCAGTTGACGAGACACCCGTTCCACCGTAGCAACCGCTTAACACTCCGATGGGGCACTAAGTGAGCGATCCCGATCCGAAACGGAAACTGGAAGAGCTCGAAATCCGGCTGGCCAAGCTGCGCGCGGCACGGCAACCGGAAAAGCCCCATCAGCAGGACTACCACTCCCAGGCGCAGCTGGCCTGGCGGATGGTGACGGAAATGGTGGCCGGTCTCGCGATCGGCTTTGGCATCGGTTTCGGGCTCGATACCCTTCTGGGATCCACGCCCTGGCTGATGGTGACATTCACGGTCCTCGGGATCGTTGCCGGCATCCGCGTGATGATGCGATCGGCGGCGGAACTGCAGACCGACTACGTGCCGCCCGAAGACGCGGGCGACTTGCAGGACGAAGACGCCTTCGAGGCGGACGAAGACGAGGGGAACGGCTATGGCGACGGAAACGCACGGCGCTGAGGGCGCCGCACACGGCGAAGGCGGGCTGGTTTTCCACCCGATGGACCAGTTCATCGTCAAGCCGCTCTTCGGCAATGGCGAGGTGGGGCTGTTCACCGTGACCAACGTCACGTTGTGGATGGTGATTGCGGTGCTCTGCATCACCGCGCTGATGGTCTGGGGCACGTCGCGCCGCGCCATCATTCCCGGTCGCACCCAGTCCGTGGCCGAACTGGCTTATGGCTTCATCTACAAGATGGTCGAGGACGTGACCGGCAAGGATGCCGTGAAGTACTTCCCCTACGTGATGACGCTGTTCATGTTCATCGTCTTCTCGAACTTCCTCGGCCTCATCCCCATGGCCTTCACCCTGACATCGCACTTCGCGGTGACGGTGGTTCTTGCCCTGGCGGTCTTCCTGAGCGTGACGGTGCTGGGCTTCGTGCTGCACGGCACCAAGTTCCTCGGCCTGTTCTGGCCCACCTCGGCGCCGCTGCCGCTGCGCCCGGTGCTGGCCGTGATCGAGCTGATTTCCTACTTCGTGCGCCCGGTCAGCCACTCCATTCGTCTTGGCGGCAACCTCATGGCCGGCCACGCCGTGATCAAGGTCTTCGCCGGCTTCGCCGCGCTCGCCGCCGTGTCGCCGCTCTCGATCCTCGGGATCACGGCCATGTACGGGCTCGAGGTCATGGTGGCCTTCATCCAGGCCTACGTGTTCACGATCCTGACCTGCGTGTACCTCAAGGACGCGCTTCACCCGAACCACTAGATACCGCCGCCGGGCATCCCGCCCGGCCGGTCCCGAACACCCGAAATCGAAACTTCCAGACGTAAGGAGATACCCCCATGGAAGGTCAAATCGCACACATCGGCGCAGGTCTCGCAGGTCTCGGCTGCGGTCTCTCGGCACTTGGCGTCGGCAACGTTGCCGGCAACTTCCTCGCCGGTGCCCTGCGCAACCCCTCGGCTGCCGCATCGCAGACCGCCACGCTCTTCATCGGCATCGCCTTCGCCGAAGCGCTCGGCATCTTCTCCTTCCTCGTCGCACTGCTGCTGATGTTCGCCGTCTGATCGGCAACATCTGAGGATCCTTACGCCCGGGCGCGGCCACTCTCAGGGGTGGCCCGCCCGATGGAATTCACAACGGTCCGACGGAGGACGACATGGCAACCGAAACACACGGTGCCGCAGCCGCAAGCTCCTGCGTGGGTCCCGATGGCAGCGCCATCGGCATGCCGCAGCTGTGCTTTGACTGGTGGCCCAACCAGATCTTCTGGCTGATCCTCGCGCTGCTGGCGATTTTCTTCGTTCTGTCGCGCATTGCCCTGCCGCGGATCGCCTCGGTGCTCGCCGAACGGCAAGGCACCATCACCAACGACATCGCCGCTGCCGAGGATCTCAAGCGCAAGGCAGGTGACGCCGAGAAAGCCTACGAAAAGGCCCTCGCCGACGCCCGCACCGAAGCGCAGAAGATCGCCCAGCAGACGCGCGACGAAATCAAGACCGAGCTCGACGCCGCCATGGCCAAGGCCGATTCAGAGATCGCCGCAAAGACCGAGGAATCGGAAAAGCGGATCTCCGAGATCCGCGCCAGCGCCCTGGAAAACGTCGAGATCGTCGCCAAGGACACCGCCGAAGCCATCGTGCAGGCGCTGGGCACCACCGCCGACAGCAGCCAGGTCAACGCGGCCGTCGACAATCAGCTGAAAGGGTAAGGCCATGCTGCGCACCACACTCGCCTCCGGCGCCGCGCTCGCGCTGACCGCCACCCCGACGCTCGCGGCCACCGGCCCGTTCTTCTCGCTGGGCAACACGAACTTCATCGTGCTGCTCTCCTTCCTGCTCTTCATCGCGATCCTGGTCTACTTCAAGGTGCCGGGCATGCTGGGCAAGGAGCTCGACAAGCGCGCCGACGGCATCCGCACCGAACTCGACGAGGCCCGCCAGCTTCGCGAAGAGGCGCAGGCGCTTCTGGCCAGCTACGAGCGTCAGCAGTCCGAGGTGCAGGGCCACGCCGACCGCATCGTCGCGCAGGCCAAGGAAGAAGCGGCCCTCGCCGCCGAGCAGGCCAAGGAAGAGATGCAGCGCAACATCGAGCGCCGCCTTGCCACGGCCGAGGCACAGATCGCCGCCGCCGAAGAGCGTGCCGTCAAGGACGTGCGCGACCGGGCGATTGCCGTCGCCATCTCCGCCGCGCGCGAGGTGATCGCCGCACAGATGACCGAGGACGAAGCCAACCGCCGCATCGACGCCTCGATCACCGAGGTCGGCAACAAGCTTCACTGAGCCTCAGCGCCAGAGCGAATACCAAGGCCCGGCCCCGCGCCGGGCCTTTTTCGTGACCGCTGCGCGGCACCACGGTCACGTCATTCACGCCTTCTGCGCGAAGCGGCTTTTCCGTTGCGGGGCAAGCCGCTATCAGTCCGACATTCGGAAAGAAGGGGTGAACCTTGGCGCAGATCATCGTGGTCGGCAACGAAAAGGGCGGTGCGGGCAAGTCGACCGTCTCCATGCACATCGCCACCGCCCTTGCGCGGCTGGGCCACAGCGTCGGTGCGATCGATCTCGACCTCCGCCAGCGCAGCCTCGGCCGCTATATCGAGAACCGCTACCGCCATCTCGAGAAGATCGGCGTCCATCTCGCTAGCCCGCGGCTGCTCGACCTTCCCGAGGTCGACCGCGAGGCGCTTGGCGAGAACGAGAACGAATATGACCAGCGCATCGGGCGGGCGGTCAGCATCCTCGAACAGGATTGCGAATTCATCGTCATCGACTGCCCCGGGGCCCACACGCGGCTTGCGCAGGTGGCCCATTCGCTGGCCGACACGCTGGTGACGCCGCTCAACGACAGTTTCGTCGATTTCGATCTGTTGGCCCGCATCGACAATGACGGCGAAAAGATCCTCGGCCCCTCGGTCTATTCCGAGATGGTCTGGGGCGCCCGTCAGCTTCGCGGTCAGGCCGGTCTTCCGGCGATCGACTGGATCGTGCTGCGCAACCGCCTCGGCGCCCAGCACATGATCAACAAGGTCAAGGTCGAGAAGGCGCTGACTCAGCTTGCCAAGCGGATCGGTTTCCGCACGGCGCCCGGTTTTTCCGAACGCGTGGTCTTCCGCGAACTCTTCCCCCGGGGTCTGACCCTGCTGGACCTGCGCGACGTCGGTGTCCGCCAGCTCAGCATCTCCAACGTCGCCGCCCGGCAAGAGCTGCGTGACCTGATGAAGGCGCTGCAGCTTCCCGGTGTCGAGGTGAAGTTCTGAGCGTTACATGCGCCGCGCGATCAGCGCGGCGGCGACGGCAGTAAAGCCCGAACTCAGAAGCTCCACGCCAAGGAAGATGCCCAGGATACCCAGCGCTCCCGTCGGCACGGCGGTGAGGATGAGCAGGCCAAGCAGGGCCGAAACCGCCCCGGCCGCCATCATCCAGCCCGATGCCGGCCGGGGTCTCAGCCGGTAGCCGATCCACAACCGCACCAACCCGAGCATCAGGAAGAAGAACCCCAGAAGGATGGTGAGTGAGATCACACCGCCAAGGGGATCGAACATCACGGCTACCGCGAAGAGCAGGAACAGCACGCCCAGGATCACCGACCCGGCACGCGATCCGCTGCCATCGAGACCCGAAAGGCCCATCCAGATCTGAAGGACACCCGCGACGAAAAATGCCGCCGCTGCGATGGCTGTGGCGGTCAGTGAGGCTGCCAGCGGGTTAAGCAGGGCAATGACGCCACCAAGGATCAGCAGCACACCAAAGGCCAGAAGCCACTTCCAGCTCCGCCTCATGACCGGATCTGTCTCGAACGAATGGTCAGCCATGTAACATACTCCGTAACCTTGCTGGAAAAACGCTGCGCGGTGGACTGCGTTCCCCGATCGTGCAGCAATCCCACATGCGATAGAAGCCTTCTCGGCG
>CAYNKL010000115.1:0-12946 GCA_964397775.1 uncultured Rhodobacterales bacterium | reverse complement strand
GGCAGAGCCCGTCGCCTTTCTGCTGTCTGACGCGGCACGCTACCTGACCGGACAGAACTTCGGGCTCGACGGGGGGATGCACATCTCGACCTGAGCCCCGGGCGGGACGGCCCGTGCGCTACGACCGGACATATCCGCGATAGCGAGACACTCAGAACATATTATCGGGGGGCCTCGGCAACTCGTAGCATCCGTTCAGCTTGGGATACGTGCCTGGAGCTGTCGTCCGGAGGGGGAAACGCGGCGCCGCGGCGCGCCACGTTCCGGGCGTGAGACCATCAAGGGAGGATATCATGAAACACTGGAAAGTCGGCCTGGCCGTCATTGCAGCCCATGCCACGGCCCTCGTGCCGCAGGTGCTGCCGGCACAGGACCTGGATCTGCCGAACCCCGTCGTCTGGACGACCTACGACACCGGCGGGACCTATCATGCCAACGCCGTGGCCATCAGCAGCTTGCTGAAACAGCGCTTCGGGGTGAACATGCGGGTGCTTTCCGCGGGAAACGGCATGGCGCAGCAATCGACGCTCAAGCTGGGCCGGTCCGACTATGTGCTGGCAGGATTCGACGTCTATTTCTCGCAAGAGGGCCTGTTTCAGTTCAGCGCGCGCGACTGGGGGCCCCAGCCGGTCCGGCTGGTGATGACCGCCAACGATGACGGGTCATACGGGCTCGCCGTGCGGCCCGAACTGAATGTCCAGAACCCGGCCGATCTCAAGGGCAAGCGCATCGCCTTCGTGCAGGGCTCGGCCGCGATCGAGCAGGCCTTCAATGCGCTGATCATGGGCTGTGGCGGCATGACCTGGGATGACGTCGAAAAGGTCGAAGTCCCGGGCTTTGGTCCTTCGGTCGATGCCTATGTGAACGGGGACGTCGACGTCTACTATTCTTCAACGACCTCTGCGACCGCGCTGAAGGCCGAAGCGTCGCCCCATGGCCTGGCCTGGGTGCCGATTCCGCACGACGACGCGGAGTGCTGGTCCGCCATTCGAGCCACCGACCCTCGCTGGATCAAGAAGATCGCAACCGAAGGCGCGTCGGTGCCCGAGAGCGGTATCGAAATGGCCGGCTACCCGACGATGATCGTCAACACGATGGCAGACCGTGAGGCCGACCAGGTCTACGCGATGACCAAGTCGTTCTATGACAACTTCGAGGACTACAAGGGGTCTGCCCCATCGGCCTACGGCTTTGCCCTCGACCGGCAACTTCTGAGCTACGTCGTGCCCTACCACGACGGTGCGATCCGCTACTTCAAGGAACAGGGCCTCTGGACCGAAGAGAACCAGGTCCACAACGACAAGCTGATCGCGCGCCAGAAAGCTCTCAAGGAGGCTTGGGACAACCTGATCGCGCAGGATATCTCGGATGACGCCGAGTTTGCCGCCGCCTGGGAAAAGGCGCGTTCGGAGTTACCGAGCAGCATGTGAAGCGCCTGCGCTTTCGGGCGAGCCCGACAATCGCAGCGCTAGCAGACGCGGCGGCCCCGGCCGCCGCGCCCCGTCCCTTAGCCAAGAGTGATCCCCGATGCGCAAGGCCGCCAACAAGATATCGCTGCTGCTCGGAGCCGTTGGTCTCCTGCTTGCGGTGAACCAGACGTTCCTGTTCACGCGGCAGGTCGGCTTCGTGATCAATTCCCAGACTTTTCTCTATTATCTTGTCGCCGCCTTCCTGCCGATCGTCTTTCTGCAAAGGAAGGGGCCGGACGGGCAGCCTTTGGACCCTCGGCTGATCGACTTGACCCTTGCGGTGCTCTCGTTCGGCTGCGCGGCCTTCCTCATCGCGAACGCCGACCAGATCATCTACGCGAGTTGGCAGTTCTCTGCCCCCATGTCTGCCTGGATCGTGGCCATTGTACTTTGGCTGGTGGTGATCGAAGCGGCTAGACGGACCAATGGCCCTGCTCTCACGCTGGTGGTGGCGATCGTGTCGCTTTATCCCTTGGTTGCGGAGTGGGCGCCGGGACCATTCAATTCCTGGTCGATGTCGATGCCCGAGCTTGCCTCTTTCCATGTCTTCGGACTCGAGAGCATGTTCGGCGTGCCCATGAATGCCTTCGCGTCCATTGTCATCGGTTTCATCGTCTTCGGACTGACGCTTCAGCACACGGGGGCGACGCGCTTCTTCAACGATGTCGCCTTCGCGCTGATGGGCCGGGTGCGCGGAGGAGCGGCCCATGTGGCAGTGATCTCCTCCGGCATGCAGGCCTCGATCAGCGGCAGCGTGATTTCCAACGTCATGACAAGCGGCTCCGTCACGATCCCGGCGATGAAGCGGCTGGGTTTCCCCGGCGCCTATGCCGGTGGGGTCGAAGCTGTCGCATCGACTGGTGGCGTGCTGACCCCGCCGGTGATGGGCACTGTCGCGTTCATCATGGCGACATTCCTCAACTTGCCCTACAGCGAGATCGTCTTTGCCGCGGCCGTTCCTGCCTTCCTTTTCTATTTCGGGCTGCTGCTGCAGGTGGATGCCTACGCAGCCCGCCGCAATCTGAAGGGCCTGCCCGACGATCAGCTTCCGACCTTGGGGCAGGCTTTCCGTGAGGGCTGGCACTACTGTATCGTTTTTGCGGCCTTGATCTGGATGCTGGCCTCTGGCTTCAACGAAAGCCGGGCGGCATTCTACGCGACGGGTTTGTTGCTGGTCGTCAACCAGTACAAGCCCGCGAACCGCCTGTCGCTGCGTGGCCTCATCGCGCTGATTGCGAGCGTCGGTCAGGGATTGGCCGAGATCCTCGCCGTCATTCTCGCGATTGGCATGATCGCGGGCGGGCTGGCGGCCACGGGGATCCTCTCCACCCTCTCGACGGATCTTGTATTCCTGGCGGGCGATACGCCCTTCCTGCTGCTGATGATGGGCGCTTTGACAGCCTTTGTCCTGGGCATGGGGATGACAGTCTCAGCCTGCTACATCTTCCTTGCGATCGTGCTGGTTCCAGCGCTGACCAAGGTCGGTTTCAACGCCTTGGCGGTCCACATGTTCGTCATGTACTGGGGCATGCTGTCGTTCGTGACGCCGCCCGTTGCCATCGCCACCTTTGCGGCCTCGGCGATTGCCAAGGTTCCGGCGGCGAACATCGGCTGGCATTCGATGCGTCTGGCGAGCGTGATGTATTTCATCCCGTTCTACTTCGTCTACAATCCGGCCCTGATCCTTCAGGGGGGATGGGAGCTGATCGCGATATCCATCGTCACGGCGATGATCGGCGTGGCGGCGATTGCCTGGTCGTTGCAAGGCTACGTGCTCGGCGTTGGCGGCATTGCCGATGGCGTCACCGGCTACGCCCTGCGTGGACTGCTAATGCTGGCCGGCCTGATACTGGCCGCACCGGGCATTCCCAGCCTCGGACTGAACCAGATCGAGATGGCGGGGATCGGCGTGGCCTGCATCCTTGCGGTCATCGCGATCATGAAATGCGCGCCGGTGACCATGATGCAGCGCTTGTGACAATGGGTCCTGGCTCCATCTGGCTGTCAGGACCGCGGGCGCCTCGCGCGGTAGTTTTGGGAATATCGGGTCGCGAAACGTTGCCAAACTCGACTCTCGAAGGGGCCAACCAGAGGCAAGGAATGTCTCTGATCTCAAGATAACGGTTTGAAGAGCTCAAATCATATGATGCGGAGTTCCCTTTGCACCTGCCACTTGGCGGTGGCCGAAGAGCGCAGCGATCCGGCTTGTCGGCGACCTCGGGCCGGGCTGCATTGGTCGGTCACATGCAGAGACCTTGCTGCACCTGAAGCAGTACGAGAACTTCGATTGACGCGACCAGACCGGGCTGATGCAACATGGCGTGCTGTGTGGAACTGACTCGACCCTCCGGTCGACTGCCACCGTTACAGCGCTTCGGTCGTGCGTCGTTCCGCATTGCTCCCGAGGGCCCTGTGAGCTGCGGAGCGACCGGCGAGACGCCCGAAGACCGCGGATTTCCCCATGGCTGACCCGCTCATGTAGCCTTTGCCGTGGAAGCCGCCAAGAACCTCGCCAGCAGCGTAAAGGTCGGAAATCGGTGTGCCGTCGACACGGCGAACCTGGAGATCTGGGCCCGTACGCAGCCCCGCGTAGGTGCTGAACAGCCCGGAGGTGCAGGGGTAGGCGTAGAACGGCGCCTGGTCGATCCGGCGGGGCACGCCGTAGCCCATGCCAAGCGTCGTGCGTCCGAAGGCATCCGGCTGGGCCCCGTCGCAGGCGGCATTGTAGGCGTTGACGGATGCGGTCACCGCCTCTTTCGGCAGTCCGGCCGCTTCGGCCAGGGCTTCGATGCTATAAGCCTTGATCAGCAGCCCGGCCGCGTCTGCGCCGCGGTAGTTGTGCGTGCGGGGCGCCTCGCGCGTTTCGGCCATCACCTGGGCATCGAAGATCTGAAAGGCCATCGCGTCGGGTTGCTTCAGGCAGGCATCGCCGAGGACCTTGTAGGAGGCAGATTCCGCGATGAACCGGTCTCCGTCGCGGTTCACGGCGATGGCCCCCCGGTACATTGCATGCAGCAGGATGCGGTCGCCCTCGAAGCTGCGGCCGGACCCCGGATAGTCGGGATAGGCAATGCCGAAGGTCGCCTTGGCATAGCCCATGTCGGCCATGTCGGCACCCAGCGCCCAAGCCATTGTCAGCCCGTCGCCATGCGATCCCGCCCCGCCAAGCCGAAGCGCAGGCGCCTGATCGGGAGCAAAGGTCTGTACCAGCCTGTCGCTGCGGGCGAAGCCCCCGGTTGCCAGGATCACGCCACCTTCTGCCAGGACCGAGAGGCGCCCGTCCGGGGTGTCGAACTCGGCACCCGCAACGCCGCCGTCGGATGTCTGGATCAGGCGCTGCGCCGTGTAGCCCGTGCGGAGATCGAGGCTCAGGGCCGCCGCGCGCTTGCGCAGGCTTTCGAAGATCTGGACGGGTACGGCAGGATGGCTTCGCGGCCGCGACATGTTCGAACTCAGCTGCACCTCCTGAAAGGCGACACCGATGTCGCGCAGCCAGCCGAATGTCTCCAACTGATGCGCGACATAAAGATCGACCATGGCGGGATCGTTCTTGTGGCCGCCGACTTCCAGCAGGTCCTTCCTGAGAGCCTCGTCGTCGTCCTCGATGTCCTGTTCCACCTGCAGAGGCGTGCCGGCGAAGGCAAACGTTGTTCCGCTCAGGATCGAACTGCCGCCGTCATGCGCCAGTTTCTCGGCAAGGATGACCCGAGCGCCGGCTTCCCGGGCGGCGATGGCCGCGGCGTAGCCGGCCATCCCCGCGCCAATGACAAGGACATCGGTCTGTTCGGTACGGTTCTGATCCGGCATGAGATTTCCTGGGGTCGTTGTATCATGTCTGGCGGGCAGGCGGCGATTGTCAAAGCCAATGTAGGGAGGGTCCTCACGACCGTCTGGGTCAGGATAAGCAACTCTGACGCCTCCCTACACTGAGTGATCTGCCGATCCGGGTCAGGCGCTGACGCGGCTCTCGATATCCTCGAAACGCAGGTCGACATCCGGTTCCTCGCCCGGCAGATCGGCGGGCAGCTCGGCAGGTTGCGAGGGTTTGGCGCCACGCAGCATGTCGAGCACGAGGCCCGCGTTATCGGGCATCGTGTCACCGCGCCAGCCCACGTGGCCGTCGGGCCGGACCAACACCAGATCCGCGCCGTAGAGTTCGCGGATTTCGTCGCTTTCACTGGAGAGATCATGGGTCTTCAGAGGCAGGCCGCGGTCGTCGGCCGCGGCTTCGAAGGCGCTGGAGTCGGTGGCCTTGCTGTTCAGGCGCAGCAGTGTGAGCCCATGGCCGAAGAGGTCGAGTGTGGACTGGCCGTCTTTCAGCCAGACGTGGGGAGCCCGGTGACCGGGCCTGCCCGTCTGGACGTAACTCGAAACGTCGTCATCCGGGTTCTCGGAGGCGTCCGGGCAGACGACGGGCGAATGGTAGTAGTTGAACCCGAGGTGGATCCCGATGGAGTACCACTCGGCGCGCATCGTTTCGGTGTACCAGTCCCCATAGGCCTTGCGCGCGGCGGCGCCCTCGGGGCCGGGGTTGAAGGCGATCGGATCAGGGGCCTTGTCACGTGTCGCGAGCATCCGCTTCAGGTTGCGGTTGGCCTCGGTCACCATGCGAACCGCAACAGGCTTGCGTTCGATCGTGTAGCTTTCCAGCAGCGCCGGATCCGCCCAACCGTCGTGCACGGCGGCGATCTTCCAGGAGAGGTCGACGGAATCCGCGATCCCGGTGTTCATCCCGAAGCCGCCGGTGGGCGAGGTCAGGTGACAGGAATCGCCGGCGAGGAAGACGCGCCCCTTGCCGAAGGTTTCGGCCACCAGTGCGCGGCGCACCCATGGCATGACGGATTCGATCTCGTAGTCGAAGGGTTTGCCCATGGCGCGCTGGATCAGACTGTGGATCTCGTCCTCTTCCAGCGTGCGGCGTTCCTGTGAGCCAACGTAGGAGAGCCGCCAGCGGTCGGCTCCGTCGATGGCGACGATGGTAAGCCAGGTGCCCTCTTCTCCGATAAAGATGAAGCGGTAGGCCTTGCCCTTGTCATGCAGCGACGGCAGGTCCTTGCAGCGGAAGATCACGTTGGTCGTGTAGGTCAGGACCGGCCGGCCATGCATCGGGATGTCGAGTGCCCGGCGTACCGTGCTGGCGGCCCCGTCGGTCCCGACCAGGTAATCCGCTCGGACCGTCTCGATGGTGCCGTCCTTGTGCCGAAGCTCGGCCACGACGCCGTCGTCGGACTGTGTGAAGGACTCCAGCTCCGTCTCGTATTCGATCTCGGTTTCGTCAAACTGCCGCGCGAAACGGGTCAGGATCGGGTCGAACATGTCCTGTGGGCAGCGTTCGCGCTTTTGCGGACTCTGCTTCGGGAGCGGCTCCTCGTCCTTGCACACCATGGGTTCGCGACCGAATTCCACCCCGGTGAAGGATTCCAACCAGACGTTGTCCTGAGGGTAGTCGCGCGGGTAGGGCGACTGTTCGACCCATTCCACGATGCCCCATCGCCGGCAGAATTCCATGGTCCTGACGCCGACCATGTCCATCTTGGGCTGCACGATCGTGCCGTCGGTCTTCTCGATAAGAAGGCTGCGAACGCCGCGGGTTGCGAGGTCTCCTGCAAGCGAGAGGCCCACAGGCCCTGCACCAACGATAAGTACCGGGAAATGTCGCTCTGTCATGCGGTGTCCTGTCCTGTCGTACATGCGTGTGACGGGGCGTTTGGCCACGAGGCCCCAATATTGACCAAGTGGTAGTCGCCGCGAGACTGAACTGTCCAAGACCGAAACCTTACAGCTTGATACGGAGAAGCTATTCATGACCTCTCCCATCAACGACTTGAAATGTCGAATTATCCAATGGATCAACCAAAGACTTGCCGGACAACCGGCCAATGATTAAAACATCTCTCAAGTGTCCGGGCTGCGCGACGTGCTGCCCGGGTCAGAAGTCCCGTTGGGAGAGCGGGCTCAGGGAGGATTGATATGTCGGACGCAACCAGCGGCAGCCTTGCCGCCTTCGTGGATCCGTGCAGCACGCGCACCGATCTTTACGGTAACCTACCCCGGATCGAATTGCGTCAGTTGCGCTATTTCCTTGCGGTTGCGGAAGAGCTGAACTTCACGCGGGCGGCGGAAAAGATGGGCATCGCGCAGCCGCCGCTCAGCCAGCAAATTCTTGCGCTTGAACAGCAGCTCCGCGTGAAGCTGCTCAACCGTAGTCGGCGCCATGTGTCGCTGACACCTGAGGGTGAGGCATTTATCCTCTACGCGCGGCGCATCATCAACAACACACAAATCGCGGCTGAACTCGTCGGTGCCATCAAGCGCGGGGAAGAGGGCCCCCTGTCCGTCGCTGCGATCTTTTCATCAATCTACACGATCATTCCGCAGCTTTTCGAGGCCTTCGTCGCGGAGCATCCGCGTGTGCGGTTCCACCTGCAGGAAATGACGATAGGCCAGCAACTCGTCGCCCTGCGAGAAGAACGGATCGACGTCGGCATCCTGCGCGGTCCAATGATCTATTCCGAGATCGAGACGCATACTCTGATGGAGGAGCCCTTCGTCGCGGTGGTTTCGAAGAAGCATCCCTTTGCGTCTCAGTCTGTTCTGACGGCCGAGCAGGTGTTGTCGCAGCCACTGATACGGGTCATTCCATCGGTCAACCGGGACTACAGCCGGCAGATGTTCAGCGTTCTTGCTGACCGCGGCGTCAAGCCGAACATCGTCCACGAGGTGTCTGATACGCACACGCTATTGGGCCTCGTGGCGGCGGGCATGGGCATTTCGATGGTGCCGGCTTCGGTTCGCTCGATCCATACCGATCAGCTTCGCTACATCCCGCTGCGGGAGGATACACCCAAGTCGACGATCCAGCTGGCCTGGCGCAGGGATTCCGAGTCGAAGAGCCTGCCGCGCCTGGTCGAGGTCGCCAAGGCCCTCAAGTTGCAGCCGGACGACGACCTGCGTGTGGAGGGGTGTGCCTGAGGCCTCGGGCAGCTTGCCCGCTGCTCCATACCTTTAGCGTATGGCAGCTGTCGGCAGTTCGTATTTTCTCGTCTCGATACGGCATGCGACCCTCCTCACGTCGGGAGGAACGCATGACACATACCGCCAGTCTGGGACACGTCTTCGCGTCGGCATTGCGCAAGTCTGCCGACCCATTGTCCTGCCCCCGACCCGACCGTTCGCCCCGGCAGGGCGGTTTGTTTCGGCGCTGACATTGAAAAGGAGACGACATGGCCGACGTCATGACCGCCGAGGACGGCGAAGCGCGCGAGGCACTGCGCGCTGATCTGAAGGAACGCCACCTTGCGATCCACCAGCCCTCGGATCCACCGCTTTTCACCAAGGTGCCCGAGCCGAAAATGCAGCCGGTGCATTGGAAGGCCGCGGACATTTCGGCCTTCCTCGACCGCATCGGTGAGCAGATCAAGCTCTCGGCCGGCGGGGTAAGGCGCACGCTGCGGCTGGCAAACCCCGGCATCGACTACGGGACCACGCCGACCTTCTGGGCCTCGATCCAGTACATCCTGCCCGGCGAGATCGCGACAGCGCACCGGCACACCGCCTCGGCGCTGCGCTTCATCATGCAGGGCGAGGGGGCCGACACGATCGTGGACGGCGAGAAATACCCGATGAACGAGGGCGACCTCGTCTTCACGCCTGCCATGGCCTGGCACGATCACGAACATAAGGGCGACAAGCCCATGATCTGGCTCGACGTGCTTGATGTCAGTCTGGTGCGTAACCTCGAGGCGGTCTTCTTCGACGGATCCGACGCGCCCCGGCAGGAGACGAACGCGCTGCCCGATGCCACCTTCCGTGAATTCGGAAGCGGTATCATGCGCCCGATGAAGCCGCAGCACCGGATGTTCGACAACCCCTTGCTGGCCTATCCCCGCGACCGGGCGGAGGAGGCGGTCATGCAGGCCGCCGGGCTCGACCCGGACCCGCATGACGACACGATCCTTGAGTACATCAACCCGGTGAACGGTCAGCCCGCGTCGCGGACCATCGGCACGCTGATGCAGCGTCTGCGTCCCGGCATCAAACTCAAGCCGCACCGCCACACCGGAAGCTCGGTCACCTACGTGATCCGCGGAAATGGTCGCACGGTGGTCGACGGGCAGGTCTTCGAGTGGGGCAAGGGCGATTTCATCGCGATCCCGCCCTGGGCCGAGCACTCCCACGAGAACCTCTCGCAGGACGAGGACTGCCTGATGTTCCAGGTGAACGACTTCCCCGTGCTCAAGGCGCTGGGATTGTGGCGGGAAGAGGCAGCCTGAGACGACCATGAAGATCGCACGTTTCAATGGCGGCCGGATCGGCCTGATCGAGGGCGACCAGATCGCAGACCTGACAGAGGCGGCGGGACATGATCCCGCCGCTTGGCCCCCGGTGGGAATGGTTCGTTTCATCGCTGCCCACGCAGAGGCGCCCGACGGTATCGCCGCGCTGGCGGATGGGGCGCCGCACCTGCCGCTTGCGTCGGTCCGGCTCGATTGTCCTGTGGATTGGCCGAACAAGCTGATCGCCTTCCCGGCCAACTACCAGGCCCATATCGAAGAGCAGAAAACCGCGACCCACGGGGTGATCTCGAAATTCGCGGCTGGTGGGCAAGGGTTCTTCCTGAAAGCGAACTCCTCGCTCAGCGGTCCTTCGGACCCGATCGTCCTGCCCCCGGTGCCGGGCCGCGAGATCCACCACGAATGCGAAATCGCGCTCATCATCGGCAAGGGCGGCCGTTCGATCCCCCGGTCCGAGGCGCTGAACCACATCTTCGGCTATTCCTGCCTGATCGACGTGGTGATCCGCGGCAAGGAGGAAAGGGTGATGCGCAAGTCCTACGACAGCTTCTGCCCGGTCGGACCGTGGATCGTGACGGCGGATGAGATCCCTGACGTGACCGACATAGAGACCGAACTGACCGTGAACGGCGAGTGCCGACAGAAGGCATCCACGCGGGACCTGATCGTGGACATCCCTACAATGGTCGAAATGGCCTCGGCCGTGATGACGCTGTATCCGGGCGACATCATCGCATCCGGTACCCCCTCGGGCGTCGGCCCCCTTGAAGAGGGTGATCGCGTCGTCAGCCGGGTGGCGGGCGTGGGGGCCTTGGACCTTTCGGTGGTGCGAGGCAACGAAGGGAACCACGCGGTCTGGGACAAACCCCCCGCATAGATACGAAAGACGAAGTGGCATCATGTATTTGAGAGCAGCAGATCTACCCGCGGGCGCGCCGGGCGACCGTCTGGCCGAGATGTGGGCAGAGCCCCAGATCCTCCGGATGCCGGGCGCCCATAACGGCATGGCGGCGATCCAGGCGCGCGACGCGGGCTTCACCTCGCTCTACCTTTCGGGGGCCGCGATGACGGCTTCGATGGGCTTGCCCGATCTCGGCATTATCATGGTGGACGAGGTCTGTTTTTTCATTCGCCAGATCTACCGGGCCTCTGGTCTGCCGGTGCTCGTGGACGGCGACACAGGCTTTGGCGAAGCGCTGAACGTGATGCATATGGTGCGCGCTTTCGAGGATGCAGGTGCGGCGGCGGTGCAGATCGAGGATCAGGTGCTGCCGAAGAAATGCGGCCACCTGAACGACAAGCGCCTTGTCTCGCCCGAGGAGATGGCCGCCAAGGTTGCGGCCGCGCGCATGGCGCGACGCTCGCTCCGGATCGTGGCGCGTACCGACGCGGCGGAGAGCGAAGGCATCGATGCGGCCATCGCCCGGGCGCGGCTCTATCTTGAGGCCGGTGCCGATGCGATCTTCCCCGAGGCGCTTGGCACGAAGGACGCTTTCCGCGCCTTTTCCGAAGCCGTCGACGCGCCGCTTCTGGCTAACATGACGGAGTTCGGTCGTACCCCCGACATCACCGCGGACGAGTTCGAGGCGCTCGGCTACAAGATGGTGATCTGGCCCGTCTCGACGCTGCGCGTTGCAAACCGTGCGCAGGAGAAGCTGCTGAAGGTGCTCGCCCGCGATGGCAGCACAAAGGCCGCACAGGACGACATGCAGACACGGGCCGAGCTCTACGAGACCATCCGGTTGAACGACTTCGAGGCGCTGGACCGCAAGATCGTCCGCTCGGTCATTCCCACGGTCGAAGAGTGAGCCGATGACGTCGGGTCGGGTCAGGGCGCTTTACATGCGCGGCGGAACCAGTCGCGCTCTGATGTTCCACCGGGATGACCTTCCTGAGGCCGTCGCGCCGGACTATGCCGCCTGGGCTCCGGTCTTCCTGGGGGCGTTGGGAAGCCCCGATCCGCACGGCCGACAGCTGAACGGGATCGGTGGCGGGATCACGTCGCTTTCGAAGGTCGCGGTGATCGGCTCGCCCAGTCGGCCGGATGCCGATGTTGACTACACCTTCGGACAGGTTGGCGTGACCGAGCCCACCGTCAGCTATCGCGGTAACTGCGGCAACATTTCCTCGGCCGTCGGGCCGTTCGCGGTCGATCAAGGCCTGGTGGCGGCCTCGGGTGACAGGGCCCGGGTGCGCATCCACAATACCAATACCGGCAAGATCATCGCCGCCGACTTCCCCTTGCGAGACGGAAAATGGACGGAGGATGGCGATTTCGCCCTCGACGGCGTGGCCGGGACCGGGGCGCCGATCCGGTTGTCCTTTCTCGAGCCCGGCGGTGCGACTACGGGGCACCTGCTGCCCACCGGGAAGGCACGGCAGATGCTGCGAACCGAGGCAGGGGAGATCGAGGTCTCGCTGATCGATGCGGCCAACCCGGTCTGCTTCGCCCGCGCGGCAGATCTTGGGCTCACCGGTCGGGAAACCCCCGACGCGCTTGCCGGCGATCCGCAGATCATGGGGCTCGCGGCGGAACTTCGGGTCGCTTCGGCGGTCGAGATGGGCCTTTCCCCGGATGAGCATCATGCCCGCCGGGTCTTGACCAACCTGCCGCTGGTCGCGCTGGTCGCGGCGCCCGATCCCGCCCGTTCCGAAGACGCGGAGGCTGGCATCGTCGTGCGCATGTTCTCGGCCGACCAGCCACACAAGGCGACGCCGCTGACCGGCGCGCTTTGCCTTGCGGTGGCGGCGGCCCTTCAGGACAGCCTTGTCAGGCCACTTGTGGCGGGGAGCAGCCCGATGGTGATCCGCCACGCCAGCGGCAGCATGACCGTCGAGGCCGATATCAATCCCGATGGTTCCGTCGCATCGGTGTCAACCTATCGAACAGCCCGTCGGGTGATGGCGGGTGACGTCTACTACTGAGGAAGGTCCGCAGTCCCCGTTGAAACGGGCCAGTTTTGATCCTGGCCTGCCATGAGGATGGCGCGCACGGTGCCGGCGAAGCGGTCACGGAGCGTGATCGGGCGGTTGGCAGATCTAAAGGTGGTGCTTCCCACAGTCGGGGAGCGAGACCAAAAGAGGAAGAGCGAATGAAGGTACTGGTGCCTGTCAAGCGCGTGATCGACTACAACGTGAAGGTTCGCGTGAAAGCGGACGGGAGCGGTGTCGATCTTGCGAACG
>CAYNKL010000114.1:0-12993 GCA_964397775.1 uncultured Rhodobacterales bacterium | reverse complement strand
GTCGATTACGCGCTCGATGTGCCGATGTACTTCGTCTACCGCGACGGGAAATACGTTGACGCGCTGGGCCAGTCGTTCCGCGACTTCCTGAAGGGCGAACTGCCCGCGCTGCCGGGCGAGAAGCCCACGCTGTCGGACTGGGCCGATCACCTGACGACCGTCTTCCCCGAGGCGCGCGTCAAGAAGTTCATCGAGATGCGCGGCGCCGATGGTGGCCCCTGGCGCCGGCTTTGCGCGCTGCCCGCCTACTGGGTGGGGCTGACCTACGACCAGGGCGCGCTCGACGCCGCCTGGGATCTCGCCAAGGGCTTTACCGCCGAACAGCGCGAGGCGCTGCGCGTCGCGGCCTCGGTCGACGGGTTGCAGGCCAAGGTGGACGGCATCTCGATGCACGATCTCGCGCGCGAGACGCTGGAAATCGCCGAGGCGGGGCTCAAGGCGCGGGCGCGGCCCGGCGCCGGGGGCCTGCTGCCGGACGAGACGCATTTCCTCAACGCGCTGAAGGAAAGCGTCGAGACCGGCCATGTGCCCGCCGACGAGCTGCTGGAGCGCTACCACGGCGAGTGGAATGGCGATCTGAGCCGGATCTACGCCGAATACAGCTACTGAGCCGACCGGCCGGGCGGGGCAGATACGCCCCCGGCCGGCGCATGCGTTCGGGCCGGGGCGAAACTGCGGCAGTGCCGCCCCGACTTGGTTAACATTGCGTCAGTATCCCAGCGCGCAGCCATCTTTGCGCGGGTCCGACGCGCCCTCCAATGCCCCGTTTTTGTGAACAAAGATCGCCTGCGCGCCGCCGAGCGGCCCGTCGGGCACCTCGATCTCGTGACCCTTTTGCTGCAGCGCAGCGCGGACCGCGTCCGGGTAGCCGCGTTCGACCTTGAGCACGCCGCCGTCGGCAAAGCTGCGCGGCGCGTCGAGCGCGCTTTGCAGGTCCATGCCGTAGTCGGTGAGGTTGGTCATCACGCGGGTGTGGCCGGTGGGCTGGTACTGGCCGCCCATGACGCCGAAGGGCAGGGTGACGCGGCCGCCGTCGCGGATCATGGCGGGGATGATCGTGTGCATGGGGCGCTTGCCGCCCGCCATCTCGTTGGCGTGGCCCTCGGTCAGGCTGAAGCCCGCGCCGCGGTTCTGGAACAGGATGCCGAATTTCTCGGACGCGATGCCCGAGCCGAAGCCGTGGAAGATCGAGTAGATCAACGTCACGGCCATGCGGTCGCGGTCCACCACCGTCAGCAGCACGGTGTCCCTGTGCACCGCCTCGCTCACCTGCGCCGGGTGTGCCATGGCATGGTCGCGGTCGATCAGCGCGGCGAGTTTTGCGGCCGTCTCGGGGGAGGTCAGGTGATCAAGCCGCGTCATGTGGTCGGGATCGGCGAGGAAGCGGTTGCGCGCATGGTAGGCGAGCTTGCCGGCCTCGGCCTCGAGATGCGCGCGCTCGGCACCCAGCGGGTCGAGCGATGCAAGGTCGAAGTGCGACAGGATGTTGAGCATGAGATGCGCGGTGACGCCCTGGCCGTTGGGCGGATGCTCGAGCAGTTCGCGCCCCTTGTAGGTGCCCGACAGCGGCGCGCCGATGGTGCAGGCGGTGGCGGCGAAATCCTCGGGCGCATGCGTGCCGCCCAGATCCTGCAGCGTTTTCAGCATGTCCTCGGCCACTTCGCCGGCGTAGAACCCGTCGCGCCCCTCGCGCGCGACGCGGCGCAGGACCTCGGCCTGGCCGGGCAGGCTGAAGATGTCGCCCAGCTTCGGCGCCTTGCCGCCCGACAGGAAATGATCCCGGGCGTGGCCTTGCAGGACCGGGGCCTCTTCGGCCCAGTCGTGGGCCACGCGCGGCGCCACGGGCACGCCCTCCTCCATGTAGTGGATCGCGGGGGCGAGGCTGTCGGCAAGTCCGAGCTTTCCCCAGCGCTCCGACATGGTGCAGAAGGCATCGAGGGCGCCGGGCAGCGTCACCGCCTCGACAGAGTTCACCGGCACCGTGGCGTGGCCCTTGTCGCGCAGGGCGGCGGCGCTGGCGCCGGCGGGCGCGCGGCCCGATCCGTTCACCGCGATCACGTCGTCGCTGCCCGCGGGCGAGATCAGCGCAAAGCAGTCGCCGCCGATCCCGGTCATGTGTGGTTCCGCCAGCCCCAGCAGGACACCCGCCGCGATGGCAGCATCCACGGCATTGCCGCCCCGGCGCAGGATGTCCACGGCGGTCTGCGCGGCCAGCGGGTGCGAGGTGGCGCACATGCCGTTGGTGGCAAGGACGGCGGACCGCCCGGGCAGGTGAAAATCGCGCATCTGTTCAAGTCTCCCCCTCTGCCGGCGCGGCGGGGCCGCGGCACGGACTGTCCGGCGCAATCTACGGGCCCCGGCGGCGGGGTCAATCATCGGTCTGATCGGGGTGTCGGGAGGGGGAGAAAAGTCCTCGGCACCGCGCTCTGGGTGGGGGCTGTTGATGCGCGGCGCCGAGGGAAGCCTCGTTCAGCTACAGCCCCTGATATGCGGGGCCAAAGCGGCAGAAAATGGACCCGCCGCGGGTCATTCCTCGGCGTGACATTGTCGGTCCCGGGGCGACAATGGAATTGTGCAACCTGAGGCGGAAAAGTGGCCCTGTAGGGTTAATCGCGCCTTAATCCCGGCTTCAATAAAACTCTGCGCAACAATCGGATCAGGAGATGGCCCTGTGTTGTTGAAGGCTGCCTGATAGGGCATCATCAAGACATGCTAAAGTCCTCCCTGACCATCGACCGTGCCACGCGCGGCGATATCCCAAGATTGTTGGATCTGTATGAGCATCTCATTCCCGGCGACGAGCGTGCGGACGATGGGGCCGCCATAGAGGCTTTCGAGAGGTTTCTCACCTATTCGGGCAGTGCAATTCTCATTGGCGAGGTGGATGGGGTCCTGGCCGCCTCCTGCACGCTTGTCGTTGTTCCAAATCTCACGCGTGGTGCAACGCCCTATGCGATTGTCGAGAACGTGGTCACCCACGGCGCGTATCGTCAACAGGGCTATGGGCGACAGCTGCTTGACGCTGCCACTGACGCGGCATGGGCCGAGGGATGCTATAAGATAATGTTGCTGACTGGCTCGAAGGACCGGGGGACGTTCAACTTCTACCTCGGGGCGGGTTTCGAGCAATCCAAGACGGGTTTCCAAAAGCGCCGTATTCCACCGAAGCAAGACAGCTAGAGCCGGACCTTGGAAGCGCAGGGAAAATACGGTCGCTGTTCGGCTATCGCAGCGGAAGCCTGAAGGTCAGCCGGTTCAGCCCGCCCTCGTGGCGATAGGCGAGTTCCTGCGACAGCTCGTGGATCAGGAACCAGCCGAAGCCGCCTTCGGGCAGGCCCGCCGGATCCGGCAGCGCGGCCTCAGGCGGGCGCTTTTGCGGCATGGGGATGCCGCGGTCGCAGACGCAGACCTCGACGCCACCGGGCTGCAGCCGCAGCGCCAGCCCGATCCAGCCCGGGGCGTCCGCGCAATAGGCATGTTCGGCGATGTTGTTGAGCACCTCGGCCAGCACCAGCTCGGCCCTGTGGGCGGCGGGGGCCGGCGCGCCATGGTCCGCGAGGAAGGCACGGCTGGACGAGACGCAGCTTCGGATGCGGCAGGCCTCGCTCCGGAGCTGCGCGTAGAAAGCCGCCGTGGGGGCGGCGGGGGGTCGTGACGGTTGCGCCATCGCCCCGTCGTGCCGGCTCAGCTCACGCGCCGAGTGAGCGCGTCGTTGATGCTGCGGTAGATGGGGAAGATCGTGTCCATCCGCGTCATGCGAAACACCCGGTCGACGCCGTCCGACAGGCAGGCCAGTTCCAGCTGGCGGGTGTCGGCCATCTGCTTCATCGCCGCGACCACCGCGCCAAGCCCGCTCGAATCGATGAACTCCACCTGCCCGAGGTCGAGCACGACCCGGCCGTCGTGGCCCTCGGTCTCGTGCCGCATGCCGTCCTTGAAGGCGATGGCCGAGGCGGCGTCGATGCGGTCGGCTTCGGCCGTGATGATCTGCACGTCGCCGTGCATCTGCGTCGTCAGTTTCATGTCGCTCTCCGTCACGCGGGTCGCGCGCAACCTAGCCGCCGGGGATTACCATAGCGTATGGACGCGGGCGGCCCGCGTGCCCCGCCGGGTTGACGCGCCGCACGGCAGGGGCCAGATCCGCGGGGCCGCGCCGCACACAGGACATGAAGGAGACCGCCATGACGGTGGACTACACCACGCTCGCCAGCACCACCGCCGCCCTGACCGAGGGCGAAACCGACGCGGTCGCGCTCATGGCGACGCTCGCCTGCGAGATCCACCATGCCGACGACCGCTTCGACTGGACCGGCTTCTACCGCGTCACCGAACCGGGCGTGCTCAAGATCGGCCCCTACCAGGGCGGGCACGGCTGCCTTGTCATCCCCTTCGAGCGCGGCGTCTGCGGTGCCTGCGCCCGCACCGGCGAGGCGCAGCTTGTCGACGACGTGGAGGCCTTCCCGGGTCACATCGCCTGCTCCACCTCCACCCGCTCGGAGCTGGTGCTGCCGGTGCGCAACGCCGCGGGCGAGGTGATCGCCGTGCTCGACATCGACAGCGACCGCCCCGGCGCCTTCACGAAGGACGATGCCGAGGCGCTGCAGGCGATCCTCGACGCGACCTTCGCCGCCTGAGCCCCGCGCGCCCTTGCGGCGCGCGCCGCGCTCTGCCAAAGCCGCTGTCATGTCCGCAGGTGATTACGATCCGCCGCAGGGAGAGATCCCGGTGTTGCATGCCGACCACGAGATCCTCGTGGTCGACAAGCCCGCGGGCCTGCTGTCGGTGCCCGGCAAAGGCCCGGAACTCGCCGACTGCCTGATCGAACGCCTGCGCGTGCCTTTCCCCGAGGTGCTGCTGGTGCACCGGCTCGACCGCGATACCTCGGGCGTGATGATCTTTGCGCTGACCGCGCCCGCGCAGCGCCACCTTGGGCTTCAGTTCGAGAAGCGCCAGACCAAGAAGACCTATGTCGCCCGCGTGGCGGGCCGGGTGGCCGAGCGCGAGGGCAGGGTGGATCTGCCGCTCTGCGTCGACTGGCCCAACCGCCCGCGCCAGAAGGTGGATTACGAGAACGGCAAGCCCGCTGTCACCGACTGGAAGGTGCAGCGCGCCTCCGATGATGAGACCCGCATGCGGCTCTACCCGCAGACCGGGCGCAGCCATCAGCTCCGCGTGCACATGCTCGAACTCGGCCACCCGATCCTCGGCGATCCGTTCTATGCGCCCGAAACCGCCGCCGACTACCCCCGCATGATGCTGCACGCGGAGGAGCTGCGCCTGCGCCATCCCGACGGCGGCGCCGGCGTCCGCTTCCGCGCCAAGCCGCCCTTCTGATCCCGGAGACCCCTGATGCCCTTCACGCTTGCCACCTGGAACATCAACTCGGTCCGCCTGCGCGCGGGCCTCGTGGAACGCCTGCTGACCGAAGAGGCGCCCGACGTGCTCTGCCTGCAGGAATGCAAGTGCCCGGTCGACAAGATCCCGGCCGAGCAATTCGCGGCGCTGGGCTACACCCACCTCGTGGCGCGCGGGCAGAAGGGCTACAACGGCGTGGCGATCCTGTCGAAGCTGCCGCTCGAAGAGGTCGATGGCCGTGACCTCGTCCAGCTTGGCCACGCGCGCCACGTGGCGGCGAAACTGCCCAACGGCGTCACCGTGCACAACTTCTACGTCCCCGCCGGCGGCGACGAGCCCGACCGCGAAAAGAACGTAAAGTTCGGCCAGAAGCTCGACTACCTCACCGAGATGCGCGACTGGTTCGCCGCCGAGCGTCCCGAACGCGCGATCCTCGTGGGCGATCTCAACATCGCCCCGCGCGAGGACGATGTCTGGGACCACAAGAAGATGGTCAGGATCGTCAGCCACACGCCCGTCGAGGTCGACCACCTCACCGCCGTGCAAGAGGCCGGCGGCTGGGTCGACGTGACGCGCAAGGACATCCCCGAGGGTCTGCTCTATTCTTGGTGGTCCTACCGCGCCAAGGACTGGGACGCCGCCGACAAGGGCCGCCGGCTCGACCACGTCTGGGCCACGCCCGACATCGCGGATGCCGCCCATTCCAGCCGCATCCTCCGCCCCGTGCGCGGCTGGGACACCCCCTCCAAGCCCTCCGACCACGCGCCCGTCTTCGCGACCTTCGACCTCTAGGGCGCCGCGCCACGCGCTTCTTCTTGGTCGAAATATCCCGGGGGAGTCCGCGCGCAGGCGCGGACGGGGGCAGCGCCCCCACCCCTTGGGACGCGTGAAAAATCGCGCCGCACCGGGGGACCGCGCCCGAGCGCGCACTTGCAACCTGCCCCCCGCTGCGCCACATCAGCCCAAAGCAACCGCAAACCGGCGGAGGAAGACATGATCGAACTCGGGGGCGGCGCCGCGGCGCCGGCGAAGGACGCCAACATCAAGGACGTCAGCGAACAGGACTTCATGGCCGAGGTGGTCGACGCCTCGATGCAGGTACCGGTCATTGTCGATTTCTGGGCCCCCTGGTGCGGGCCCTGCAAGACCCTCGGCCCGATGCTCGAAGAGGCGGTCAAGGCCGCGGGCGGTGCGGTGAAGATGGCCAAGGTCAACGTCGACGAGGCGCAGATGATCGCAAGCCAGCTGCGCATCCAGTCGATCCCGACCGTCTATGCCTTCTGGCAGGGCCAGCCGGTGGACGGCTTCCAGGGTGCCGTGCCGCAGTCCGAGATCAAGGCCTTCGTCGACCGGCTGGTGCAGCAGGGCGGTGGCGCCGGGGCGGATCAGGGCAACGGGCTCGACGACGCGCTGGCCGCGGCCGAGGAGATGCTTGAACAGGGCGCGGCAAGTGACGCGGCGCAGACCTTCTCGGCGATCCTCGGCGAGGATGAGAAGAACGCCGCTGCCTATGGCGGGCTGGTGCGCGCCCACATCGCGCTGGGTGAGCTCGAGCAGGCCGAGGCGATCCTCAACGGCGCGCCGGCCGAGATTTCCAAGGCGCCTGAGCTGGAAGCCGCGCATGCGCAGCTGGAACTTGCCAAGCAGGCGGCGGGCGTGGGCCCGGTGGCGGAACTCACCGCCAAGGTCGAGGCCGACCCCGACGACCACCAGGCGCGCTACGACCTCGCGCAGGCCCTTTATGCGCAGGGCGACGGCGAAGGCGCGGTGGATCACCTGCTGGAGCTCTTCCGCCGCGACCGGGAGTGGAACGACGGCGCCGCCAAGGCCCAGCTCACCACGATCTTCGACGCCCTGAAGCCCAACGATCCGGTGGCGCTCAAGGGCCGTCGGCGGCTCAGCTCCATGATATTTGCCTGAACCCCTCGGGGGGCTAGGTCGAGCGATATGAAACGAGTGCCCGACTTGCCCCCCGTCATCCCGGTCTTCCCGTTGCCGGGGGCGTTGCTCCTGCCGCGTGCCCGGCTGCCCCTCCATATCTTCGAGCCGCGGTACCTCGCGATGCTCGACGATTGCCTCAAGACCGACACCCGCCTGATCGGCATGGTCCAGCCCAACGAGGTGCGGGGCCGAGAGGGCAACGGCCTGCACCGCATCGGCTGTGCCGGTCGCGTCACACAGTTCTCGGAAACCGAGGACGGGCGCTACATGATCACCCTCAGCGGGATCTCGCGCTTCCGCGTCACCTCCGAGGTCGAGGGCTTCACCCCCTACCGCCGCTGCGAGGTCGACTGGACGGGTTTCGAGCAGGACCAGAACCCGGCCGAGGAGGAGGACCACTTCGATCGTGAGGCCTTCCTCAAGCTGCTCGACCGCTACTTCACCGCGCGCGAGCTTTCGGCCGACTGGCAGACGCTGCAGGAGGCCGAGAACGAATTGCTCATCAACTCGCTGTCGATGCTTCTCGATTTCGAACCCGAGGACAAGCAGGCCCTGCTGGAGGCGCCGTCGCTGTCGACGCGGCGCGAGACCCTTGTGACGCTGATCGAATATGCCCTGCGGGGCGGGACCGAAGACGGAGTGATGCAATGAGCGATGAGACCCAGCCCGCGAAGCCGGCCTACGACCGCCGCATGCTCGAGGCGCTGATCTGCCCGGCAAGCCACGCCCACCTGCGCTACGACGCCGAGCGTCAGGAGCTGGTGAGCGAGGCCGCGAACCTGGCCTACCCGATCCGCGACGGCATCCCGGTCATGCTGGTGGACGAGGCCCGGCGCCTCGATCCCTGAGGCGCGGCCGGGCGCGGTCAGATCCGCCCCCGCACCAACAGCCAGAGGCAAAGGGCCGTCTCGGACAGCATGGGCACCAGGTAGGCGGGCTGGATCACGGGGATCAGGCCAGGCGCCAGCAGCCGCGCCAGCCCTCCGGCGATATAGACCAGCCCCGAGAGTGCCAGCCCCACGAGGATCACCCGCGGCACCCCGCCGGATCTTCCAAGCAGTGTCACCATGACCAGCGCGTTGCCGCCGAAGAAGATCAGCCCCACGTCATAGCCAATGGCGTGCAGGCCGATCATCTGGTGCGCCATGGTAGCCTCGCCCGCGGCGATCATGCCGGGCACCGCGGCCAGCCGCACCAGCCCCGACGCGATCAGCACCGCCTGCACCAGCCGCAGCACCAGCGCTGCCCGGGCAAGCGGGGCCGAGACATGGCGGAGCAACTCGTAGAACAGCAGCGCCAGCGCCACGTCCGCCGCCACCATGATCAGATCCGCGCCGAGACTGGCCCGGAAGGCGGGCATGGCGGCCGCGATGGAACGCGCCGTCTCCTCCGCCGTTTCTCCAATGAGAGGCGCACGCAGCAGGAGCTCGGCTATGAGGCCGCACAGGATGATGACGAGGTAGAGAAGGCCCGCGAGTCGCACGGGTGGCGAGCCGACTGCGGGTGTGACGTGGCTTGCGGACATGATGGGATCTCTCGGCTGACGGCTGGATCCGATCAGCCTACGCGCAAAGAGGCGCGAATTTGCCGTTATCTCCGTCGATCCGCGCGTTTCTATGCCAGTCCTCGCTCAAATGCCGGACACCTGTGCGTGAGCGCGCTGAAATCGGGATCGCGCCCGCTGTCATGTGCGTTAATATGGCAGCAACACAAGACGGACTACGTCTTGAAACATCCCCCGGGCCTGCCCAAGTAATGTAAAGGCCCATAACATTGGAGGGAACAGGAGTGAGCAACTACGCCAATTTGCCGGCGCCATCGCCGGAGGCGGGTATGAGCCGCTATCTCCAGGAGATTCGGAAGTTCCCGCTGCTGGAGCCCGAACAAGAATACATGCTGGCCAAGCGCTGGGTCGAGGATCAGGACGCGACCGCCGCGCACCAGCTCGTGACCTCGCACCTGCGTCTCGCGGCCAAGATCGCCATGGGCTATCGCGGTTACGGTCTGCCGCAGGCCGAGGTGATTTCCGAGGCGAACGTGGGCCTGATGCAGGCGGTGAAACGCTTCGATCCCGAGAAGGGCTTCCGCCTGGCGACCTATGCCATGTGGTGGATCCGCGCCTCGATCCAGGAATACATCCTGCGGTCCTGGTCGCTGGTGAAGCTCGGCACCACCTCGGCGCAGAAGAAGCTCTTCTTCAACCTGCGCAAGGCCAAGTCGCGCATCGGCGCGCTCGAGGACGGTGACCTGCGCCCCGAGCACGTCGAGAAGATCGCCACCGATCTGGGCGTGACCACCGACGAGGTGATCTCGATGAACCGGCGCCTCTCGGGCGGCGATGCCTCGCTGAACGCCACCGTCGGCTCGGCCGAGGGCGACAGCGCCATGCAGTGGCAGGACTGGCTCGAGGACGAGGGCGCCGATCAGGCGGAGGACTATGCCGAGCGCGACGAGCTCGAGGCGCGCCGCGCGCTTCTGGCCGAGGCCATGGACGTGCTCAACGACCGCGAGCGCGACATCCTCACCCAGCGCCGCTTGTCGGATCAGCCGGTGACGCTCGAAGAGCTGTCGGGCCAGTACGACGTGAGCCGCGAGCGCATCCGTCAGATCGAGGTCCGCGCCTTTGAGAAACTGCAGAAGCGCATGCGCGATCTTGCCAAGGAACAGGGGATGTTCGCCTCGGCGTGATCCCCCGCCCGGGTCGAACGTAACGCCCTCGCGCACCGGCGCGGGGGCGTTTTTACGTCTGCCGGGTCACTCCACCCGGTAGGGCAGCACGTCGCGCCGGTGGGGCGCGATCGACAGGCGCCGCTCCAGCGGCGGTACGCTGCGCTGGTGGCAGTCGCGCCTCTCGCAGATCCGGCAGGAGATCCCGATAGGCTCAAACGCGCCGTCGCGCCCGATGTCGAGCCCGTCGGCATAGACCAGCCGCGCCGCGTGGCGCACTTCGCACCCCAGCGCGATGGCGTAGCGGCGCACCGGCGCGCCGAAGTGGCCGCCGGGCTTGGACACGTCGCGCGCCAGCGAGATGTAGCGCACCCCGTCGGGCGTCTCGGCCAGCTGCCGCAGGAAGCGACCCGGCGTCTCGAAGGCGCGGTGCACGTTCCACAGCGGACAGGCGCCACCGAAGCGGGCGAACTGCAGCCGCGTGGCCGAGTGGCGCTTGGTGATCGTGCCGGCCTGATCGACACGGACGAAGAAGAAGGGCACGCCTTTGGCGCCGGGCCGCTGCAGGGTGGCCAGCCGGTGGGCCACCTGTTCGATCGAGGCGCCGAAACGGATCGCGAGAAGTTCGAGGTCGTGGCGGGTTTCCTGCGCCGCCTCGAGGAAGGCGCCGTAGGGCATCATCGCCGCCCCGGCAAAATAGTTGGCGAGCCCCATCTTCGCGATGCCGCGTGCCGCCTCGCTCTGGAAGCGGGCCAGGTCAAGCGTGGCCTCCAACAGTTTGTCCTGCTTCAGCAAAGCCAGTTGCACCAGTAGCTGGAAGCTCTGCGTTTCCGGCGGGGCGAGGCTCGAGAGCGTCAGGACTTGCGTGGCGGGATCGTAGGAGCGCAGCGGAGCGTGGCGGTCGGTGCGGATGCTGATGCCGGACTTGGCCAGAAGCGCCTCGGCATTGCTGCGGATGTCATTGGGAAAAGGTCCGGATAAAGCAACGCGCTCGGCCGCATGGTCCACTGCGTCGATGTAATTGTCGCAATAGTGAAAGAAGTCCCGCACCTCTTCCCAGGGGCTGGCCTGCAGTTGGGAGCCCTCGCGCCCCAGCGCCTCGTCAAGCGAGGCCAGCCGTTCCTGAGATTGCCGGTAGGCGGCGTGCAGCGACAGGAAGGCATGAGCGAGGGCAGGGGCATTGGCTGCCGTCAGCCGCAGATCGGCCAGCGGCGGGGTGCTGTCGCCGAAGACCGGGTCGGCCAGCGCCTCGTGCATGTCGCTCACCAGCCGCTCGGCATCGCCCTGGCCCAGCTCGGTCACGTCGAATCCGAACTCCTGCGCCAGCGCCAGCAGCACGGTGGTGCTGACGGGCCGGTTGTTGTTCTCCATCTGGTTGAGGTAGGGCAGAGAAACCCCGAGTTTCGCTGCAAAATCCTTCTGCGTCAGGCCCAGCCGGGCGCGCACCTCGCGCAGCTTCGCGCCGGCATAAAGCTTTCTCGTGGCCATGGAATTCGCACCTTAGCAGCAACCGTCGCCAAGGTTTGCAAATCCCTCAGCCGAGGTCCAGCCCGCCCAGCCGCCGTTCGCGCATGATGACCAGAAGGATGGCGCCCACGCCGGCGACGCCGGTCAGGAACTGGATCCACAGCACGGGATAGGCGCCGGTGCCGGGATGCAGCAGGGCCCCGGCCAGCGCCGAGAGTGCGGCGCCGCCGCCGATCATGATCGCCCCGCCAAGCCCGCTGGCGGTGCCCGCCAGATGCGGGCGCACGGACAAAGTGCCCGCCGTCGCGTTGGGGATCGTCATGCCGTTGCCGAGGCCGACGAAGCACATGAAGCCGAAGAAGCTGTAGACCGATCCGTAGCCCAGACCCATGACCACCAGCGAGCAGCCGATGCCGACCATGTTGATGGCTGCGCCCGAAAGGATCATCCGGTTGATGCCCACCCGCGCCGAATAGCGCCCGGAAAGGAAGTTGCCGAAGAAGTAGCCCACCGCCGGTGCCCCGAAGAAAAAGCCAAGCTGTGCGGGGTCCAGCCCGTAGACCTCGGTCCCCACGAAAGGCGCGCCGCCGAGATAGGTGAAGAAGGCGCCGGAGGAGAGGCCCGCCGACAGGGCGTAGCCCCAGAAGCGCGGCGAAGTCAGAAGCTCGGGATATTCGCGGAACTGCTGGCCGAGGCTCAGACCCGAGCTTCGCCCGGTCTCGCCCAGATCGCGCCAGGTCAGCCAGTAGAGCGCCCCGCCCAGCAGGAAGAGCATCCAGAAGACCGCCTTCCAGCCCGCCAGCTCGTCCAGCGCGCCGCCGATGGCCGGGCCGATCATTGGCACCACGGCCATGCCCATGGTGACGTAACCGATCATCGAGGCGGCCTGGTCCTGCGGGACCATGTCGCGCACCACGGCGCGCGCCAGCACCATGCCGGTGACCACCACCGCCTGGCACATGCGGAAGGCGAGAAAGACGTAGACGTTGGTGGCAAACAGGCAGCCGAGCGTGGCCAGCATGAAGATCGCGATGGCGCCCAGCAGCACCGGCCGGCGACCCAGCTTGTCCGAGATCGGGCCGATGAAGATCTGCAGCACGGCGTTCACGGCCAGATAGACCGCCACCGAAAGCTGCATCAGCCGGTACTTGGTGTCGAAGTACTCCGTCATCTGCGGCAGCGAGGGCAGGAAGACGTTCATCGCAAGCGCGGACAACCCTGAGAGCAGCACGAGTGTGACAATATGCGGCGGGGTTGTGCGGTCCATGAAGCGGACCAACGGAGCATCGGACATGATCTTGCGGTAGGCTGAACCGCGACATTTGTCCATATGGCACGGGCCGGGTGGTTTGATTTGCGGATTTGCGATTTCCTCGCACGGGAGTTTGCTAAATTTGCAAATTTGCCGGAAAGGGCTTGAGGCAACGCCCCTCCCGGGTATCGTGCCGCAAAAGGAAGAGGGCCCCATGAAGGACATCCTGCACGAACTCGAGGACCGCCGCCGCACCGCCCGCCTCGGCGGGGGGCAGAAACGTCTCCATGCCCAGCACGCCAAGGGCAAGC
>CAYNKL010000113.1:0-13017 GCA_964397775.1 uncultured Rhodobacterales bacterium | reverse complement strand
GGGCTATGCCGCGGCCTTCGGCGTGCTTGCGATCTCGGGCAACCTCGCGACGGCGCTGGTCGGCTCGCTGCTTCTGGGCCTGGCCGTCGGCCTCGTGATGCCCTCGCTGATCTCGATCGTTCTCGATGTCGCCCCAGCACACCGGCGGGGTTTTGCCTCGGGCTCGGTCGCGACCAGCATCTTCCTCGGGCAGTTCCTGTCGCCGCTGATCAGCGCCCCGGTGATCTCCGCCGTGGGCTATTCCGAGACCTTCGCGATCGTGGCGGTCCTGATGGTCTGCCTCAGCGCGATGACCGTGGCCTTCTTCCGCGAGCGCCGCTACCCGGCCTACGCCTGATCCGGCAGGCGGGCCCGTCCGGGCCCGCTCACCCGCAGGACCAGCGGGATCGCGCCCAGCGCCAGCGCCGCCGCCAGGGCGAAGAAGACACCGTAGCCGAAATGCTCGGCAACAAAGCCCGCGGCACTCCCCGACACCATGCTCACGCCCCCGTCCATGCACTGGAAAAGCGTGAAGTCGACGCCCGCCTGCCGCGGGTCCGACCACTTCATGAACAGCGCGTAGAGCGCCACGAAGCCCAGCGCCATGATCGCCGGGCTGACGACCACGGCCACCGGCGCGATCACCTGCGGCGTCAGCCACGCCGCCGCCGAGGACAGCGCCACCAGCGCCAGCAGGCAGACCTGCACCGCGATGGCCCCAACGAGCACCACCCGGCTCCCGAAACGCCGCACCAGCGCGCCCCCGCACAGCGCGCCCGCAAGGCCAAGCCCCAGCGACCCCGCGCCGCCCAGCACGCCCAGCGCCGACAGGCTGAACCCCGCGTCCACGAAGAACGGCCCGACCATGCCCATGGCGGTCTTCTGCGCCACCACGTAAAGTGCTGCGAGCGCCAGCCCGCGCCGCACTTCGGGCCGGGCCAGAGCCGTGCGCAGCCGCGGCATGTGGCTGCGCTCCTCGACCACGTCCGACCGCGCAACCAGCACGAAGGGCAACCCCAGCAGGCAGACCGCGCCCGCCATGGTCCAGACCCCCAGCGCCCAGCCGAAGTGATCCACCAGCACCAGGAACAGCCCGCCGCCCAGGGCCGAGCCCACGTAGGCCCCGCCCACCTGCGCAGCGTTGCCCCAGCCGTACTGCGTTCCCTGCAAAGCGCCCACGGCATAGCCGTCGCAGGCGATGTCCACCGTGGCTGTCGACAGCGCCACGCCGAACAGCAGCGCCAGCACCGCCATCACAGGCACCGGCCCCACCAGCCCCGCCAGCGCCAGCCCGCAGACCGACACCAGCCCGCCGGCCAGCACCACCTCGGCCGAGCGGTTGCGCCCCGAGGCGGGCAGCCGGTAGCGCTCCACCGCCGGCGCCCAGAGGAACTTCAGCGCCCAGGGCAACACCAGCAGCGACAAAAGCCCGATCCGGTCCAGCGGCAGCCCCTGCGCCCGCAGCACGCCCGGAAGGCCAGACCAGGTCAGGCCCCCGATCACGCTCTGCGCGACGTAGACGCCGCCGATGGCCCCGACCACCGGCAGCGTGCCCCGGGCCGTCCTCGCCATCAGAAGCGGTACCGCAGGCTGGCCGTCGCCGTCCGGCCCTCGTAGCGGTAGCAGTTTCCGGCCGAGCAGGTCTGGCTCTCGTCATCGAAGACGTTCTTGACGTTAACCTGCAACTGCATCCCGTCGAACCCGTGCCGGCCGAAGTCATACGACGCGGAGAGATCGGTAAAGAGCTTGGAGTCGTTGCGGAAGGAATTCTCGTCGTCCCCCCAGCTCTCGCCGACGTAGCGCAGGCCGCCACCGACACCGATGCCCTTCATCGGCCCCGACTCCGGCGCGTAGAAGGCCCAGACCGAGGCGCTGTTCTCGGGGATCGCCGAGACGAAGTTGCCCTCCGTGCCCTGCGCGCCGTCTTCGATCTCGACGAAGGTCCGGGTAAAGCTGCCTGTCAGGTTCAGCCCGCTGGCATAGCTCGCCTGCGCCTCGATCTCGAAGCCCTGCGAATGCATGTCCTGCTGGACCTGCTGGTTGATCCCGGTCGAGGTGTCGAAGACCACGCCATCTTCCTGCCGGATATCGAAGAGCGACGCCGTCACAAGGCTGTCGGTCCCCGGCAGCCGGTACTTCACGCCGACCTCGGCCTGACGCGCCTTGGTGGGCTCGGCCGGTCGCGTGCCATCCGTAGCCGAGGCGTCATAGACTTGTCCGATGTTCGGAGAGAAAGACGTCGCGTAGTTGGCGAAGGGCGTCACGCCGTTTTCGAACTCGTAGGACAGCGCGATCCGTCCCGAGAACGCCTCATCCTCCTGGTCGGTCTCGCCTGCGCGATTGTAGGCAATCGAGGTTGTATCGACCCAGTCGTAACGCGCACTGAGGAAGGCCTTGAGCGGTCCGCGCGTGATCTGGTCGTGCAGGTAAATGCCCCATTGCTCGGTTTCCTGCCCGCCTGTGTAGGGAAGATCCTGCCCTTCCATCTCCGCGGCCGACACCTCGGAGGTCCCGGCATAGGAGCCGTATTCCGCCTCGGTGTAGTCGACCCCGGCCACCACCTCGTGTGAAACGGCGCCGGTGGCGAAATGAAACTCGGCCGTGTTGTCCACGGTCAGAAGCTGCAGATCCTCGAGGTAGTGACCCCAGTCGCGTTCGGGGCCGCCCACGGCCCGATCGAGACCCGAATACTCGAGCTCTGCATCGACCTCAGAATAGCGCAGCTTCTGACGCAGCGTGATGCTGTCGGTCAGCTCATGTGCCAGCTCGTAGCCGACACGCCACTGGGTCTGATCGAAGTCGTTGTAATCGGGATCCCCGACATACCGTTCGGTCGCCGAACCGTATTCATCATTGTAATAGGAGGCCGTGCCGCCCACCGTCGCCTCGGTGTATTCGCCGAGGAAGGTAAAGGTCGTTCGGTCGGTCAGCTCGTAGGTAAAGCTCGGCGCGATCATCACCTTGTCGTCGGGATAGCCCTCGAGCGGCGTGCCCGAGTTGCGCACGAGCCCGGTCAGGCGGTACTTGAAGCGCCCCTCTTCATCCACCGGTCCGGAAAAGTCGAAGGCCATTTCCTTGCGATCATCGGTGCCCGTGGTCACCTTGATCTCGCGGAAAGTGTACTCCAGCGGCCGCTTGCTCACCACGTTCACAAGGCCCCCGGGCCCGCTCACGCCGTAAAGCGATGACGACGGCCCCTTGAGCAGCGCGACGCCCTCGTAGCTGTAGGGATCGTTGCGGAACCACGCGGACGGCCCGTTGTACTGGCGCAGCCCGTCGCGGAAGAGCCCGGTGTAGTAGGCCGGGAAGCCGCGCAGGTAGATCGCGTCATAGCGCGTGTCGAAGGCAAAGTTCGACACCGAGGCGCCGCTGGAATAGCCCACGGTCTCCAGCAGCGTGCGCGGCGCCTGGTCTTCGATCTGGTCCTGCGTCACGACGCTGATGTTCTGCGGGATCAGCTTCACGTCCGTGTCCACCTTGGTGGCCTGGCGGCCGCTCTGCGCGACGTAGCCTTCCTGCACGAGCGTGGTATTGCTTTCCGATTCAAGCACGAGCGTGCCCAGATCGACCGCGCCCCCCTCCTGCGCGGAGACCGGCAGCCCCGCACCGATCGCCGCGGCGATCGCAAGTCCTCGTTTCATCACGACTGGCAACTCCTGTCTGCCCGGCACGTGCCCGGCAAGGACGCGCCACGCGGAAGACGGAAGGCGCCCCCAGGCAAGGCCAACACGCACCGCGGGCGCCGCCGCCTGCGGGCCCGATCACCGGAAATCGATATGTGTTGGCTGGCTTGCTAAGCTCGCTTCGGAGCTACCGCTGACAGAAACAGTCGGGTTAGGCAAGGTGAGCGGCACGGCGGCTATGCGTGCGACGCGCTTCTTCCCTGGTTCAGAGGCAAAGTGGCCACGGTGCACCACAGAGCACTCCTGCCGGGGAGGTCTCCACACGGTTCGGGTTCAGTCAGCCGGCCTGGAGCACGGCGTTGGCGGCAATCTCACCGGTCGGGCCGCAAGGACGCTGACAGAAACCGTCCGACCTAGGAGCCCGCGCGCTGCACGGGACATTCTTAAGTCCCGGTAAACGCGCGCGCCCAAGTCATTGATATTGCTGGCCCCTCAAAATGTCCCGGCCCGGGACACCTCAACCTGCCTCCGGGACGCGGCGCGCGTGAGCCACTGCCGGCGGAGGAAGGCCAGCAGGAAGAAGGCGGTCAGGAGCAGCACGATGGTGGCCGCGGGCGCGCTGTCGAGGAAGAAGCTCAGGTAGGCGCCCGAAAGCATCGCGACGAGGCAGACCGCGGCCGCCACGACCAGCATCCTGCCGAAGCTGCGCACCAGAAGGAATGCGATGGCCCCCGGGGCGATCAGCAGCCCGACGGCGAGGATCAGCCCCGTCGACGAGAGCGTCGCCACGATGGTCAGCGACAGGATCGACAGCAGGCCGTAATGCAGCCAGCCCACCCGCAGCCCGCTCGCCCGCGCCTGCGCCGGATCGAAGGCATGCAGCAGGAAATCCTTCCACTTCAGCAGCAATACCGCCGTCACCACCAGCGAGATCAACCCGGCGGTCCAGAGGTCCTGCACCCCGACGCCCAGCATGTTCCCGAAAAGCACGTGATCGAGGTGCTCGTTCGTGTGGATCGAGGTGTAGAGGATGATGCCCACCCCGAACATGCCCGAGAAGACGACACCCAGCACCGTGTCCTGCTTCACACGGCTGTTCTCGCTCAGGTAGCCGGTGGCGAGCGCACAGGTCATGCCCGCGGCGAAGGCCCCGACGATCAGGGGCAGCCCTGTGATCCAGGCCAGCACGATCCCAGGCAGCACCGCGTGGCTGATGCTGTCCCCCATGAGCGCCCAGCCCTTGAGCACGAGGAAGCACGAGAGCAGCGCCGTGGGCACAGCCACGATCATGGCGATCAGGAAGGCGTTCTGCATGAAGGGGAACTGGAAGGGCAGAAGCAGCGCGTCGAGGCTCATGGCGCGGCCTCCCCCGCAGGCGTCCGAAGAGCCTTGGCCGCCCGCCGCCGTGCAGCCAGCAGGCCGTGTTTCGGGGCCAGCACGAAGGTCGCGAGGAAGATCAGCGTCTGGAGCGTCACGATCACCCCGCCCGTGGCCCCGTTGAGGAAGTAGCTGAGGTAGGCACCGGCAAAGCTGGTGCCCGCCCCGATCGCCACCGAAAGCATGAGCAGCCGCGGAAAGCGGTCGCAGAGCAGGTAGGCGGTGGCGCCGGGTGTCACCACCATGGCGATGACGAGGAAGGCGCCCACCGTCTGCATTGCCGCCACCACCGCCGCCGAGAGCAGCATGAAGAAGACGACCTTGAGCAGCCCCGGCTTCAGCCCGATGGAGCGGGCGTGGTTCTCGTCGAAGAAGGTGACCATGAGGTCCTTCCACTTGAGCAGCAGAACCGCCAGCGAGATCACCCCGATCAGGACAAGCTGCAGCGTGTCGCCGGGCGAGATGGCGAGGATGTTGCCCATGGTGATGGTCTGGATCGAAACCGCCATGGGGTTGATCGAGACCATGAAGAGGCCCAGCCCGAAGAAGGCGGTGAAGATCAGCCCGATGATGACGTCGACCTTTAGCCCGGATCGGTCACTCAGGAAGAGCATGGCCCCGGCCGCCAGTCCGCCCGACAGGAAGGCCCCGAGCGCGAAGGGCAAACCCAGCATGTAGGCACCGGCCACGCCCGGCACGACCGAATGCGAAAGCGCGTCACCGATGAGGCTCCAGCCCTTGAGCATGAGGTAGCCCGACAGGAAGGCGCAGAGCGCGCCAACCAGAGCCGAGACCCACATGGCGTTGGTCATGTAGCTGTAGGCGAAGGGCTCCAGCAGGATGCTCATTCGGTTTCACCCCGCGTGCGGGTCCGGTCGCCGTAGTGGACCAGCGGGCGCTCGTCGTCCGAGAAGATGGTCAGCTCGCGCGGATCATCGTCGTGGTCGTCGTGCAGGTCGGCGCCGCCCAGCGTGAAGTGGCGCAGCACGCCGCCAAAGGCGCGTTCGAGGTTCTCGCGCGTGAAGGTGGTTTCGGTCGGCCCGTAGGCCAGCACGGTGCCCTTCACGAGCACGGTGCGGTCGCAAAACTCGGGCACCGAGCCGAGGTTGTGGGTCGAGACGAGCATGACGCGGCCCTCTTCCTTGAGCTCACGCAGGAGGGCCACGATCTGTTCCTCGGTCTTGACGTCGACGCCGGTGAAGGGCTCGTCGAGCAGGATCACCTGCCCCTCCTGCGCGAGCGCGCGGGCGAGGAAGACACGCTTGCGCTGGCCGCCGGAAAGCTCGCCGATCTGGCGGTGGCGGAAGTCGGTGATGTTCACCCGCGCCAAGGCCTGCTCGACCGCCGCGCGGTCGTTGGCCGAAGCGCGGCGCAGGAAGCCCATGTGCCCGTAGCGGCCCATCATCACCACGTCCTCGACCAGCACCGGAAAGGCCCAGTCGACTTCCTCGGATTGCGGGACATAGGCCACGAGGTTCTCGCGCAGGGCCTGTTTCACCGTGCGCCCGAGCAGCCGGATCTCGCCCGCCGCGGCTGGGACGAAGCCCATGATCGCCTTGAAGAGCGTCGACTTGCCTGCGCCGTTCACGCCCACGAGCGCCGTGACCGTGCCCCGGGGGATCTCGAAGCTGGCATGGGACAGGGCGGTGTGGCCGTTGCGATAGCTGACGGTGACGTCCCGCGCGAGGATGCCGCCGCCGGGATCGGTTCCGGCCGCGATGTCCGCCTGTGGTGTCTCTCTGTCAAGCATCTGTCTGTCTTTCCAAGCCGCCTGGCGGCCCTGTCAGTTGGAGGCCGGCGCCAGCCCGTCGGCAATTGTTTCGGAGGTCGTGCGCAAAAGGTCGAGGTAGGTGGGCACCGGCCCGCCCTCTTCCGACAGGGAGTCGACGTAGAGCACCCCGCCGTAAGCCGCGCCGGTTTCGCGTGCGATCTGCTGCGCAGGAGCGGTGTTCACCGTGCTTTCACAGAAGACGACGGGAATCTCGTGTTCTCGGACACCGTCGATGACCGCGCGGACCTGCCTTGGCGTGCCGACCTGATCGGCGTTCATGGGCCAGAGGTAGAGCTCCTGCATGCCAAAGTCCCGCGCGAGGTAGGAAAAGGCGCCTTCGCAGGTGACGAGCCAGCGCTTGTCCTCGGGGATCTGCGCGATGCGGTCGCGCAGCGGACCGATCTCGTCGCGGATGCGCTGCTTGTAGGCCTCCGCGTTGGCGGCGTAGGTCTCGGCGTTGTCGGGATCATGCTCGGACAGGGCCGCCGCAATGTTGTCGACATAGACCATCGCATTCTCGACGCCCATCCAGGCGTGCGGGTTGGACTGGCCCTCGTAGGCGCCCTCGGCAATGGGGATCGGGTCGATGCCCTCGGTCAGCGTGACCGATGGGACATCGCCGAGGTTGGCGAGGAACTGCTCGAACCAGCGTTCGAGGTTCAGCCCGTTCCAGAGGATCAAATCGGCGTCATGGGCCCCGACGATGTCCTGCGGCGTGGGCTCGTAGCCGTGTATCTCGGCGCCTGGCTTGGTGATCGAGACGACCTCGGCGGCCTCCCCCGCCACGTTGCGTGCCATGTCGGCGAGCACGGTGAAGGTGGTGACGACCTTCATCGGGTCGCCCTCGCGGGCCTGCGCGCCGGGAGCGAAGGCCAAGGCTGCCGTGGCCACGGCAGCAAGCAGAGCGGGACGAATGGCCGACATGAAGGTACCTCGTGAATTGCTGTTCGCATGGCATAGCTAGACTTGGCGCTTCCCGACGTCAATGAAATTGCGAAGCATTCTCAACTTTGCCGGTGAAAGACCTGTTCACTGCCCTTGCCGTTCGCATCCCGGCGTGGCGAACTGGCCGGAACCGCCCCCGGAGACCTGAGAGACAATGGCCGACGACGCCCCGATCCTGACCAACCGCGACGTGGCCGAGCTGACTGAGTTCCGCCGCACCCTGCACCGACACCCCGAAGTTTCGGGTGAGGAGGCCGAGACGGCCGCGCGCGTGTCGGCCATGCTGGAGGCCACGGCCCCAGACCGCATCCTGACCGGGCTGGGCGGGCACGGGCTGGCCGCAATCTACGAGGGCGCTGCCGACGGGCCATCGGTGCTGCTGCGCTGCGAGCTGGACGCGCTGCCGATCGAGGAGCTGAACCCGGACCTGCCCTACCGTTCGACCGTGCCGGGCAAGGGGCACCTCTGCGGCCACGACGGGCACATGGCGATCCTGCTGGCGGTGGCCCGCTGGCTGCACCGCAACCCGCCCGCAATGGGCCGCGTGGTCCTGCTGTTCCAACCCGCGGAGGAAGATGGATCGGGCGCGGCCAAGGTCATCGAGGACCCGCGCTTCGAAGAGATCCGGCCCGACATCGCCCTGTCACTGCACAATTATCCCGGCGTCCCCGACGGCGAGGCGCTGCTTGCCCAGGGGATCGCAAACTGCGCGTCGCGCGGCATGAAGATCCTGCTGAAGGGGCGCACCGCGCATGCCTCCGAGCCCGAGAACGGCATCTCGCCCGCCCCGGCGCTGGCACGGCTGATCCCCGCGCTGACGGCGCTGTCGCGGGGGGCGGACGTGGACGATCCGGACTTCGCGCTGGCGACGGTGACGCATGCCCGGCTGGGCGAGCCCGCCTTCGGGATCGCGCCCGGCGAGGCGGAACTGCGGGTGACGCTCCGGTCACGCACCGATGCGCAGATGCAGGCGCTGGTCGAAGCGGCGGAAGACCTGATCGCGGCGGCGGCCGTCGAGGGCGGCCTTGCGCACGAGGTGAGTTACCACGACATCTTCCGCCACTGCGAGAACGCGCCCGAGGCGACGCGCATCCTGAACGAGGCGCTGGTGGCCGGGGGCATCACCGTGCGCCGCGACGGGGTGCCGATGCGTGCGTCAGAGGATTTCGGCCGTTTCGGCGATCACGCCAGCGCCGCGATGGTCTTTCTCGGGTCGGGCGTCGACACGCCGCGGCTGCACAACCCCGATTTCGACTTTCCCGACAGCCTCATCCCCATCGGCGCGGGGGTTTTCGTCCGGGCGCTACGCGGCTGCCTGGGCTGAGGCCCTGCCCCGCGAAGCGCCCGAATGACGATCAGGCCGCGCCGCGGGCCATGATATCTTCAAGCGGGTCGTGTTCGGCCACGTAGTGGCCTGGAGCGACTTCCTGAAGTTTGGGCACATAGTCCCCCTGCCCGCCTTCAAGCCGCGACGGCAGGAAGCGCAGCGACGCCTTCGGATCCAGCGGCGAGGGCAGTTCGCCCGGAAGGCGGATGCGCTGGCGGCTGCGTTCGACCTTGGGGTCGGGGATCGGCACGGCCGAGATCAGCGAGCGCGTATAGGGATGCCGCGGCTCGGTGCAAATGGTGGCGGCCTCGCCCATTTCCACGATCCGGCCAAGGTAGAGCACCATGATCCGGGTCGAAATCTCGCGCACGACGGACAGGTCGTGGCTGATGAAGAGCATGGACATACCGAATTCGGCCTGCAGGTCCTTCAGCAGCTTCACGATCTGCGCCTGGATCGACACGTCGAGGGCCGAGACGGCCTCGTCGCAGATGATCATCTTTGGCCGGTTGATCATGGCGCGCGCGATGCCGACGCGCTGGTTCTGGCCACCCGAAAGCTCGTGCGGGTAGCGATTGTACTTTTCCTTCTCGAGCCCGACGCGCTCCATCATCTCGATCACCGCCTCTTTCCGTTCCCGGCGGGTCATCTCGGGGCGGTAGGTCTTGAGCGGCTCGGCGATGGAATCCGCGATGGTCATGCGCGGGTCGAGGCTGGCCAGAGGGTCCTGGAAGACGATCTGGAGATCCTTGCGTTCGCGGATCAGCGCCTTGCGGTCGAGATCGGTCAGCGGCGTGCCGAGCCAGCTGACGTCGCCGGCCGAGGGCTCGATCAGCCGCAGCACGGCGCGGGCCAGCGTGGACTTGCCGCAGCCGGATTCGCCGACGATGCCCAGCGTCTCGCCCCGGCCGAGGCCGAAGGACACGCCGTCGACCGCCTTCAAATCCTTCGTGTTCCCGAAGAGACCGCCCTTCATGTGGATCGGGAAGTGCACCTTGAGGTCATCGACGCGCAGGATTTCCTCGCCCGCGGTGCCGGCCGGCGAAGCCTCGGCGTTGATGCGCGGCATCGCGTCGAGCAGCTTGCGCGTGTAGTCGTGCGAGGGGTTGGCGAAGATCTCTTCGGTGTTGCCCTCTTCGACGAATGCGCCGTGGCGCATGACCTTGATGCGGTCGCACATGCGGGCCACGACACCCATGTCGTGGGTGATGAGCGCGATGGCGGTGCCGAGTTCCTTCTGAAGGTTCACCATGAGGTCGAGCACCTCGGCCTGCACGGTCACGTCGAGCGCGGTGGTGGGTTCGTCCGCGATCAGCAGCTTCGGCTCGCAGAGCATGGCCTGCGCGATCATCACGCGCTGACGCATCCCGCCCGACAGCTCGTGCGGGTACTGGTCCATTCGGCGGGCGGCCTCGGGGATGTGGACGCGTTCGAGCCATTCGAGGCACTTCTGCCGCGCGGCCTTGCCTGTGATGCCGCGGTGCACCTTGAGCACCTCGGCCATCTGGGCACCGATCTTGAGGTGCGGGGTGAGCGCGGTGAGCGGGTCCTGGAAGATCATGCCCACGTCCGAGCCGCGCACGCGGTTGAGCTGCTTCGGCGGCAGGTTCAGGATCTCGGTCCCGCCGAGCTTGACCGAGCCCGAGGCGCGGCCGTTGGGGGGCAGCAGGCCCATGGCGGCCATGAAGCTCTGGCTCTTGCCCGAGCCGCTTTCGCCGACGATGCCGAGGCATTCGCCCGCCTCGATATCGAAGGAGACGCCGCGCACGGCCTCGACAGCGCCGTCCTGCGTCTCGAAGCGCACGTGAAGGTCGGATACGGAAAGAACACTCATGTCATCGGTCCTTCGGGTCGAGCGCGTCACGCAGGCCATCGCCGATGAAGAACATCGTGATGATGATGGTGACGTAGAAGAAGAGCGGGAAGGCCAGTTGCCACAGCGTGCCGTAGTTCATCGTGCCCGCCCCTTCGGCGATCAGCCGCCCGAGCGAGGTGTGCGGCTCGGAGATGCCGAGGCCGAGGAAGGAGATGAAGCTTTCCGCAAGGATCATCTCGGGCACCAGCAGCGAGGCGTAGACGATCACGACGCCGATCAGGTTGGGCAGGATGTGCCGCATGATGATCTTGGTCTCGGAGACACCACCGGCGCGGGCGGCCTCGATGAATTCGCGTGTCTTGAGCGTGAGCGTCTGGCCCCGGACGATGCGCGCCATGGTGAGCCATGACACCGCCCCGAGCCCGAGGAAGAGCGCGATGAAGCTGCGGCCCGCCACCACGAGGATGAGGATGAGCACCAGCGTCAGCGGGATGGCGAGCAGGATGTCGACGATGCGCATCATGGCGCTGTCGAGCTTGCCGCCGTAGTAGCCCGCGATCACGCCCCAGGCGGTGCCCACCACCAGCGCGGCCGCGGCCCCGATGAGCCCCACGAGCAGCGAGGTCCGCGTGGCCTGGATCGTGCGCGCGTAGAGATCGCGCCCCAGTTCGTCGAGACCGAAGTAGTGGCCGGTCTCGAAAGACGGCATGCCCTGTCCGCGGATGTCGCCCATGCGCGTCCAGTCGATTTCCTCGTTGCTGTACTGGGCGAAGAAGGGCCCGAACAGCACGAAGAGGATGATCAGCCCCAGCACCACAACGCTGGCCATGGCGGCCTTGTTCGACAGGAAGCGGCCCATGGCGTCGCGAAAGAGCGACCGGCCCCGGACGGCGCGGAAATCTGTGACGTCGGCGGCAAGCTCCGCCGCCCTCTTGGAGGTTCCCAGTGTGCGCATGTCAGTACCGGATCTTTGGGTCGAACCAGGCATAGGCCAGGTCTGTCAGAAGGTTCACGATGACGGTCAGCGCGCCGTAGAGGATCGTGATCCCCAGCAGCACCGAGTAGTCGCGGGTCAGCGCCGAGCTCACGAAATCCTGCCCCAGCCCGCCGGTCGAGAAGTAGAGGTCGACGAAGACCGAGCCTGTCAGCACGTAGACGAAGACCGGCCCGAGGTAGGAGATGACCGGCAGCAGCGTCGGCTTCATGGCGTGCCGCCAGATGATCGTGTGCGAGGGCAGGCCCTTGGCGCGGGCGGTGCGGACGAAGTTGGCGTTCATCACCTCGAGCATGGAGGAGCGCGTGATCCGCGCGATCGACCCCATGTAGGAGGTGGCCAGCGCGATCACCGGCATGATGAGGTACTGCCATTGCCCGCCGTTCCAGCCGCCGCCGGGCAGCCAGCCCAGCCAGAGCGTGAAGGTCAGGATCAGGATCGGGCCCATGATGAAGTTCGGCAGGGCCTGCGCGGCGATGCCGAGGCTGACGGCGGTGTAGTCGATCCAGCTGTTGTGGCGGATGGCGGCAGCGATGCCGAGACTCACGCCGACGAGGGTCGCGGCGAGGAAGGACAGCGTGCCGTAGGTCATCGAGATCGGAAAGCCGTTGGCGATGATCTCGTTCACGCTGCGGTCCTTCTGCACGAAGGAGGGGCCGAAATCGAAATGCACCACGACGTTGTAGAAATAGTCGAAGAGCTGCTTCCAGAGCGGCTGGTCGAGCCCGTACTGGGCCTCGATGTTGGCGAGGACCTCGGGCGGGAGCGGGCGCTCGGAGGTGAAGGGGCCGCCGGGCGCGACCTGGATCATGAAGAAGGCGGCGATGACCAGCAGGAAGATGGTCGGCACCGCCACCAGCAGGCGGCGAAGGGTGTAGAAGAACATGGGTGAGGAACGAACCTGTCAGATATGGCGCGCGCCCCGGAGGCGTTCCGGGGCGCGCGTGTGCGGATGGGTCGGTTACTCGGCGATCTTGTAGAGATCTTTCGCGTACCAGTTCTGCTCGACGTTATCGACGGGCCAGTTGCCCACGTCGCTGTCGAGCATGTAGACGCCCGCGTAGTGATAGATCGGGATCACCGGCGTTTCCTCGGCGATGATCTGCTCGGCCTTGGTATAGAGCTCGGACGGATCCTCGGCGGTCTTGGCCTCTTCGAGAAGCGCGTCGTATTCCTCGTTGGAAT
>CAYNKL010000112.1:0-13074 GCA_964397775.1 uncultured Rhodobacterales bacterium | reverse complement strand
CCGGGACATCCCGGGACGTGTCCGCCTCGGGGTCCTATTTCTTCTTCTTGTCGAGGTGCTTTTGCAGAGCGCCCGCGTTCTTCTCGCGCTTGTTCTTGTAGGGGTTCTGGCTGGACTGCGACCTCATGGTCAGCCGGATCGGCGTGCCCGGCATGTCGAAGTCCTCGCGCAGACCGTTTACCAGGTAGCGGCGATAGCTCGTCGGCAGCTTGTCGGGGTGCGAGCACATGACGACGAAGCCCGGCGGCCGGGTCTTGGCCTGGGTCATGTAGCGCAGCTTGATCCGCTTACCCTGCGGCGCCGGCGGCGGATGCCGCGAGACCATCCCCTCGAGCCAGCGGTTGAGCTGCCCGGTGGTCACGCGCCGGTTCCAGACCCGGTGCGCCTCCATTATGGCCTGCTGCAGCTTGTCGAGCCCCTTGCCCGTCCGCGCCGAGATCGTCACCAGCGGCGCGCCACGCAGCTGCGGCAGCACCTGCTCGAAGGTCGCCCGCATGTCGCGCAGCTTTTCCTGCTTCTCGGTCTCGGCATCCCACTTGTTGACCGCCACCACGACAGCCCGCCCCTCGCGCTCGGCGAGGTCGGCGATCTTCAGGTCCTGCACCTCGAAGGGAATGGCCGCATCCAGAAGCACGACCACGACCTCGGCAAAGCGCACCGCACGCAGCCCGTCGGCGACCGAGAGCTTCTCGAGCTTCTCCTGCACCCGGGCCTTCTTGCGCATGCCCGCGGTGTCGAAGATCCGCATCGGCACGCCGCCCCATTCGACGCCGACCGAGATCGCGTCGCGCGTGATCCCCGCCTCTGGCCCGGTCAGCAGGCGTTCCTCACCGAGAACCGTGTTCACCAGGGTCGACTTGCCCGCGTTCGGGCGGCCCACCACGGCGATCTGCAACGGCTTGTCGGCGGTGATCGGCCGCGGCGCATCCTCGTCCTCGTCACCGACGTCAACATCGACCTCCGGCGCCTCCGAGGCGGCGCGCTCTTCGAACCCTTCGGAAAGCGGCAGAAGTACCGCATAGAGATCCTCGAGCCCCTCGCCGTGCTCGGCCGAGATCGCCAGCGGCTCGCCGAGCCCCAAGCCCCAGGCCTCGATCAGCCCCGCCTCGCCCGCGCTGCCCTCGGCCTTGTTGCAGGCCAGGATGACGTGCTTCGCGCGCTTGCGCAGGATCTCGGCAAAGACCTCGTCCGTGGGCGTGATTCCGGTGCGGGCGTCGATCACGAAAAGGCAGATGTCCGCCTCCTCGACGGCCCGCTCAGTCAGCCTACGCATCCGCGCCGGCAGCGAATCGTCAGTGGCGTCTTCGAGCCCGGCGGTGTCGATCGCGGTGAAATGCAGGTCCCACAGCTTGGCCTCGCCGTCGCGAAGGTCGCGCGTGACCCCCGGCTGATCGTCCACGATCGCGAGCTTCCGGCCGACGAGCCGGTTGAAAAGGGTGGACTTGCCCACGTTGGGCCGTCCGACGATGGCAAGCGAAAAACTCATGACGGCCTCCTGCCGCGGATCAAGAGCGCGTGTCTAGGGAAAAACGGCGTGACTGTCCAGCAGGTCCCGTTCTTCGCGTGTCGGGTCGAAAGACCTCAGGAATGTATCGCATTCTACGTAGGTGACACGCGGCTGCGCACCGCCGCTCACACGGATCCTTAACTCGCCGATGGCAGTGTGCCTAATGTCCGGGGCACATGTCCTCTCCTGCCCCGGGCTGACTTCCTCCCTGTCAGACTGGCCGCGCCTTCGGGCGCGGCTTTTTTCCGTCACAAAGTGCTCGTGGCCTTGTGTAAAAGGATGTTGACCAGCAACAGATACTTTCGTAGCGTCCGTTCAATGACAAAGTCGGCCGGTCCGACAGGGAGCGAAATCGAGAAGGGGCCATTCGGCCCCTTCTTCAATTTCTGGCCCCGAGCGTGTCATTCCCTCTCACGGAATTCGGCATCACCGGCCCTGATTTCGTCGCGGCGCCTTGCTGCCAACCGGGAAATTTGGCGACTGACACTGCCTGGCACCCGTGATAGCGATGCCGCTGAACGAATTTTCTCCAGAGGCTCCAATGACCAGAAAGCTCCTTCTTCTGACGACGTTCGCCCTGTTCTCGGCCGGGTCGGTGCTGGCGCAGGACACCGGCGAAACCGCCGACACGTCCGATGCCGAGGCCCAGACGGAGACCGAGGCGCCGCAGGGCGGTGGCATCGGCGGCGGGCTGGATCTTGGTGAAGACGCGGCCGCTGCCCCGACCCAACCGGGCAACCCGCAGCAGCCGGAAACCTACGTCCGCGACACCTACGATGACTGGGATCTCCAGTGCCTGCCCGTCGAGGACGGCGAGGATGTCTGCCAGATGTACCAGCTGCTGACGGACGGCCAGGGCAATTCCGTCGCCGAGGTGAGCATCTTCCGCCTGGCGGGTGAAGGTCAGGCTGTCGCTGGCGGTACCTTTGTCGTGCCGCTCGAAACCCTTCTCACGCAGCAACTGACCGTCTCCGTGGACGGCGGTGCAGCGCGGCGCTATGACTTCGCGTTCTGCAACCGCATCGGCTGCTACGCGCGGGTCGGGCTGACGGCAGAGGATGTGGCGCGTTTCAAGGCTGGCGCTGCGGCACAAGTGCAGATCGTGCCGGCGCTTGCTCCCGATCAGCGTGTGACGCTCGACATGTCGCTTGCCGGCTTCACGGCCGCTTATGATGCGGCATCCGAAGTCACACCCTGAACCAAGGCCACGTCCCTAAAATCGAGGGCTCGGCACCAGATTGGTGTCGAGCCCTTCTTGTTTTCAGCGAAACTCGACCTTGCTGCCAGCTCGTGCCAGCCCGTCAAGGACAGCGCGCGCGGCGCGGTCCCCGGGGTGTGGCCCACCGCGACCGAGACTTTCCATGGTCCGACGCATCGCGGCGCGCTGCGCTTCAGGGGCCTCCAGCACCTCGAGAAGCGCCGCCGCAACACGGTCAGATCGACAGGCGGGCCCGATGAATTCGGGGATTGTCCGGGTCTGATCGACGAGGTTGACGAGGGTCACGCTGTCCACGCGCAAAAGCCGTCCGATGACCTGCCGCGAGAGCCAGCCCATGTCGTAGGCAATGACCATTGGCGTATCCGACGCGGCGAGTTCGAGCGAAACCGTCCCCGAGGCCGCCAGCGCCACATCTGCCGCCCCGAAGGCGGCCCGCTTTTCGGCACCTTCCTGGTCCTCTCGCGGGTCGATCAGGACCGGCGAGTGTTCCCAGCGGGCGACGACCTCGGACACGGCGGAGGCGACGGGCCCGGCGGCTGGCAATACCAGCCTCAGATCGGGCCGGGCCTGCCTGAGCTTCTCCGCAGCCGCCTCGAAGATCGGAAGCAGGCGCTGGATCTCGGACCGGCGCGATCCCGGCAGCAAGAGCGCGACCGGGGCCTCTCCGATGCCATGCCGTTCGCGAAAGGCCTGCGCTTCGCACCGCGTCGCAACTGGATCTGTCACCACGGGGTGGCCCACGAAATCGCACTCCATACCCGCTGCGCGCATGTAGGGCGGCTCGAAGGGCAGAAGCGCCAGGACCTGATCGACATGGGCAGCCATCTTTTGCGCGCGTCCCGGGCGCCAGGCCCAGACGGTTGGCGCGACGTAGTGCACGACCCGGATGTCGCTGCGTTCCTTCACCAGCCGCGCAACACGCAAAGAAAACTCCGGAAGATCGACGGTCACCAGAACATCGGGTGCCGCCGCAATGATGGCCTCAGCGGTCTGGCGAATGCGCGCCTTGAGATGCCGGTATTCGCGCAGGATCTCGGCGATCCCCATGATCGAGACCTCGTCCATGGGAAAAAGGCTCTGCAGTCCTTGGCCAAGCATCCGTTCGCCGCCGATTCCAAGGAACTCGATGTCGGGAACACGGCTTCTGAGGCCGCCCATGAGCGCTGCCCCTAGCCGGTCGCCAGAGGGCTCTCCCGCCGTGATGAAGACCTTCATGCGCCCCGCTCGCGCACCCAAAGGAAGCGACCGGCGCGGTTGAGCAGCGACACCGTCTCCTCCCTGTGCAGGACCATGACGCCCCTGTATTCGATGACGACGCCAGCCAGACCGGCGGCGATGACGGCACGGGCCGTTCCCGGTCCGATCACCGGCAGGTCGGCACGCCGATCCTGGCCGGGCTTCGGCCCCTTGTAGAGAAAGCCTTGCGGCGGCTCGCCCTGCCCAGACAGCCAGCCGGCCGCCGCGCCAATCAGGTCGCCGGCCGCATCGAGAGCACGGCTCAGACGGTCATGCCCGTCTTTGCCCGCCCCGCTCAGCTCGGCCAGCATCGCGTCGGTGCCGCGCTCGTCCTCTCGGATGACCACCTCTCCGTCCCGCAGCACGCAGGCCTGGCCGAGATCTGCGGCGCCCATCTCGGCAAGCGTTGCCTCTGCGAGCGGCAGGTCCGCGGTCACGAACTCATCGGGCCCCTGCCCTGTCAGGACACCCGGCGCTGGCAGTAGCGCGGGCGACGCCTCATGCGCTGCAAGCACGGCGAAACCCGCGTCTTCGAAAAGCTCCAGCACCACCCGCAGGGCACCGTCGTCCCCCATCTGGATGGCGCGCTGGAACTGAGGCACGAGCGGCTGCGTCGCGGTATCGATCAGGCTGATGTCGAGTTCGGGCCGGGTGATCCTGCCGCACAGGCAGACCCGCGTGACCCCGCGTGCGGCCAGCTTGGGAAAGAGGCTTCCGAGTTGCTCGAGCCGAAACAGGATATCGACTTCGAGCCCGTCGGGTTCGAAGCCCTCCAACGCGCAGACGATGGGCCGGGGCCTGTGTTCCTTGGCGACGGCACGGGGAAGATCCCCGGCGCCACAGATGATAGCCAGCATAGGTTCAACCCGGTGTCAGGTAAGATCTGTCACTTTCGCCGAGGATGAAATCGACGATCTCTCGAACATAGTCGCTGGTGGTCTCGTTGCCCAGACGTCTGGCCCGATCCTGGAAGGCGCCCTCGCCCTGAGCCAGCATCTGGAACGCGGCCCGTAGTGCGGTGATGTCGGCCCTGCTGACGCCACGCCGCTTGAGCCCGACAAGGTTCAGCCCGTCCAGCTTCCCGCGCGGGGCCTGGACAAGGCCATGGGGGATCACGTCATGGGTCACCATCGTGACGGCGCCGATGATCGCGCCCTTGCCAACGCGGACCCACTGATGAACGCCGGACAGGCCGCCGATGATCACGTCGTCTTCCAGCACGCAGTGCCCTGCGACGGCGGAATTGTTGACGAGGATCACGCGGTCGCCGATCTGGACATCATGCGCAACGTGGCAACCCGCCATGAAGAGGCCGTCGTCGCCGACGCGCGTGACGCCACCGCCGCCCTGCGTGCCCGTGTTCATCGTCACATGCTCGCGGATGCGGTTGCGCTTGCCGATGACCAGCGACGTCTGCTCGCCCCGGAATTTCAGGTCCTGGGGGATTTCCCCGATCACGGCGAAGGAAAAGACCATCGTCTCGTCGCCGATCTCGGTGTTGCCGGTGACGACGACGTGCGATTTCAGCTCGACGCCACGGCCCAGCACAACGTCCGGGCCTACATGGCAGAACGGGCCGATGCGGCAGTCGGGACCGATCTTGGCGCCGTCCTCGACCACCGCGCTGGGATGGATGACCGCATCCATCACGCCGGAAGATCCATCATGGCGGAAAACTCCGCCTCGGCTGCGAGTTCACCGGCCACCTCGGCGCGGCCCTCGAACTTCCAGACCTTGCCGCCCGGCTTGCCGCGCAGGGTCTTGATGCGCATTTCCAGCACGTCGCCGGGCACGACCTTGCGGCGGAACTTGGCCTTGTCGATGCCCATGAAGTAGACAAGCATGTTCTTGTCCGCGAGATCCAGAGCCGCGCCGACCATCACTGCCGAGGTCTGCGCCATGGCCTCGATGATCGTCACACCGGGCATGACCGGCATGCCTGGGAAATGCCCCTGGAAGTGCGGCTCGTTCATGCTGACGTTCTTGAGGCCGAGCGCGCTCTGCGTCCCGTCGATCTGTTCCACGCGGTCCACCAGCAGGAAGGGATAGCGGTGTGGAAGGATCCTCTGGATCAGCTGGATGTCCGCGGAAAGCAGAGTTTCGGTCATCGGCGGGTTCCCCGTGTGTTGTTATGTCCCCGTGGGTAGCAACCCCTCAGACGGGGGGCAAGACGCTCAAGGACTGGCGGGCAGCGCGTCCCCCGGTTCCGGGGGCTCCGGCAAAGCGTTTTGGAGCGCCTCTGGGCCAGCCTCGGCACCGTCTTCCTGGTCGTCAGGAGCAGGCAGGTCACTGCCATCGCCGATCTCCGCGTCAAGCCGCGAGATCGCGATGGAGGTCACATCGACACTGTCCGCCGCTACGAAGACGGCACGGCGCTCCAGGATGACGGCCGCCCCGCTCTCGCGCATGAGCTCGGTGAGAACCGGCTGCGTGGCAGCCGCAAAGCGACGGCGCGCGTCTTCGCTGCGATCTCCGATCTCGCGTGCCTTTGCATCCTGCTCATCCCTGAGACGTGTGACCTTCTCGTCAAAGGCATTGGCCAGTTCACGAAACTCGTCGGGAGGCAGCTGTGCCCTTTTCTCGGTAAGCTCGCGCTCTTCCTCGATCAGCTCCGCCTCGATCCTGCGGTTTTCTGCGGCCACGGCTTCGCCTGCGCTCTCGAGTTCCCGAGCAACACGCTGTCCGAAAAGGCTTCCGCCAAACAGACGTTCGAAGTCGATCACGAGGATCTCGCTCTGGACGGTGCCCGGATCGAGGGCACCGCCGATCTGCTGCGCCCCCGCGGCAGGCGCGAGGGACAGCAGGACAAGACAGATGACGGCGCTCAGGCGCACGCGATCAGAACCGTGTCGAGATCGTCAGGTCGAAGCTCTGGTCCTCGTCGTAGTCTTCCTTGACCAGCGCCTCCGAGAAGTTGAGCCGCAGCGGCCCGATCACGCTGTCCCAGAGAACCGAAAAGCCGATCACGTGTCTCGCCGAGAAATCGTCAGAGACGATCCGGTTGCCCGCCGCGACGTTCGAGGTGCTGTCATCGCTCAGCCCCCAGACCGAACCGACGTCATAGAACAGACCGCCGGAGATACCGTACTCCTCGGGAAGACCCAGCGGGAACTCGGCCTCGAAGCGGGCGACGGCGAACATGTTGCCGCCCAGCGGGTCGTCCACGCCATCCCCGAGTTCCCGCGGGCCGATACCGCCATACTCGAAGCCCCGCATGATGCTGGGCGACGACTGGAAGCGGTCGATCACGCGCGAGTTTCCGTCCGCATAGCTCAGCACACCGCCTTCGAGCGTCGCACGAAGCGTCACTTCCTCGTTCCAGACCAGCGTCTGCGCCACGGCCTTTACGCGCGTCTCGACGTAGGTGCTGTCCCCACCCAGACCGCCGAAATCCGTCCCGAACTCAAGAAGGATACCCGCGTTCGGGTTCAGACCCGTCTTTCGGCTGTCGTAGGCGAGGGTGAAGCCAAGCGCGCTGTCGTAGCGCTCGCCCTCCTCCGCCTCGGCGGTGATCACGCCACCGACATCGCTTTCGTCGGGGACGGTGATGTCGGAATAGCCAAGCGTGTAGCGAAGCGAGAGCGTGCTGCGCTCGGAAACCGGGAAACTCAGCGACGGACGAATCCGCCCACGCGCTGTATTGAAATCCGAATTCAGCCGGTCCGTCTCACGATAGCTGAGATCGATCCCCAGCGCCGTATCGCGTCCCAGCACCGCGGGCTCCGTAAAGGAAAAGGCATACTGCGTGCTGGACGAAGCGGTATTCACGGTAAAGCTCAGCGCTTGCCCGCGTCCGAGGAAGTTGCGCTCGGAGAAGGAAACCGCCGCGCCGAACCCGTTGGTTGTGGAGTAGGACCCGCCGAGGCTCAGGGAGCCCGTGGGCTGTTCCTCGACATCGACGTCGACGATGACCTGCTGGTCCGAGGTCCCTTCCCGGGCTTCGACATCCACATTGCTGAAGAAGCCAAGCGCCCGAATGCGTTCGGCCGACTGGCGGATCGCACGCGGGTTGAAGGGATCGCCCTCGACCACGTCGAACTGGCGCCGGATCACCCGGTCGAGCGTCGTGGTGTTGCCCTCGATGTCGATACGCTCGACGAAGACGCGCTCACCGCGGGTCAGCTGGAATTCGACATCCAGCGACAGGTCACGGTCATTGCGGGTGACGCGCGGCTCCACGCGGACAAAGTTCAGGCCCTCCTGCACCGCGAGCCTTTCCAGACGCGCGATATCGTTCTCGACCAGGCTGGGCGAATAGACGGCCCCGGGACGCACCTTGATCGCGTCACGGAAAAGCGCCTCGTCCACCTCGGGCAGGTCGGACGTGACCGAGATCTGACCGAATTCGAACTGCTGCCCTTCCTCGACGTTGAAGGTGATGAAGTAGCCATCGCGTTCCTGCGAAAGCTCCGCGTTCACCCCCGTGATGCGGAAATCGACGTAGCCGCGGGAGGCGTAGAAGTCGTTCAGCAACTGACGGTCGAACTGGATCCGGTCCTCGACAAACGTGTCGCTGCGGATGAGACGGCGAAGCAGGCCGGCCTGCTTGGTCTGGAGCACCCTGCGCAGACGACGGTCGGAGTAGGCGTCATTTCCGACAAAGCCGATCCGCTCGATCTCGACGACGCCGCCTTCGAAAACCTCGAACACGAGGTCGACGCGGTTCTCGCTGCGGCGGATGACCTTCGGCTCGACGCGGGCGGCGATCCGTCCCTGCTGGGCGTAAGCCGAGCTGATGGCCTGCGCATCGCTCTCGGCCTGCCGCGGGTTGAACACGCGGCGCGACTGGGACTGCACGATCTGCGCCAGTTCCTCGTCGCCGAGGCGGCGGTTGCCTTCAAAGGCGATGCGGTTGACCGTCGGATACTCGACGACGTTGATCACAAGCGTTGATCCACGGGGCTCGATCTCGACAGATTCGAAGAGGCCGGTGCCCAGGATCCGCTGATAGGCGTCATTCAGCTCCGCTGCGGAAACCGTCTCGCCCCGCGCAATGCCAGCGTAACTCAGGATCGTCGCGGGCTCGATCCGCTGCGCACCCTGAATTTCGACCGAGCTGAAACTGTAGCTCTGTGCCACCGCGGGAAGAGGTATGCTTCCAAAGCCGGCCCCGAGGCCGAGCAGAACCGAGAACGCTGCGGCGCGCGTCCTGACAAGACGGCCGTCACGACGGCCGGTGCACTGTCCCATGGTCGTCATTTTCATTGTCTTTCCCGATGTGACATCCCACGGCCTCGTGGTTATCGGGATTGCCCTACCTTGTCAAAACCACAAGGCCGGCCCTCGCCCCCAATTTAACCATTTATTTGCTGCCTCGAACCGAAGGCACATCGCCGTGCACGAAGCAACCCGAAGTGACCCGAAGACAGGCCAGTCCTGCGGAGCGGTCATGGACGCGGTTCGAAGGAAATGTCGCGATCAGGGGCAGAAAATGTCGTTGGTCAGCGCAAAGACCATGAGGCCGAGCACGAGCGTCAGACCGATGGACATCAGCACACGAAGGGCGCGGTCGCTCGGGGGACGGCCCGAAACGGCCTCGTAGGCAAAGAACACAAGGTGCCCGCCGTCGAGAACCGGCACCGGAAACAGGTTGAGCATGCCGACGGCGGTCGAGAGCACCGCGATGAACCAGATGAAGCTCGACGCGCCCTGGCTTGCCATGTCGCCGCTCGTCTCGGCGATGCCGATTGGCCCCGACAGGTTGCAGGTGCTGATCGCGCCGGTGATCATGTGCCAGAGGCCGGAGATCGATCCTTCCATGATGTTCCCGACCTGCGTGACCGCACCTCCGACAGCCTGGAACGGGCCAGGGGTTTCGGTCGCCGGATCGAATGCCATGCCGCCGACGATTCCGATCCTGTAGACAGTGCGGAACGTGTTGTCGGCCTGCGGCTCGTCCACCCGCTTCGGGGTGAGCGTCATGGGCATCTCTTCGCCGTCGCGCCAGACTACGATGTCGAGCGGCCGACCTTCGGAGGTCTCGACCGCCTGCTTCAGCTGGTCGAAGGCAAAGACATCTTCATCCTCGACCGATACGATCACGTCGCCACTGCGAAAACCGGCCTCGGAAGCTGCCGACCGCGGCACGACCTGGGTCGCGACGGGCGGGTAGACATAGGGCCCTTCGACCTCCACAAGCCGGTCGCCGCGTTCCACGGTATAGTCGAGCTGCGGCTCCTGCGGCAGCGCCTGCAGGAAACTCTCGTAGGCCACGCCGTCGGAGAACGACGGCGGAGCCTTGCCCTCGATGCGGCGGACGATATCGCCTTCCTGCAGGGACTGGTTCACCGGCAGCGTGCGAAGCTGGCCGACAGTCAGCGGATCCGACACCGTGCCCTGATGCATCATCACGCCGGCGAAAATCACGATCGACAGGATGAAGTTGAAGACCGGTCCCGCGGCGACGGTCGCGGCGCGTGCCCAGAGCGGCGCACCGGCCATGGTCTGCCGCCGCTCCTGCTCGCTCAGCCCCTCAAGCGCAGCGGTATCGGTATGACCCGAGGGATTGTCGTCGCCCCGGAACTTCACGTAGCCGCCCAAGGGCAGCAGAGCGAACTGCCACTTCGTGCCGTGGCGATCCATCCGCGAGAAAAGCACCGGGCCGAATCCCAGCGAGAAGACATCCGCCTTGATGCCGCTCCAGCGGCCGACGATGTAATGTCCATACTCGTGGATCGCGACGATGACGGATAGCGCGACGACAAAGGCCAGAAGCGTCCAGAGCGCTCCGCCGAACTGAGGAATCAATGTGGTCAGGTCCAAGCCTCGTGCCTCTCGCTTTTGGCGGCGCCGTCAGGCCGCCAGTGTATCCCTCGCACTGCTCCGTGCGAAATGGTCCGCAGCGCGAACGTTATCAAGTGTGAAGGCCGCATCAATGAGCCCCGGCTGCCGCTCGGCGGCGGCAAGAACCTCTTCCACGATGCCGGCCATCCGGGTGAAACCGATGCGCCGTTCGAGAAAGGCATCGAGCGCCGCTTCCTTGGCCGCGTTGAAGATCGCGCCCGACAGACCGCCGCGCGTCATCACCTCGCGCGCAAGCCGCAGCGCCGGCCAGCGCACCTCGCAGGCGGGCCGAAAGGTCAGGCTGCCGAGTGCCGCAAGATCCAGCCGTTCGACCGGCAGCTCCCGGCGTTGAGGGTAGTGCAGCGCAAAGCCGATGGCATGGCGCATGTCCGGCGGACCGACATGCGCCATCATCGCGCCGTCGCGGAATCCCACCAGCGCATGAACCATCGATTCCGGATGGACCAGCGTCTCGATCACCGATGGATCGACGCCGAAATATTCCCGCGTCTCAATGAGTTCCAGAGCCTTGTTGAACATCGACGCGCTGTCGATGGTGATGCGCTGCCCCATCGCCCAATTGGGATGGGTGGCGGCCTGTTCGGGCGTCGCGTCGGCAAGCGCCTCGATGGGCCAATCACGGAAAGCGCCGCCGCTCGCGGTGATCACGATCCGCTCCACGGTGGTGATGTCCTCGCCCAGAAGCGCCTGGAACACGGCCGAATGCTCGCTGTCGACGGGCAGGATGCGGCCCCCGTGGCTGGTTGCCGTGCGCAGCATCAACGGCCCGGCGCAGACCATGCTTTCCTTGTTGGCCAGCGCAAGCGTCGCGCCATGCTCGAGCGCGGCAAGCCCGGGCTCGAGCCCTGCGGCCCCCACGATCGCCGACATCACCCAGTCGGCCGGGCGCTGCGCCGCCTCGATCAGGGCAACCCGGCCCGCCGCCGCCTCGACCCCGCTGCCCGCCAGCGCGGCGCGCAGTTCCGGAAGCCGGCTTTCATCGGCAATCACCGCCACATCGGCCCGCAGGTTACGCGCATCGCTCGCCAGCTGCGCCACGTTGCGCGAGCCCGTGAGCGCCACGACATCGTAACTGTCGGGATCCCGCGAAATCAGGTCGATGGTGTTCTGGCCGATGGAGCCGGTCGCCCCGAGGATCGAGACACGCTTCATGCTGTCCTCATAATAGGTCGTCTCAGAAGCCGCTCGGCGGGACGCCGGTCATCTGCGCGGCAATCACGAGGAACACCGCAGCGCCGAGCATTCCGTCGAAACGGTCCATCATGCCGCCGTGCCCGGGAATCAAGGAAGAACTGTCCTTCACCCCTGCCCTGCGCTTGATGGCGGACTCCGCGATATCTCCGATCTGGCTGGCCATGCTTGCGGCGACGGACACGCCGATCAGACCGAAACCGGCCCCCGGCAGCCCCGAGAACGCGAGCCCGACCAGCGCCGCCCCAACCCAGCCGGCAATCGTGCCGGCCCAGGTCTTGGACGGGCTGACGCGCGGCCAGAACTTCGGACCGCCGATCATGCGCCCGGCGAAGTAGCCCAGCACATCCGTCGCGATCACAACCAGCGCCAGCCAGAACATCCAGAGCAACCCGACGTCATCGCGCAACGCGATGATTCCATAGCCTGCCAGCATGATCATCGCGGTGAAGACGGCGTAGACGACCCCGCCCCGCTCCATCCGACCAAGGCCTGCCAGCGAGGGCAGCAGGAGCAGCGGCAAGCCAAGTCCCACCGGCAGGTAAACCGCCCCCATCACCGAGACGCCGGTCACTGCGGCAAGAACAAGCGACGACCGCTCGGGGCGCTTGTCCATCATCGTGACAAGTTCCCAGACCATCACGAGGCAGACCAGCGTAACGAGTGTGTGGAAAAGAAGTCCCCCGAACCAGACGGCCACCAGACCGAGCAGGACCATCACCACCCCGGCCGAGGAACGACGCGCCAGATCGGCCCAGCGGTTTTCACTCATGCCGGAACAGCTCCGTACCGACGCTCGCGCTTGCCGTAGCTCTTGACGAGACGTCCGAATTCCTCGGCGCTGAAGTCGGGCCAGAGCGTGTCGATGAACTCGTACTCGGCATAGGCCGACTGCCACAGCAGGAAGTTCGAGATCCTCGCCTCTCCGCTTGTGCGGACCACCAGATCCGGATCGGGCAGCACGTGGGTATCGAGATAGCGCGGCAGTGTTTCCTCATTGACGTCGTCGGGATCGAGACGCCCTGCGGCAACGTCCTGGGCCAGCCGACGCGTCGCGCGGGCCACTTCGTCTCGCCCGCCGTAGTTCAGCGCGATGGTCAGGTTCACCCCGTCACAG
>CAYNKL010000111.1:0-13334 GCA_964397775.1 uncultured Rhodobacterales bacterium | reverse complement strand
CTCGGGCAAGACCACGCTGACCCTGCATGCGGTCGCAGAGGAACAGAAGAAGGGCTTGGGCAGGAACACGGAATTGGGCACCTCGTCCCCGCCTGCGGAAAAGACGTTCTCGGCATAGCCAGAGATGAAGACGACGCGCGCCTCAGGCCGGGTCTTCTGGGCTTCGCGGACCCAGGTTGGCCCGTCCATGCCCGGCATGACCACATCGGTGACGAAAACATCCACCTTCGTGTCCCCGTGGGCCAGCAGCTCGAGCGCCTCTTCGCCCGTTTCCGCCTCGATCACCTCGTAGCTGCGCAGCCGGAGCGCACGGGCCGCAAAGGACCGGACCGGCGCCTCGTCCTCCACCAGCAGGACCACGCCTTCGGAGGGGGCCGTGACGGGCGCCTTGGCCTGTGGCTCCGCGGGCGCGACCTCTTCCTCGCGGGCACCCTCGTGAGCGGGAAACAACAGGGTAAAGACCGACCCGCGGCCAAGGACGCTGTCCACGAAGATGAAACCACCGCTTTGCTTGACGATCCCGTAGACGGTCGAAAGCCCAAGCCCTGTCCCCTCGCCGGTACGCTTGGTGGTGAAGAAGGGCTCGAACACCTTCTGGAGCTTGTCCGACGGAATGCCGATGCCCTCGTCCGACACGGTCACGGCAACATAGGCGCCCGGCGGCACCAGCGCGCGATCACGACGCAGGGGCTCGCGCAGAATGCGCCGCTCGGTCTCGATCACCACTTCGCCGCTGTCACGCATCGCGTCACGCGCATTGACGACGAGATTCATCATGACCTGTTCGAGCTGCCGCCGGTCTGCCCGGATACTGGGCAGGATCGGATCGTGCCGCAGGACAAGACGCACCTTCTCACCGACAAGGCGGTTCAGCAGATGCGTCAGGTCGGCCAGCGTATCGCGCAGGTCCAGCACCTCCGGACGCATGGTCTGCTTGCGCGAGAAGGCCAGCAACTGCCCCACCAGCGCCGCGGCCCTGTTGGCGTTCTGATTGATCTGCACAAGGTCCGAGTAGTCGGGGTCACCCTGGTCGTGGCGCAGCAGCAGCAGGTCGCAATGCCCCGAGATCGCGGTCAGCAGGTTGTTGAAATCATGCGCGACGCCACCCGCCAATTGACCGATGGCCTGCATCTTCTGACTCTGGACGAATTGGGCTTCCAGGGTCTTGAGTTCGGTCGCATCGTTCAGAACTGCGATCAGGACGGGCCGTCCATTGTCCTCGGTCCGGTTCAGCGTCACCTGAACGAAAACCTCCCGGTCCGGACGCGTCAGCCGCAGGAATTCCGACCTGTTCAGCCCGCGCCCCTCCGCGGCCTCCGAAAGCCAGTCCGCCAGCGGACGCCCCAGCCCCTCCATGCTGCGTGCAACGTTGCTCACCTCGTTCACACGAAGGTCGAGCAGCTCGCGTGCCTCGCAGTTGGCGCTCAGGATCGTGCCGTCCGGCGCGAGGCGCAGAAGCGGCACCGGCAGCGTCTCGAAGCTTCCGACCGGATCATCGCATCCGGCTGTCTCCACCTCGGTAAAGACAAGCTCGGCGCCACCGTCTTCGGCGGCGCTGCGCATAACCTGCAGCTTGCGTTCCGGATCTCTTTGCATCCGGTGCACTTTGCCGGACGCAACCGGCAGGTCCGCGACAAGAGTGCTCAACTCCGCGGCTTCGCGCCCGAACAGGGCGCGCGCGCGGGCGTTCATCGACAGGATCTCGTCGCCGGGCCCGACGCGGACCACCGGAACATCACGGTCAGCCTGATCGAGCATCACGAGCCGCCACAGCGACCACCCGCCAGGAAGACGGCGCAGCCGGATGCTGCACTTTCCGGAACGGTAGGGTAGCTCTTCGGAGGCAGCGCCGGAGACCTTTGCCCCCTGCTCGATCCGTCGCATTGCGTCCTCCGCCCCGGCAAAGACGTCCTGCATGATCACCGGAAAGGAGGCTCCGCGTCTTGCGCTGAGACAGTCGGTGGCGACGGTGCTGGTCGCCCGGACGCGATGGGTCCGGTCGCAAAGCACAGCACATGTGGGATCGCTCTCAACCAGGTCCGCAAGATAACGTTCCATCCGCCGTCCGCGCCGTTCCTGCCAGAGAAGGGCCCCGAGCCAGACGAGACCAAGCGCCAGAAAAACGCCACCGGCGGCAAAAATCGCAAGCTGGAAAAGCCCGGGAACGGGTGCCGCGGCAAGCCCGAGGCAGGCAATTGCGACAACCACGAGGCCCAGACCGTAGCGCAGCTGACCGGTTCCAGCCTCTGCGCGACCGTCCGGCACGACATCCTCCGTCGGCATCACCTCAGGCCTCTCCTACGCTCACGACTCGCCTCCCTGCATTGGAAGGGGCTGACCTTAATTCGTGGTTAAGACTCCGCTAATTACTCGCACACAAACAAAACACCCTATGATTGTGACGGGTCCCGACCACCCTGTCCAGCCTGTCGCAGGACAGCCAGAAAGAAACCGTCTCCGTCCGGGCCCGGCCGGTACTCGCGAACCTTCTCCATCTCGAACTCGGGGTGACGGGCGAGGAAGGCATCGACCACCTGTCCGTTCTCCTGCGCAAGGACCGAGCAGGTCACATAGGCGAGCACGCCTCCCGGCGCGACGAGGCCCGCTGCCGTATCGAGGATCTCGCCCTGTGTCTGCGCCAGCCGTTCGAGGTCGCCGGGCCGCAGCCGCCACTTGCCCTCGGGGCTTCGGCGCCAGGCGCCACTTCCCGAACAAGGCGCATCGCAAAGGACAAGATCGTGCGGGCCGGAGGGTGTCGAGACGATCTCGACCGTGGCTCCGGCGCGCTCTGCCCGCGCCGGCAAATCCGACATGCGGCGGGGGTTGGCATCATGTGCCAGCACCGGCCCGCCCCCAAGCCGCGCAGCCAGCGCAAGGGTCTTGCCACCGCCGCCCGCGCAATAGTCAAGCACCCGCTGCCCGGCCTCCAGCGGCAAGGCTTCCACCACCGCCTGGCTCGAGGCGTCCTGCAGTTCCACGAGACCGTCGAGGTAGGCACGAGACCGCGCGATCTTGCGCGCGCCCTGGGTCACGCGCAGCGCGCCGGCGGCTCCCGAATGCCGCTCGGCGCTGATGCCGTCGGCTTCCAGAACCTCTAGCGCCACATCAGCATCGGCTTTCAACGCATTGATCCGCAGAAATACTTCGGCCCTGTCACGGAGCGACATGGCCACATCTGCCGCAGCCTCTCCCTGGCTCTCGCTAAGCCGTTCCCAAAGCCACTCCGGCAGATCGAGCGCAGCTGCACCCTCCGGCTCCGCCCCACCCGCGGCTTCTTCCTCGGTCAGCGGCGCGGGGCCGTGCGGCCCGCCGGTAAAGACCTCGGCGGGCGCAGGTCCGAGCGCCCGAAGCAGGCCCAGCATCCTCAGCCGGCCGCTCTCGCCACCGCCAAGCACCGCGCTGCTGCGCCAGCGGCGCAGGGCATCAAAGACGTGATCCCGCACCGCGGCACGGTCCTTCGAGCCCGCGTAGCGCGCGCCCCTCGCCCAGTTGGTCAGCGCCTTTTCGGCCGCCATCCCTCCGGCGATCTGTTCGATGATCTGGGAAGCGGCCTGAACGCGGGCGGCGGGTGTCATGGGGAGACCTCATCCAGTGCGAACCGCGCGCTGCGGTTCGCGTTAAATATCAAAGCTCTGCCGGGCACTCTGAATGTATCAGGCTAAGCTCGTTAGAGAGTCTCGAACCGCGCCTTGTCGCTGGCGGACCAGTTCAGCGTGAGGCGGAAACCCTCTTCGGTCTGGGCCTCTTCCTCAACGAGCCCCTTCTCGAAAAGCCAGGCGCGCCGCCGCCCCTCATCGAAGCCAAGCGTCACCTCTTCGCGCCGACGCTCCGCGCCAAGTGCAGCGGTCACCGCCTCGAGGAAATCGTCCAGCCCCTCGCCCGTCAGGGCCGAGACTGCGAAGATGCCCGGATCGCGCGCGGCCCGCGCCTGTGCGGCCTGCAGTGCCTCTTGCGGCAACTGGTCGATCTTGTTCCAGAGCTCCACCTGCGGCGTCTCCTCGGTCACACCGAGGCTGTCCAGGATGGCCTGCACGTCGGCGGCCTGCGCGCCCGTCTCGGGGTGCGAGATGTCGCGCACATGAACGATCACGTCCGCCTCGAGCACCTCTTCCAGCGTCGCGCGGAAGGCGGCAACCAGTTCGGTCGGCAGGTCGGAAATGAAGCCCACCGTGTCCGACAGGATCACATCGGCGCCCGTGCGAAGCTGCACAGCCCTCATGGTCGGGTCGAGCGTCGCAAAGAGCATGTCCTGCGCCATCACGTCCGCACCCGTCAGCCGGTTGAACAGCGTCGACTTGCCCGCGTTGGTGTAGCCCACCAGCGCGATGATCGGATAGGGCACCTTGGCGCGCGCCTTGCGGTGCAGGTCGCGGGTCCGGACCACCTTCTCCATCTGCCGCCGCAGCCGCACAAGTTGCTCGTCGATGGCACGCCGGTCCGCCTCGATTTGGGTCTCGCCCGGGCCGCCGACGAAGCCAAGCCCGCCACGCTGGCGTTCGAGGTGCGTCCAGGCCCGCACGAGTCGCGTGCGCTGGTAGGTAAGGTGCGCCATCTCGACCTGCAGCACGCCCTCACGGGTGGCCGCACGATCCGAGAAGATCTCGAGGATCAGCCCGGTCCGGTCGAGCAGCTTGACCTTCCAGGCTTTCTCCAGGTTGCGCTGCTGCACGGGCGTCACCGGCCCGTCGACAAGCACGAGGTCCACCTCGGCGGCCTCGATACGCTGCTTCAGTTCCTCGATCTTGCCCGAGCCGAACAGCATGCCCGCGTGCGGACGCGGCAGGGGGACGACCTCCTGCCCCGCCACCTCGAGATCGGGCAGCGCCTGCGCAAGCGAAACCGCCTCGTCCAGCGCCATCTTCGCATCGCGGCGGGCCGGGTCGGACTTGATATCGGGATGAAGGACCCAGGCCCGGGTCAGGGTTGGAGCGTGTTCCCTCAAGACCCCTCGTCACCGTCATAGAGGTTGATCGGCTGGCTGGGCATTATGGTCGAGATCGCGTGCTTGTAGACCAGCTGGGACTGACCGTCCCGGCGCAGCAGCACGCAGAAGTTGTCAAACCAGGTAATGACGCCCTGCAATTTCACCCCGTTGATGAGAAAGACCGTGACCGGGACCTTTGTCTTGCGGACGTGATTGAGAAACGCATCCTGCAGGTTTTGTCTGTCCGAAGCCATTGACTTGCCTTTTGTTCTTGCCTCGCGCCCTTATAGCGGTGCGCCCTCGTTCTGCCGCCAGTATGTATTGCGCATAAGCGGACTTCCAGCAATTTCCACCGGTTTTTCGGCGCATCGGCGTCCGATGCAGATCAATCACGCCATATTTCGGGGTTGAGCATGACGATGATTGCCAACAGCTCCAGCCGACCCAGCACCATGGCGAGGCAGAGCAGGATTTTCGCCCCTGGCGCGATCGCGATAAGGTTGATCGCCTGATCGCTCGCCATCGTCATGAGCGGCCCCGTGTTGGTGAGCGTGGCGATGGTCATGACCATCGAGGGCTCGAACCGGATGCCAAGCAGACCGAGCCCCATGTTCAGCACTGCGATCGAGACCGCGAACAGCATGAAGAAGACCCAGGCGATGAAGGACCCCTCGCGACGCACCCGCCGGCTGATGAGGCCCGTCCGCCCGACGGAATGGGGATGGATGAGCCGTTCGAGTTCGCGCACACCGCTGGCGTAGAGGGCGTAGACCCGCAGAAGCTTCACCCCGCCTGCGGTGGTCGCCACACCGCCGCCGAGAATCGCGAGCCCCATGAGAATCAGGCCCTGTGTCGAAAGCCCCGACCAGCCCTGTGCCGCTTCCCAGTCCGCGCTGACAAAGCCCGTCGTGGTCAGGTAGCTCAGCGTCGTGAACAGCGATCCCCAGAGCGCGTGCAGCGCCGCGAGGAAGTTCTCCTGCTCGCCCACGTCGAAGGCCGCCGACCAATGCCGCAGGAACAGCACCAGCGGCACTGCGGCCACGAGCAGGAGCGCAAGACGGAATTCTGGATCACGCCAGAGCCCCTTGCGCCCCATAACCGAGGTGTCGCCCGAGAAGGTCAGCCGCGACAGCGCAAAGATGAAGAAACAGAAGATCACGATTTCCCCGGCAAACCCGGCGGGCGCGCCCTGCGGCCCCGAAATCGGCGAGATGCCCGAGGTCGCCATGACCGACATCGCGTGGCTCACCGCGACGAGCGGCGGATCGCCTGCCACCAGCAGCAGCACTGCCGCGATCAGCGTAAGCCCGCAGTAGACGGGCATCAGCTCGCGCGTGCTGCGCAGCAGGCGCCCCGCCGGATCGGTCTGGTCGCGCCGCGCCGCGCCGGGTTCCGGCGGCTGTCCCGGTTCGCCGCGCGCGGTCACCTCGAAGCCGCCCAGCGTCAGCGGCGCAAGGATCGCCGCCGCGGCGATCCACATGATCAGCCCGCCAAGCCACCCCACCTGCGCCCGCCAGAGGTGCTCGGCCACCGACAGGCGCCCGGGCTCGAACAGCGTCGCGCCGGTCGTCGTCAAGCACGAGACCATCTCGAAGTAGGCGGAGATAAAGCTCGTGTTGCGCACGGATTCGTAGAAGGGCACCGCCAGCATAAGTGGCAGGAACGCGAAGGCCGCCATCAGCGCCACGAGTTGCCGAAGCACGCGCCGATTGTGCACCTGCCCCCCCAGCGCGAGGCCGACGAAACCGGTGATCAGGAGCCCCAGGATGCCTGAGTAGAAAAAGCTGCGCGCGTCGTGGAATTCCTCCAGCCGCAACGCCACCAGCGCCGGCACCATCATCGACAGGCTGAAGAGCCCCGTGAGGACCAGTATCAGCGGCAGTCGAAGCAGCAGGGCCATATCAGAAGAAGTCGATCGAGACCTGGAGCAGGCGCTCCACTTCGGGCACGTCGCCCGACAGCGCGAAGATCAGCACCCGGTCGCCATCCTCGATCCGCAGGCCGCCGGTGGGTTTCAGCACCTTGTCGCCCTTGCGGACGGCGCCGATCAGCACCCCTTCCGGGAAATCGATCTCGCGGATGCTCTGCCCCGCCATGGGCGAGGTCGACAGAACCTCGGCCTCGATCACCTCGGCCTCGGCATCGCCGATGGAATAGACCGCGCTCACCCGCCCGTGGCGGATGTGCCGCAGGATCGAGCTCACCGTGGTGGCGCGCGGATTGATGTAGGCGTCGATGCCCAGCGGCTCCATCAGCGGCACCAGGGTGGGGTCGTTGATCAGCGCGATGGCCATGGGACAGCCCGCCGCCTTGGCGCGCACCGCCGACAGCATGTTTGTCTTGTCGTCGTCCGTCACGCAGAGCGCCGCGTCGGCCCGCGAAATGCCCGCCTCGTTCAGCAGCCCCGCATCCAGACCGTCGCCATGCAGGACGATGGTCCGCTCCAGCACCTCGGCCGCGTGCTCGGCACATTTGCGGCTGCGCTCGATCACCTTGGTGCGGACGCGGGTCGGCCCGTTCTCGAGCGCCTGCGCCACGGCCAGGCCGACGTTGCCGCCGCCGATGATCACCGCGCGCTCCTGCTTGCGCACCGACTTGCCGAAGATCTCGAGCGCGCGGCGCGCGTCGTCGTTGTGCACCACGATGTAGCAGGCATCGCCCGCGAAAAGCTGGTCGCCGGCCTCAGGCGCAAAGAGCGTGCCCTCGCGACGGATGCCCACCACGACCGACCGCAGCGTCGAAAAGAGATCCGTAAGCTGCCGCAGCGGCGTGTTCACGATCGGACAGTCGTCGTCGATCGTCAGGCCCATCAGCTGTGCCTGATCATCAAGGAAACTTTCGGTGTCAAAAGCCGCCGGCGCCGAAAGCCGCTGCAGCGCCGCCGCGGCGACCTCTTTCTCGGGCGAGATCACCACGTCGATGGGCATGTGATCGCGGCGATAGAGATCCGAGTAGATCGCGTCGAGGTAGCTCTGCGACCGAAGGCGCGCAATCTTGCGGGGCACGGCAAAGACCGAATGGGCCACCTGGCAGGTGACCATGTTGACCTCGTCCGAATGCGTCGCCGCGATGATCATGTCCGCGTCGCGCGCACCGGCACGGTCAAGCACGTCCGGATAGGAGGCGAACCCCGCAATCCCCTGCACGTCGAGCGTATCCGTCGCCCGGCGCACCAGTTCGGGATTGTTGTCCACCACCGTGACATCGTTGCGTTCGCCGGCAAGGTGGCGGGCAATCTGCCAGCCGACCTGCCCTGCACCGCAAATGACAACCTTCATGCCTCATCCCCGAAGCCAGAGCCGCAGACCGGCATGGCACGCGGGAACCGGGGCGTCAACGCGCTGCGTGACGGCAGACCAAGTTGCCATGCTGCCCGGATCACGAGACCTGCTGCACCTCGTCGTCCTCCATCCGCGCCACGCGCGAGCCCGCCTTGGCGCTGGTGACCACGCCCAGCGACTTGAGCTTGCGGTGCAGCGCCGAGCGCTCCATGCCCACGAAAGAGGCCGTGCGCGAGATGTTCCCGCCGAAGCGGTTGATCTGCGTGAGCAGATATTCCCGCTCGAAGGCCTCGCGCGCCTCGCGCAGTGGCAGGGTCGCCAGCGTGCCCGAAAGCACCACGCGCCCCTCGGCATCGTCGCCCCCCGGGCTTTCCTGGGGCAGCTCGCGCGCCTCGATGACGCCCGTGCTCTCGCCCAGGATCAGCAGCCGTTCCACCATGTTCTTGAGCTGGCGGACGTTGCCCGGCCAGATCATGGTCTGCATCAGCGCCACGGCCTCGTCGCTCAGGTCGCGCTGCGGCAGGCCCTGGTCGCGATGGCAGGCGTCGATGAAGTAGCGCGCCAGCACCGGGATGTCCTCGCGCCGCTCCTCAAGGCTCGGCACCGCGATCGGCACCACGTTCAGCCGATGGTACAGTTCCTCGCGGAAGCGCCCGGCCTGGATCTCGGCCTTCAGGTCGCGGTTGGTCGACGAGATCACGCGCAGGTCCACGCGCACCTTGTCGGAACCGCCCACACGCACGAAGGACTGGTCGACCAGCACCCGCAGGATCTTGGACTGTGTGCCCAACGGCATGTCGGCGACTTCGTCAAAGAAGATCACCCCGCCGTGCGCCTGTTCCAGCAGCCCCGGCTCCACCCCGCGCTTAGAGGTCTCGCGCCCGAAAAGCACCGCCTCCATGTTGTCCGGCGCGACGCCCGCGCAGTTGACCGTCACGAAGGGCGCATTGGCCCGGGCGGACTGCGCGTGGATGAACCGCGCCGCCACCTCCTTGCCGCTGCCCGCGGGCCCGCTCAGCATCACCCGCCCGTTGGACCGGGTCACCTTTTCAAGCTGCCCCTGCAGGGTGCGGAAGGCCGGGCTCTCGCCGATCATTTCGGCGGCCTTGCTCTCACCGCGCTTGAGCTGAAGGTTCTCGTGCCGCAGCCGCGAGGTCTCCATCGCCCGACGGATCACAACCAGAAGCTGGTCGATGTTGAAGGGTTTCTCGATGAAGTCGTAGGCGCCCTGCTTGATCGCCGCCACGGCGATCTCGATATTGCCGTGTCCCGAGATGATGACGACCGGAATGTCGGGATTGTCGCGCTTGACGCTCTTGAGGATGTCGATGCCGTCCATCTGGCTGTCCTTCAGCCAGATATCGAGGATCAGAAGCGCCGGCGGCTCTCCGTTGATCTGTGCCATGGCCTCGTCCGAGGTGCCGGCCAGTCGCGTGGTAAAGCCCTCGTCCTCGAGGATATCCCCGATCAGCTCCCGGATGTCGCGTTCGTCGTCGACAATCAGAATATCGCCCATCTGTCTGCCCCTTTCTTATATCCGTTCAAGCCAATTCCGTGTGCTGCGCATCTTCCGCACGGCCGGCATCCGCGGCCAGCGGCAGGCGCACTTCCGCCATGGCGCCGCGGTGGGCGCCCTCCTCGAAGGCGGGTGCATCCTCAAGCGTGAGGGTGCCGCCATGCTCCTCGATGATCTTCTTCACGATGGGCAGGCCAAGGCCCGTGCCCTTGTCGCGCGTGGTCACGTAAGGCTCGAACAGCCGCGCGCGGTCCTCGGGCAGGCCGATACCGTTGTCCATGATGCGGATCAGCGCCCAGCCGCCCTCGACCTCCGCTGTCAAATGGATCGCCGGTGTGTAGCCCTCGGGCGGGGTCTTTTCCCTGAGGCTCTCGATCGCCTCGCCCGCGTTCTTGATGAGATTGGTCAGCGCCTGCCCGATCATCGTCGCATCGAGCTCGGCATCGTAGCGGCCCGGCGCGATCGTGCAGTCGAAATCCACCTCGGGCTGACCCGCTTCCTGAAGCAGCACCGCGCCGCGCAGCAGGTCGGCGATATCCTCGGGCCGCCGCTCGGGCTCGGGCATCCGCGCGAACTTGGAAAACTCGTCGACGATGCGCCGCAGGTCCTCGGTCTGGCGCACGATGCGCCCCGTGAGGTTGCCGATCTGCTCGGTCTCGGCCTCGTCCAGGCGGCCTGCGAACTTGCGCTGGATGCGCTCGGCCGACAGCTTGATCGGCGTCAGCGGGTTCTTGATCTCATGCGCGATGCGCCGCGCCACGTCGCCCCAGGCCGCCATGCGCTGCGTGTTCACCAGCTCGGTCACGTCATCGAAGGCCACCACGTAACCTTCGAGGCTGCCATCCCCGCGCCGCCGCGTGGACATGCGCACAAGCAGGTGCTCCAGCCGCCCGTCCCGGCTCACCTTCACCTCTTCCTGTCCGGTCTCGCGGCCATCCTGGTGAAGCCGCTCGAACAGCGCCCCGAACTCGGGGACGGCCACCGACAGGTGCACGGCCTTGCGCGTCTCGTCCCAGCCCAGCAGCCGCTCGGCCGAGCGGTTCACGAAAGTCACGCGCCCCTCGGCATCAAGCCCGACAACGCCTGAGGTCACCGAGCTCAGCACCGAGTCGAACAGGCGCTGCCGGCGCTCGATCTGGCGGGTATTTTCCAGCAGTGTCTCGCGCTGGACCTTGAGCTGTTGCGTCATCTGGTTGAAGTAGCGCCCGAGCATCGAGATCTCATCGTCGCCCTCTTCCTCGCGCACATGCACGTCGAGATCCCCTGCCCCGACACGCTGCGCCGCGCCGGTCAGACGGCCCACGGGCCGCGACAGCCGTTCGGCGAACCAGAGCCCCGCCCAGGTGGCGGCAAGGATCAGCAGCACCGCAAAGCCAAGATACAGAAGCGCGAAATCGAACAGCCGCCGGCCGCGCTCGCTCTCCTGTTGCTGATAGAAGCGCGCCGTCTCCTGCGTCTCGTCCAGCAGCATCAGCAAGCCGCCGTCGACGGCCCGGCTTACATATAGATATCGGTCGACGAAGGCCTCCAGAGGCACCAGCGCGCGGTACTCGTCGTTGCGCCAGTCCTCGACCAGCGCAAGACCGGCTTCCTCGGCCACGGTAAAGGCCGCCTGCGAGGGGCGCTCGAAATCGAAGAGGTACGACCGCTCGCCCCGCGCGCGGATCTCGCCTGCGCCGTCAATGACATAGGCCTCGCGAAGACCCCGCTGGATCTGGCTCTGCCCCTGCCCCAGCACCTGCCGAAGCTCGCCGTCGCCCATGACGAAATTGGCGCGGCGGCCGGCGTCGATGAAGGCCGCAAGCGCCCGCGCATCCTGCTCCAGCCCCTCGGTCTGCTCTTCCTTGTAGGCCTCCGCTGCCGCCAGCGAGGCCCCCACCACGTTCTGCACGCGGCTCGAAAACCAGGTTTCGAGACCGATGTTGATGGTCAGAACGGCAAAGACGGCCACGGTCACCGTGGGCAGCAGAGCCATCATGGCAAAGGCCGCCGTCAGCCGAAGGTGCAACCGCGACCCCGCCGACCGCGCCCTCCGCGCGGCGATCATCCGCGCGACCCGCGCCAGAACCAGCGCCGCGAGCAGCAGCACGTAGACGAGGTCCGCCAGCAGGACGAGCCGCAGGCTCAGCTGCTGACCCGTGGACCCGTCCAGCGGCCCGAGGACAAAGAAAGTCAGAACGGCAAGGAGAGGTCCAAGCAGTACGAGACCGAACGTGACGGCGTTGGAAACCGATCTCCGTCGCATGAACCGGCCCGTGCGGGCCAAAGTGCTGATCCGTGCCCGCGTGGCCACAGACTACCTCGCCATGATGTGCTGCCCCAGGCAGCGAACCGCCAAATATCGTGGCTTCTTTGCCCCGGAGTCTCCGGGCGGCCACAGTTCTGTGGCGGTTTTACATCAACTTACGACGCCTTGTCACGCGAATATCGAGATCGTTGATCTTCTTCCGCAACGTATTTCGGTTGATTCCCAGCAGATCGGCGCATTTCGCCTGGTTTCCCCCAGTGGCCTCAAGCGCGATCTCGATCAGGGGCGCCTCGACCTCGCGGATGATGCGCCCATAGAGCCCCGGCGGAGGCAGCATCTGCCCGTGCAGATCGAAATACCGCCGCAGGTGACGTGCCACGCTCTGGCCGAGCTTCTCGCTGTCGCCACCGCGCAGGATCGGCCCGGTCTCGGGCTGGTTGCCCAGCACCGCCTCGACCTCGCTGCGCGAAATCTGCTCGGCGCGGCTGGTCAGGCTCAGGCGCCGTACCGCGTTCTCGAGCTGACGGACGTTGCCCGGCCAGCTGTAGGCACGGAAAAGCTCGGCGGATTCCTCGGAAAGCCAGCGCTTGGGCGCGCCCTCGCGCTCGGCGCGCGCCAGGAAGTGATCAGTCAGAAGCGAGATGTCCTCGACCCGCTCGCGCAGCGAGGGCACAGCAATCGACGCGCCCGACAGGCGATAGAACAGGTCCTGCCGCACGCGCCCGTCGTCCATCAACTGCGACAGATCCCCCTGCGAAGTCGCCATGAACCGCGGGTTGTGTTCGCCCGGCTGGTCGATCATCCGCACGATGCGCGCCTGCACCTCGTCCTCGATGTCGGCCACCTCGTCGATCAGCAGCGTGCCGCCCTTGACCCGCGCAAGGATCTTGGCCGGCCCTTCCAGCTCGGCCAGCTCCGATCCGGTCACCGCCACGAAGGGCAGCGTCCGCCGGTCGGAAAAATCGTGGATCGCCCGGGCGATCAGGCTCTTGCCGGTCCCGCTCTCGCCGGTGATCAGCACCGGCAGATCGGTGTTCATGACCTTGGCCACAAGCCGGTAAAGCGCCTGCATCGCCGGCGTCTTGCCCACCAGCGGCAGTTCGTCCGGCGCATCGGCGCCGATCACCGCCTCGTCGCGCTTGGGCGCCCGATTGCGGTTCTCCAGCGCACGCGCCGTCCGCTTCATCAGATCCGGCAGATCGAAGGGCTTGGGCAGGTAGTCGTAGGCCTCGGCCTCGGCCGCCTGGATCGCCGTCATGATGGTGTTCTGTGCCGAGATGACAATCACAGGCAGATCGGGCCGATCCTGCTGGATCTTGGGCAGCATCTCGAGCCCGTTGCCATCGGGCATGACCACGTCCGAGA
>CAYNKL010000110.1:0-13474 GCA_964397775.1 uncultured Rhodobacterales bacterium | reverse complement strand
GGCCCGTGGTCTGCGGCAGGTTGGCGAAGTTGGCCCAGTAGTCCCAGGCGCCCTTCAGCAGCAGGAAGGCATAGGCCACGCAGACAGCCGCCGCGATCAGCGACAGCACCCGCCGCGTGCCCTGCGGCACGATGTTGAGCACCGCGTCCACGCCGAGGTTGGCGGTCTTCTTGACCGCGTAGCTCACCCCGAAAAGCACCAGCCAGGCAAAGAGGAACGACACCGCCTCGAGCCCCCAGATCAGCCCGGTGTTAAAACCGTAGCGCAGCACCACGTTGATGAAGGTGATGATCGTCATCGCCCCGAGGATAACGGCGATGACCGTTTCCTCCAGCTCGTCGATGAAACGATGCATGCCGCCCGTGTGGGACGGTTCAGTACGGGGCATTGTGACCTCCTCCCGTTGGGCCTGCCGTGCCGGACACGTGAAACCGCCGGCTCAGGCTTCGGCCCATTCCTAATATTATTGCCAATAAAAGAGACGCAGCGTAATTATGCGTCGCGCCGTCGCAGCGCGTTACGCTACCCCAAGGGCTGTTCGGAGGAGATGCAGCCTCGAAACTTTGTTCTCTGGGAGGAGAGTAGCCATGGGCATGTTTGACTATCGCGACTACGGATCCGCGAAATCCGCAGAGCTTGCGCGCACGACCTTCGCGCTTGCAAGCTCGCAGCAGCTCGACAAGATCTTCGGCATCGATGTCGAAGGTGTCGTCAACACCGTCGGGGACATCCTGCCCGAAGGCGCGGCGGCGAACGACATCGACGTATCCCTGCCCGAAAACTGGTCCAAGGTGGCGCCCGACGCGCTTGGCCTTGACGAGAGCTCGCAGGACTTTGACGGATACTACACCATCGAGAGCCCCATCACAGATGACACGTATTCCGGCCCCCAGCTTCAAATCCTGGAGGAGCGCGACGCCAGCGGCACGATCACCCGCCTCTCGGTGACCTTCGTCGGCACCAATTCGCCCGTTGATATTCCCGACTACACCCAGATCAACTCCGGCGAGCTCGCCCCCAACATGGAGCCCCTGCTGGCGCGGGTGCGCGACTACGCGCAGGCAAACGGCATTGCGGCGCAGGACGTTCTTGTCACCGGATATTCGCTGGGGGCGGGCTACACCAACATCATGGCCGAATATGCGGACACGCTGGCCGGCGGCTTCTTTGCCGAAAGCACCTACATCGGCCATGCCGTGCCCGTGACCTATGAAGAAAATGACCGGGTGCTGAACATCGGCTTCGAAAACGATATCGTGCACCGCGCTTCGGGCAATGCCGACAGCTTTGGCGAGGCGGTGGACAACGCTCCCGGTCTCGTAGGGCAGGACTTCAGCCTGGAAAGCAGCACCGACAACCTGGTCCTGTTCAGCGACGACTATCAGCTCGACGCCTGGCCCTACCTGCCCTTCGCGCTCTACAACATTCCGGGCGGCTGGTCCGCTCACATCCAGGGCGTGTTTTCCGATACGGTCGAGCGGATCTCCGCGTCCGCCTTCTACGACGAAACCCAGCGTGACAGTCTGGTGATCGTCTCCAGCCTTTCGGCCAACCTGCGGGGCAACACCTGGGTCGAGGACCTCGAAAAACCCTCTGACCGGCATGGCCATGTCGGCGACTCGGCCATTATCATCGGGACGGCCTACGACGATCTGCTGCGCGGCAACCAGGGCAACGACTACATCGACGGCGGCGCCGGGGACGACAGGATTCAGGTCGGCACCGGAGCCGACAGGGTCGAGGGCGGCAGCGGGCACGACACGCTCGAACTCGCGGGCGGCCGGAAGAGCTGGGATGTCTTGGCACTGGACGACGGAACGCTCGCCTTCCTGTCGGCGAACGGAAGCTCCGTGATCGCCTCTGGCATCGAAGAGGTGACCTTCCTTGACGACGGCATCTTTGGCCAGGATCGCAGCTACGCGATCGCCGACGGCGGTCTCGAAGACCTCACCTGGAGCGGCCTTTTCGAACGCTGGGACCGCGATATCACCTTCACGACCGCGACGCAGGGCAGCGAAGGCGATGACACGCTGTCCGGCAAACTTGTCTTCGGCCTTGGCGGCGACGACATGCTGAGCGCCTCGCAAGGCGGCGCGCGCCTTGTCGGGGGTATGGGGGACGACACGCTGACCGGGGCCGCCGGGGACGATGTGCTTATCGGCGCCGAAGGCAACGACCTTCTGTCGGGCGGCGGCGGCACCGACCTGCTCAGCGGCGGCCTGGGCGACGACGTCTTTGTCTTCGATGTCACGCTGGCGGGCGACACCTGCATCGCCGATTTCAACATCAGCGATGTCGACGCCGACCGGCTGCTCGTGACCGGTACGGATCTGGACGCCGAAAGCTTCCTCGCCCTGGGCGAGGAAACCTCCGACGGCCTTGTTTTCACGATAGATGACGCGACGCTGACACTGCACGCTGCAACCGCCGTTGACCTGAGTGGGGATATGCTGATCTTCGCCTGATGATTGCCCGACAACGGGCGACCGGTCCGCCGCTTGAAAGGGCGGACCGGCACCGGCGCAGGAGATCCGCGTTTACGAGCCCGAAACCTGCGCGTTGATCTCCTGGGCCGCGTCGATGTTCTCCTGGCCCACGTCCTCGACGAACTGCTCCCAGACCGGCTTCATCGCCTCGACCCAGGCCTCGCGCTGCGACGCGTCAAGCTCGCGCACCGTGCCGCCGGCGTCGATGATCGCCTGCTTGGCCTCCTGGTTCACGTTGTAGCTCTCGGTGTTCCGGGTCTCGGTGACCTCGGCAAGGATGGTCGAGAGCTGCTCGCGCACGTCCTCGTCCAGGCCGTCCCACCAATCGACGTTGGTCACGACAAGGTAGTCGAGCACACCATGGTTGGTCTCGGTGATGCCGTCCTGCACCTCGAAGAACTTCTGGCCGTAGATGTTCGACCAGGTGTTCTCCTGCCCGTCGACAACGCCGGTCTGCAGCGCGCCGTAGACCTCGGAAAAGGCCATCGGCTGCGGGCTCGCGCCCATGGCCGACATCTGCGCCTTGAGCACTTCAGACGCCTGCACGCGGAACTTCAGCCCCTCGGCATCCGACGGCTCGATCAGCGGCTTGTTGGCCGACATCTGCTTCATGCCGTTGTGCCAGAAGCCCAGGCCCAGCAGCCCGCGGCGCGCCATGCTCTCGAGCATCTCCTGGCCGGTATCGGAGGCCTGGAAGGCATCGACCGCCTCGATGTTGGTGAACATGAAGGGCAGGTCGAAGATGCGGAAAACCTTGGTGAACTGCTCGAACTTCGACAGAGACGGCGCCGCCATCTGCACGTCGCCCTGCAGCATCGCCTCAAGCACCTGGTCGTCGTTGTAGAGCGTGGAGTTCGGGTAGACCTCCATGCAGGCGGTCCCGTCCATCTCCTCGTTGACGCGCTCCTGCAGAAGCGAGGCCGCGATGCCCTTGGGGTGGCGGTCGGTGTTGGTCACATGGCTGAACTTGATGACCATCTCGCCTTCGTCGCAGTCGGCGAAGGCCGCGCCTGCGCCCAGCGTCAGAGCGGTCGCCGTCGCGGCCGTCAGAAGAAGTGTCTTCATGGAATCCTCCCTTGGATGTCTGGTCGGTGGGCCGGCTCATCCTCCAGAGCCGGTCTGGCGCTCACAGAAGCGGCACCGACGAATCCAATCAAGCGGCATGTTGCCGATGGAAGACGAACTATCAAAAACATTATATAACAAGTCTTTACGACAAATCCTGAAACTAGACGCTCTTTCCGTCCCGGGGTCTTGTGCGATTTACCGCACAGTTGTTTGCGCCAACGGTGCGAAAATCCGCACAAATGCGCCGCTGGCGAATCCCGGCATCATCACGCAATCTCACGAGATGGAGACACCGCACCGCCACGACCGCATCCTCGCCTTTCTGCAGGAGGCCGGCGCCCTCAAGGATACGCTGCGCTCGGCACGCACCCGCGAGGGACGAACCGAAAGCGTGGCCGAACACAGCTGGTCGCTCTGCCTGCTGGTGCTCCTGCTCGAACCCGAACTGGACGGCATCGACGTGCTCAAGCTGATGCGCCTCTGCCTCGTCCACGACCTCGGCGAGGCGATCTCAGGCGACGTCCCCGCGACCGAACAGACCTCAGACGACGGCAAGACGGACCGCGAACGCGCCGATGTCGCCACCCTCACGGCCGCCCTGCCCGACGACCTGCGCGCAGCCATCCGCGACCTGTGGGAGGAATACGAGGCCGGCGAGACGCCCGAAGCCCGCCTCGCCAAGGGCTTCGACAAGCTCGAAACCATGTTGCAGCACGTCGCCGGGAACCAGGTTCCGGGCTTCGACTATCTCTGGAACCTCGACTACGGGCGCGACCGCACCGACGCGACACCGCTGCTCTCTGATCTGCGGGACAGGGTCGACGCGCTCACGCGGGCCGCGGCGCGCCGACACTGACGCCTCAGGCGGGTGCGCCGCCCCTCTTCTCGACCTCGGGGCGCTCGACCACCGTCGCCGTCTCCTCGGTCTCGGGAATGACCAGCGACAGGATGATCGCCGAAAGCCCCGCAAGCGTGATCGGCGTCGCCACCACCTGCCGCAGGAAGTCGGGCAGGTTCTGCGTCGCCTCCGGCACCAGCGTCACCCCAAGGCCCAGCCCGAAGCTCACGGCCATGATGTAGACCTTCTTCCGGTCGATCTCCTGCGTGGCAAGAATGCGGATGCCCGCCACTGCGATGGTCCCGAACAGCACCAGCGTCGCCCCGCCCAGCACCGGCTTCGGGATCAGCAGAAAGGCCTGCCCGATCACCGGCAGGAAGCCCAGAACCACGAGGATGCCCGCGATGTAGAGCCCCACGTGGCGGCTCGCGACACCTGTCATCTGGATGACGCCGTTGTTCTGCGAAAAGGTCGTGTTGGGGAACGTGTTGAACAGCGCCGCCAGCCCCGAGTTCACCCCGTCCGCCAGAATCCCGCCCTTGATGCGCTGCAGATAAAGCGGCCCCTTCACCGGTTGCCCCGCAATCACCGAATTCGCGGTCAGATCGCCCGAGGTCTCGATCGCCGTCACGAGAAAGACGAAGGCCACCGGGATGAACAGCCCGATGTCGAAATCCAGCCCGTAGCGCAGCGGTTGCGGCAGCGCCACCACCGGCCCCTGCCCCAGCGACGAGAAATCCACCTGCCCCAGCACCACCGCCAGGACAAGCCCCACGATCAGCCCGATCATGATCGCCGAGATCCGCAGCATCGGGCTGCCCATGAAGGTCATGACAAGGATCACCGCCACCACCACGGCCCCCATCAGCAGGTTCACCGGCGCCCCGAGGCTCTCGCCCGCGTTGGCGCCGCCCGCGAAATCGGTAAAGCCCACCTTGACCAGCGACAGCCCGATCACGGTGATCACGATCCCCGTCACCGTCGGCGTGATGATGCGGCCCAGCCGGTCAATGAACTGGCTCAGGATGATCTCGACCAGGCAGCCGGCAAGGCACAGCCCGAAGATCATCTCCAGCATCTCGGCGGGTCCGCCGCCTCCGCCCTTCACAGCGAAGCCCGCCGCAAGGACCGGCCCCAGGAAGGCAAAACTCGTTCCCTGCACGCTCAGCAGCCCCGAGCCCACGGGCCCGATCCGGCGGCACTGGATGAAGGTCGCCACGCCCGACACGAACAGCGACATGGCGATCAGGTAGGGGATCTCGGCTCCCAGTCCCAGCACGCCCCCGATCACCAGCGTCGGGGTCACGATGCCCACGATCGAGGCCAGGATATGCTGAACCGCCGCAAGTGCCGCCGCCGGCGGCGCCGGCCTGTCGTCTAGCCCGTAGATCAGGGCTCCGCTCTCAAGTCTCGCATCGCTCATGACAGTCTCCCTCGCAGCCGTCCGGCCCCGCGGCGGCACAGCGCCCCGCGACATGATGAATTTTTCGTGAATTCGGGAACTTTTTCCATATTGACGTCAGCGATTGGCACGGCGCCCGAGGTCCGAGGCCCGCCGCCGCCTGTTCCGGGCGCTGACAGGGCTATCGCCGGCCAAAAAAACGCCATTTCCGGAAAGGTGCATTCCTTGCGCAGGATCAGCGCCGGTAGTCCTCGGGCCGAATCCCGTAGCGCGACAGCTTGTCGTAAAAGGTCTTGCGCGGCAGCTTCAGCGCCTTGGCCGCCTCGCTCGCCCGCCCGTTCTGCCGCCCCAACGCCGCGATCAGCAGCGATCGCTCCACCTGGGCCATCTGCTCGGCCAGTCCAAGCCCCTGCGCCTCGCCCACCTCCTCCGGCATCCCCAGGACCAGCCGCATGGCCGCCGACATCAGCGACCGCGCATTGCCCGGCCAGTCCTGCGCCATCAGCGAGGCCAGGTGATCGGGGGATATCTCCGGCGCCGCGATCCCCGTCTGCTCCGCCGCCTGCGCCACGTAGTGCCGGAAGAGCACCGGAATATCCTCGGGCCGCTCCCGCAGCGCCGGGATCCGCACCTGGCAGACCTCCAGCCGGTAATAGAGCTCGGCCGACAAAGTGCCCGCCTCAACCGCCGCGGCAAGGTCCTGCACCGATCCCCCGATCAGCCGCATGTCACCCTGCTCCAGCGCATCGACCAGCGCCATCTGCGCATCCATCGACAACGCCCCGATCTCGTCGAGAAACAGGGAGCCGCCCGCGCAGACTTCCGCCAGACGCATCAGCCCCGCCCTGTCGAGCCCCGCGGCCGCACGCTTCTCGAAGGGACCCTTGCCGCGCGCGGAACTCAGGTGGATCACCTCCGCCACCTTGGGAATGCCCGTGCCCGGCGCGCCGGTCACCAGCACGTCGGTGCCGGCACGCGCCGCGCTGCGCACCCGCGCGCGCAGGACATTCGCCTGTTCCGAGACACCGAAGATCATCCGCGACGCCGGATCGCCGGATTCAAGCTGCGCCTTCAGCGCCCGGTTCTCCAGCACCAGCCCCCGCGTCACCAGCGCCCGCGCGATCACCGCGCGCAGGTCCTTGGGATCGCAGGGCTTCTCGAGGAAATCGAAGGCGCCGGCCGACATTGCCCGCACCGCCATTGGAATGTCCCCCTCGCCGGTCAGCAGGATCACCGGCAATTCGGGGTCCTGCCCCCGCGCGTAGTCGAGCAGATGGAACCCGTCGCGCCCCGGCATCCGGATGTCCGACACGATCACCCCGGCGAAGCCCTCGCCGATGTGATCCTTGGCCTCCACGAAGGACCCCGCCGTGAGCGGATCGAAATCGGCAAGCTCCAGCGTCTGCCCCAGCGCCTCGCGCACGGCGGCATCGTCGTCCACCAACAGCACCCGCCGCAGCCCCGCGCTCTCGCTCATGACATCCCGGTCCTTCTTCTTGGCAAGAATACTCCGGGGGAGCGGCCCCGGGCCGCGGGGGCAGAGCCCCCATCCCGGCGCGGGCACAAGCGCCGCCTCATGCCGCATCCTCCTCGCGCCAGGGCTCGAGCGCCACGGCAAAGACCGTCCCGCCGCCCGGCGCATTCGCGCCCCGGATCGTGCCACCGAAACTCTGCACCAGCCCGTAAGAGATCGAGAGCCCGAGGCCCAGCCCCTCGCCCGTCCCCACGCTCTTCGTGGTGTAGAAGGGATCAAAGATCCGCTCGGGCGCCTCGATCCCTGGGCCGGTGTCGACGACGCGCACCTCGGGCCGCGCGCCGCCATCCACCTCGACCCTCAGGCGGCGCTCCGCCTGCCCCTCCATGGCATCCCTGGCATTGGTGATCAGGTTGACGAAGACCTGCCCCAGCCGCACCTCGCCACCGCGGACCCAGACCGCCCGCGCCGGCGGCACGTACTCCAGGGCAACGCCCATCTCGCGCCGCCGCGCCTCAGTCAGTTCCACCGCGCTCGCCAGCACCTGGACAAGGTCCACGCGCCCCACGGGCGCGCTCTCCTGCCGCGCAAAGGCGCGCAGGTTCTGGATAATCCGCCCCATACGCCGCGCCATGTCGCCGATGCGCGACAGCGTCTCCTCCGCCTTCTCGGTGTTGCCACGGTCGAGAAACGCCACGCCGTTCTCGGCATAGGACCGGATCGCCATCAGCGGCTGGTTCAGCTCATGGCTGATGCCCGCCGACATCTGCCCCAGCGCGCTCAGTTTGCCCGCCTGCACCAGCTCGCCCTGAGCACGTTTCAGCGCGGCCTCGGCCTCCTGCCGCTCCACCACCTCGCGGCGCAGGGCCTCGTTGGCCTCCTGCAGATCCCGGGTCCGGGCAAGAACGCGCTCTTCCAGCACGGCATTCGCCGCGGCCAGCGCGCGCCGCCGCTCGGTCGCCAGGAACAGCAGCGCTCCAAAGAAGAGGCACAGGGCTGCCATCGTCGCCGCCTGCAGCCAGGCGATCCGGCGCGCGGGCGCGGTGTCGATCAGTGCCTCGGCGGTCAGCCCCACCACCGGCAGCAACATGGTCAGATGAAGCGCGCGCTCTGGGATGTAGGGCCCGAACTCCATGGACCAGACCTCGCGCCCGCCCACACGATCAGAGGTGATCCCGTGCAGCGTCCCATCGGTCTCGCGCAGGCCCTCGGGCACCCGCTGCGCGCCGAGCATCTCCGAGCGGTTGGTGATGAAGACCTCTCCGCCTGCATCGGTGAACCAGACCGTAGGCCAGGCACCGCGCCAGTCCTGCTCCAGCCGTGCCACGTCGACCACCACCACCAGCACGCCCAGCACGCGCCCGCCGGGGCCAAAGCTGGGCGCGGCAAAGGAAAAGCTCCGCGCCCCGGGATCGCTGCTTTCGTCGCGCGCCGCACCAAGCGCCCCGTCCAGCGCCCGCAGGAAAAAGGGCCGCGCGGCCAGATCTTCCGGGACCGGTCCGGACACCGAGGCCAGCACCTGGCCGTCGGGGGCCGCGTAATAGGCCGCCCTGGCGGATGTCTTGTCGACGGTCTCGAGTAGTAGCGCCTCGGCGTCGCCGCGATCACCGCCCTCCGCAAGCGCCATGAGCACCGGGTGATCGGACATCAGCACAGCCGTCTCGCGGTATCGCGTCAGCTGGGTCACCAGCCGGTCGGAGGCCAGCGCCAGGTCCGCCGCGCCGCGTGCCGCCACCTGCTCCAGCGCCTGCCCGCGCCCGTAGGTCCAGACCCCGGCCGAAACCAGGGCCACGGCCAGCAGGTAGAACACGGCAAGGGCCGCGCGTGAGACGGGAAGACGACGCATGGCGCATCCTAGCAACCTCGGCCTTGCCAAGGAAAGCGCCCGAAGGCATTGGTATGCACCATGTTGTCAATGTCACAAGACCCCACCGCCCCCGACTTCGTGCAGGCGCCCTACCCCTTCTACGACAGGATGCGCGCGGCTGGCGATCTCGTCTGGTGGGAGGACTACGGCATGCCCTGCGCCGTCTCGCACCGCGCCGTCCAGGCCCTGCTGCGCGACCGCCGCTTCGGCCGCGAGGTTCCGCCGGAACTGGCGCCCGAGATCCCCGAACACCTCGCCCCCTTCTACGCGATCGAGAACCACTCGATGCTCGAACTCGAGCCGCCGCGGCACACCCGCCTGCGCGGGCTCGTCCTGCGGGCCTTCACTTCGCGCCGCATCAAGGCTTTGGAGCCCGACATCCGCCGTGCCACGCATGCCCTGATCGATGACTTTCCCTCCCAAGGCGCCTTCGACCTGCTGCCCGCCTTCTGCCAGCCGCTGCCCGTGATCGTGATCTGCCGGCTGCTGGGCGTGCCCGAGAACATGTCGCGCCAGTTCCTCGACTGGTCCAACGACATGGTCGCCATGTACCAGGCGCGCCGCGACCGCGCGATCGAGGATGCCGCCGCGCGTGCCGCCACCGACTTCGCGGCCTACCTGCGCGACCACATCGCCTTCCGCCGCAACGCACCCGGCGCGGATCTGCTCTCGGACCTCATCGCCGCCGAGGAAGCCGGCGACAAGCTCTCCACCGACGAGCTCATCGCCACCTGCGTGCTGCTGCTCAATGCCGGGCACGAGGCGACGGTGCACACGCTGGGCAACGGGATCACATCGCTCCTGCGCTCCGGCAACGAGGTCACACCCGAGAACGCCGAGAAGGTGGTCGAGGAAATCCTGCGCCACGATCCGCCGCTGCACATGTTCACGCGCTACGCCTACGAGGACGTGACCCTCTACGGCCACGATTTCCGGCGCGGAGACAAGGTCGCTCTGCTGCTTGGCGCCGCCAACCGCGATCCGCAGGTCTGGTCCGATCCGGAAGACTTCTGCCCCCATCGCGAGCAAGCCCAGAACACCAGCTTCGGCGGCGGACTGCACTTCTGCGTTGGCGCCCCTCTGGCCCGGCTCGAAATGCAGATCGCCCTGCCGATTCTGCAGGCACGCTGCCCCGACCTCATGCTGGCCGAACTGCCGCGCTACGCGGATCTCTACCATTTTCACGGGTTGGAACGGCTTACCGTCCGCCGCGCCTGAGGCGAAACCTCAGGCCGGCTTGTCGGCGATGAGGTCGATCAGCGCGGACCGCCCAGAATGCCCGGCCCCTTCCGAAAGCTCTTTCTCGTAGGAGCCGAGGCGCAGGATCTCCATGTCGCCAAAGGCCTCGTGCAAAAGCGCCTCGGTGTACATGTGATCGGGATCGCGCGGCCCGCCGGTGCCAAGCGCCACCTGCTCGGGCGTATAGCCGTGCAGCATGAGACGGCCGCCGGGGGCCACCGCCCGCTTGAGGTTCTCGAAGAGAGTCGCGCGAGAGGCCGGCTCCGCGAACTGGATGAAGATGGCGACGACAAGATCATAGGTCCGGGACCAGTCCCAGTCCTCGATCGTCGACACCTGAAGATCCAGCGTCACGCCCGCCTTGTCGGCAAGCGCCCGTGCCTTGCCTAGCGCGTTCGGCGACAGGTCGAAAGCGGTCACCTCGCAGCCGCGCGCGGCGGCAAGCCAGGTCCCGTTGCGGCCCTCGCCGTCGGCGACGCAGAGTGCGCGTGCACCCCGCGGCACCAATCCTTGGTTCGATGTGAGGAAAACCGACGGCTCCGTCCCGAAGACGTAGTCGCCGGTATCAAAGCGCGAATCCCAGTCGACCGTGTTGACGGGACCCGCCTGCGCGCTCACTTGGCGGCCGGCCCGATCATCATGACCATCTGGCGGCCTTCCATCTTCGGCATGTTCTCGACCTTGCCGATCTCCTTCACGTCTTCGGAGATCCGCTGCAGCAACGACCGGCCAAGATCCTGGTGCGCCATCTCGCGGCCCCGGAAGCGCAGGGTGACCTTCACCTTGTCGCCGTTCTCGAGGAACTTGAAGACGTTGCGCATCTTGACTTCGTAGTCGTGCGTGTCCGTGTTCGGCCGGAACTTAACTTCCTTGACCTCAATGGTCTTCTGCTTCTTCCGGGCCTCGGATTCACGCTTCTGCTGTTCGTATTTGAACTTGCCGAAATCCATGATCTTGCAGACGGGCGGCGTGGCATTGGGCGAGATCTCGACGAGATCGAGACCGACCTGTTCGGCCATCTCCATCGCCCGGGCCGGCGTGACAACGCCGACGTTTTCGCCTTCCGCACCAATCAGCCGGATTTCGGGGGCCCTGATCCGGTCGTTGACGCGGGGGCCGGTATCGCGCGTCGGCGGCGCGTTGTGAGGTCTGCGAGCTATGGCTTCAGTCCTTTGTTCCGTTGCATTCTGGGCCGTCAAAGTAGTCTTCAGACGGATCGTGTTCAAGCAGCAAATGGGCGAGGAACCGCCCTGGTTCCCCACCAGCCCTTGCTGCCGGCGTCTCGCGCACCACATGCGCAGAAAGGTGTGCCGGAGGCAATGCCCGAGGCACCTTCCAAGACGTTCAAGGAGTGCATAATGCGGAACTTCATACTGGCCCTCGTGGTGATCGTGGTCGTTGTCGGCGGATACTTCGCCATCAATCGGCAACAGACCGAGGACGCCGTCGAAACAGAGACAACCGAGGAAACCGTAACGGCCCCCGAGCCGTCCGAGGAAGTCGAAGCCGAGGCCGAAGCGGCCGCCGACGACGCCGAAGCGGCCATGGAAGACGCGGAAGCCGCCGCCGAAGACGCGGCCGACGCCGCGAGCGCCGCGGCCGAAGATGCGATGCAGGCGACCGAGCAGGCGCTCGACGACGCCGCCGCGGCCACCTCCGAGGCGCTCGACAATGCCGGGCCGGCGCTCCGCGACGCGTCTCAGGACGCCCAAGCCGCTGCCGCCGAAGCGATCGAAGCAGCGCGTCAAGCCGGCGCCACCGCCTCCGAGCAAGCCGAGGCTGCCACAGCCGCCGCGCAGGACGCCGCGCGCAACGCGCTCGACACCGCCGGCGATCTTGGGGCGGACGCTCGCGAAGCTGTCTCGGGCGCTGTCGACAGTGCCATGCAGCAGGTCGACGAGGCAGCAGATACGACCGCCGCCAACGCCGAGGACGCAGCTCAGGAAGCCGGTGAAACCGCCGAGCAGGCAGGCGAGCAAGCCGCCGAAACCGCAGCGGAAGCCGCCGAAGCCGCGGAAACCACCGCCGAGAATGCCGCCGAAGAAGCCTCGGAAGCCGCCAGCGAGGCAGCGCAGGCCACCGAGAGAACGGCCGAACAGGCTGGCGAAAGCGCCGAGGCAGCCGCCGAGGACGCGGCCCAGGAAGCCGAGCAAACCGCCGATCAGGCCGTGTCAGGCGCCACGCCAGAGGCCGACGTTCCGGATTTCCTGACCGTCGAAGATTTCGACTATGATCAGGCGCGTGACTTCATCGCCGAGTCCGACCTCAACGACAACTCCAAGTCGGCGCTGACGGGCTTGATGCAGAGCGCGCAGGACAACCCGACGCTGCTCGAAACCGTTCTGGAACAGATCCGCGACCGGCTCGATCTCGGCGCGCAGTAATCCGGACCAAAGCTGAAAATAAAGAACGCCGCCCCTCGGGGCGGCGTTTTTCGTTCCGGTGATCTGGCCTCAGCTCAGTCGAGGAAGGCCTTTTCCACCACGTAATGCTGCGGATCGGAATTCGCGCCCTCGACCAGGCCATACTCTTCCAGCATGGCCTTCAGTTCGAGGTTGAAGGCCAGGTTGCCGCAGATCATGGCGCGGTCGGTACCGGGATTGATGGGGTCGATCCCGAGGTCGCGGAAGACTTCACCCGAACGCAGCAGGTCGGTGATGCGGCCCATCTTGGGGCTCTCTTCCCGCGTGGTGGTCGGGTAGTAGCGGATCTTCTCGTGGAAATCCGGGCCCATGAGTTCGTGCAGGAGCTCGTCCTTCTTGATCTCTTCGATCAGGGCGGCACCGTAGGCGAGTTCACCCTTCTCGCGGCAGGTGTGGGTTATGACAACTTCGTCGTAGTCCTCGTAGGTCTGCGGTTCGCGCAGGAGGCTCGCGAAGGGGGCAAAGCCGGTGCCGGTCGCGAAAAGCCACAGGCGCTTGCCGGGCAGCAGCGCGTCATGCACCAGCGTGCCGACGGGCTTGGGGCGCAGGATGATCTCGTCGCCTTCCTTGATGTGCTGGAGGCGCGAGGTCAGCGGGCCGTCCTGCACCTTGATCGAATAGAACTCCAGCTCTTCGTCCCAGGAGGGCGAGGCGATGGAATAGGCGCGCAAGAGCGG
>CAYNKL010000109.1:0-13557 GCA_964397775.1 uncultured Rhodobacterales bacterium | reverse complement strand
CTCCGGCGGCCGTTTCGGTCTCATGAAGACAGGGACGGCACGCGCCGCCCCCTGCCCGACCTCAGGCGAGGTCGAAGCGGTCGGCGTTCATGACCTTGGTCCAGGCCTTCACGAAGTCCTTCACGAACTTCTCGCCCGCGTCGTCGCAGGCATAGACCTCGGCCAGCGCCCGCAGCTCGGAGTTCGAGCCGAAGACGAGGTCGACGCGCGTGGCCGTCCACTTGACGTCACCGCTCGCCCGGTCGCGGCCCTCGAAGAGGTTGCGCTCGCCTTCGACGGCTTTCCACTCGACACCCATGTCGATGAGGTTGACGAAGAAGTCGTTGGTGAGCTTGCCCGGACGGTCGGTGAAGACACCGGCCTTGGAGCCCTCGTAGTTGGCGTCGAGCGCGCGCATGCCGCCCACCAGCACCGTCATCTCGGGGGCGGTCAGCGTCAGCAGCTGGGCGCGGTCGAGAAGCAGCTCTTCGGTCGGGACCGAGAAGTCCTGGCGCAGGTAGTTGCGGAAGCCGTCGGCCAGCGGTTCGAGCGGCTCGAAGCTTTCGGCGTCGGTCTGCTCCTGAGTGGCGTCGGTGCGGCCCGGGGTGAAGGGCACCGCGATGTCGACGCCCGCGTCCTTTGCGGCCTTCTCGACGGCGGCAGTCCCGCCCAGCACGATCAGGTCGGCCAGCGACACCTTCTTGGAGCCGGCGCCTGCGTCGAACTCGGACTTGATGCCTTCGAGCACGCCCAGCACCTTGGTCAGTTGCTCGGGCTGGTTCACTTCCCAGTCCTTCTGCGGCGCAAGCCGGATGCGCGCGCCGTTGGCCCCGCCCCGCTTGTCGGACCCGCGGAAGGTCGAGGCCGCGGACCAGGCGGTGTAGACCAGTTCCTGAAGGCTCAGCCCGCTGTCGAGCAGCTTGGTCTTGAGCGCCGCCACGTCGCTGTCGTCGATCAGGTCATGATCGGCCGTCGGCACCGGGTCCTGCCAGATCAGGTCTTCCTGCGGCACTTCCTTGCCGAGGTAGCGCACCTTGGGGCCCATGTCGCGGTGGGTCAGCTTGAACCACGCGCGGGCAAAGGCGTCGGCGAAGGCCTCGGGGTTCTGGTGGTAGTGGCGCGAGATCCGGTCGTATTCGGGGTCGGTGCGCAGAGCGATGTCGGTGGTCGCCATCATCGGCTTCACCTTCTCGTCCGAGCCGTCGACCTGCGGCGCGTAGTCCTCTTCCTTGAGGTCCTTGGGCGTCCACTGCCAGGCGCCGGCGGGCGACTTGGTCAGCTCCCACTCGTAGCCATAGAGCATGTCGTAATAGGACATGTCCCACTTGGTCGGCGTCGGCGTCCAGGGGCCTTCGAGACCCGAGGTGATGGCGTGCTTGCCCTTGCCGCTTTCGTGCGTCGAGGCCCAGCCAAAGCCCATGGCGGTGATGTCACCGGCCTCGGGCTCGGCACCGACCAGCGCGGCGTCGCCCGCACCGTGGGTCTTGCCGAAGGTGTGGCCACCCGCGATCAGCGCGACGGTTTCCTCGTCGTTCATCGCCATGCGCGCAAAGGTGTCGCGGATGTCGAAGGCCGAGGCTTCGGGGTCGGGTTTGCCGTCGGGGCCTTCGGGGTTCACGTAGATCAGCCCCATCTGCACGGCGGCCAGCGGGTTCTCCAGCGCGCGGCCCTCGGAGTAGCGGCTGCCCTCCTTGTCCGAGGTGGCGAGCCATTCCTGCTCGGTGCCCCAGTAGATGTCCTCTTCGGGTTCCCAGATGTCCTCGCGACCGCCGCCGAAGCCGAAGGTCTTGAAGCCCATGGATTCCAGCGCGACGTTGCCGGTCAGGATGAAGAGGTCGGCCCAGCTCAGCGCGCGGCCGTACTTCTTCTTCACCGGCCACAGCAGGCGGCGGGCCTTGTCGAGGTTGCCGTTGTCGGGCCAGCTGTTGAGCGGCGCAAAGCGCTGCGAGCCCGAGCTGGAGCCGCCGCGGCCGTCACCGGTGCGATAGGTGCCCGCGCTGTGCCAGGCCATGCGGATGAAGAAGGGGCCGTAGTGGCCGTAGTCCGCGGGCCACCAGTCCTGGCTGTCGGTCATGACCTTGTGCAGGTCGGCCTTCACTTCGTCGAGGTCGAGCTTCTTGAACTCGGCCGCGTAGTCGAAATCGGGATCCATGGGATCGCCCAGCGGCGAATTCTGGTGCAGGATCTTGAGGTTGAGCTTGTTGGGCCACCAGTCCTTGTTCGAGCGCACGCCGAACGTGGTGTTCTTCGGCGGGCCGGCGTGCATCACCGGGCACTTGCCGGTGTTGTCCATATCGTTTCCGTCCATGTCGATCTCCGATCTTGGCTAGATGGCAGCCGCGGCAGTGCCGTCAGGCACCCGCGGGGCGGTCGGGCGGACCTGGCAGGCAGGCCCCGAATACTGGGGAACACGGCCGGTCGGCCGCGTGGAATCGCTGGTCATCATGACAGGTGTCGCGGCGCTCATCTGCGTCGCCCTCTCCCTTCGCGATTCTCGTCGCATCCCCGTTGGTGCCCCCTGCCTAGCAAAAGGCGCCGATCAGATTAAGTTGCATTTTCTGATCGCATATATAGCTTTTGCCTATGGCAAACCTCACTTTCAAGCAGCTTCGCTACGTCGACGCGCTGGCCCGCCACGGCCACTTCGGACGCGCCGCGGAGTCCTGCGCCGTCTCGCAGCCCGCGCTGTCCGTTCAGATCCGCGACCTGGAACAGGAGCTCGGCACCAAGCTTTTCGAGCGCGGCGCGCGTCAGGTGCGCCTGACCGGCTTCGGCGAGGAATTCGCCGCCCGCGCCCGCGAGATCCTGCGCTCGGTTGACGAGCTGGGCGAACTGGCCCGCGCCGCCCGCGGGCGGCTGGTGGGGCGCCTCAGGCTCGGCATCATCCCGACCATCGCGCCCTACATGCTGCCGCGCATTCTTGGCACGCTGTCCGAGCGCTACGAGGGCATCGACGTGCACGTGCGCGAGACGGTGACGCCGCGGCTGCTGCAGGAGCTCAACGACGGGCGGCTCGACGCCGCGGTGGTCGCGCTGCCCATCTCCGAGCCCAACCTGACCGAGGTCGCGCTGTTCGACGAGGAGCTTGTGCTCGTGCGCAACGAGAGTGAGGCCGCCGTACCCGCGCCGAGCGCCGAGATGCTGCGCGAGATGCGGCTGCTGCTGCTCGAGGAAGGCCACTGCTTCCGCGACCAGGCGCTGTCGTTCTGCTCGCTCCAGTCGCCCCGCCCGCGCGAGGGGCTCGACGGCAGCTCGCTCTCGACACTGGTGCAGATGGTGGGCGCCGGCATCGGCGTGACCCTGATCCCCGAGATGGCCGTCCCGGTCGAAACCCGCTCTGCCCCGGTCTGCGTGACGCATTTCGAAGGCACGCCCCCCAAGCGCACGGTCGGCATGATCTGGCGCCGCAGCAGCCCGCTTGCCGATCAGCTCGGCGAGATCGCCGAGGCCGTGGGCAGTTGCGCGCAGGCCATGCGCCGCCAGCAGCTCGGCGCGACCGGTGTCTCGGCCGCCTGATTTTTCTGGATCGGCCGGGCGCGCTCGGCTAACCCTTGTGCGGGGGGTGGCGAAGAGTTCCGGAGCCACCTGATGACGCAGACCTGCCAGACCACACGATCAACCCGCCCCGCGCCTGCGGCGAAGCGGGGGGTGCCGGGCATGAGCTCCCCCCGTCGCCGCACCTGGCCCCGCACCCTGTGGAACGACTGGGACGAGGCGCCCACGGTCCCAGAGCTTTTGAGCGGGTCCTGGCAGAGCATGACTCCCGGCAGGGAAGTCCGCCGCGTTTCGCAGGCCAGCAGCGAATCCCTTCTCGATGCCGAAGGGTATGCGCGTGTCTTCGAGTCGAACCTTGGGGTTGTGCATGCCTCGGACGCGCTGCGGATCGAGCTGCTCTGCCGGCATGGCGGCGTCTGGGCCGATGCCACGACGCTTTGCACCCGGCCGCTGGACGACTGGCCGCCTGATGCCATGTGCGCGGGCTTCTTCGCCTTCCGCTGCCCCGAGCCGGAGCGCCTGCTCGCCACATGGTTTCTCGCCTCGGAGCGCGGCGGCGATCTGATCTGCCGCCTGCGCCCGCGAACAGACGAGGGACTTGCGCTCCTTGCCGCGTCCGCCCCCCTCTGCAGCTACGAGACAACCGCCTGATGCCGATCATTCGTACCGAGACCCTGTTGCTCTACTTTGCCCATGTCCCCAAGTGCGGCGGCACCGGGATCGAGGGGCTGCTCACCCAGCGCTTCGGGCAGCGCGCGCGCGGGTTTCTCGACCCCGGCCATTTCGCACAGCCGCCCGAGACGCGGTGGGGGCGCAACTCGCCGCAGCACGTGGATGCGGCCACGATGGCGCGGCTTTTCCCGTCGGATTTCTTCGACGCGACCTTTGCCATGGTCCGCCACCCCGTGCTGCGGCTGCGCAGCGTCTACCTCTACCACCGCGACGTCGAGGGGGCGATCGCGCCGGACGAGAGCTTCGGCGCCTGGCTCGACGCCCTGCCCACGCGGCGGCACGCCGATCCCTTTCACCTCGACAACCATGCCCGCCCGATCTGCGAGATGGTGCCGGAGGGTGCGCGGGTGTTCCGGCTCGAAGAGGGCGTCGGCGCGCTCGTGGGCTGGCTGGACGAGATCACCGGCACGACGGGGCGGCAGCGTGACGTTACCCGCCGCCACAGCCTTGCCGAGCGGCTGGGCGCGCTCGGCAAGGCACCGCGTGGCCCGGAGGTCATCGTGACGCCCGACCATGTGGCGAAGGTCGCGGCGCTCGACCCGCAGGATTTCGACCGCTTCGGCTATCCGGAGGACCCTGCCGACATGGCGCGGGGGCTCGCCCCGCTGCCTGCGATGACCTGATCCGCCTGAGCGGGCCCATGTTAACGTCGTGATAACCTTCGCGACCGCAGGATGGCCCGAGACAGCGCGGCGGGACCTTCCGCCGCCCCGGCGACAGGTGGGCGAGCACATGATCACGCATTCGCGGCAAACCCCTTTCGGGGGCGAGGGAGCGGGTATTCCGGGCGCAGAGGCGTCGTCCCTCACCCCGTGGCTGCCCCGGCGCCCCCTGCATCTTCCCGACGGGCATCCCTTCGGGCAGAGCGATGTCCTCGCCGGGCGCCGCGTGATGGTCGTGGGCGGCAACGGCTTCATCGGGCGGCACATCGTGCAGCAAGTCCATGCCGCCGGGGCCGAGGTCGGGATCTTCGACATGGCCGCGGCCGGCCAGCCGGACGACGACATCGAACAGATCGTGGGATCTGTCGCCGACACCACGCTGCTTGCCTCTTCCGTCGCGGCCTTCGATACCGTCATCTTCCTGGCCAACAGCTCGCTGCCGGGGTCGGCCAACACCGACCTCGCCTCCGAGGTCGCCGCCCACGTCGAGGTCAGCATCAAGGCGGCCGAGATCTGCAATGCGCAGGGCGTCCGCCGCTTCGTCTTCGCCTCGTCTGGCGGTACGGTCTACGGCTTCGACAGCGAGACGCCGCTGAGGGAGGACATGAAGACCCTGCCGCGCAACGCCTACGGTGTCTCCAAGCTCGCCATCGAGCACTACCTGCGCATCCTCGCCACCATGCGCGAGCTGCGCACCGTGTCGCTGCGCATCTCCAATCCCTATGGCGAAGGCCAGCGCGCCCTGCGCAACCAGGGCTTCATCGCCGCTGCCATGCAGCACGCCATCACCGGCAAGCCCATGCAGATCTGGGGCGACGGCACGGTGGAGCGTGACTTCATCCATGTGGCCGATGTCGCCCGCGCCTTCGTCGCGGCCTGCGCGGCCGAGGATCCACCCGAGATCTGCAATATCGGCTCGGGCCGCGCCCTGTCGCTGATCGAGGTGCTGGGGATGGTCGAACGCGCGCTCGGGCGCGAGGTGCCGCGCGTGTTCAAGCCCGGGCGCGCCATCGACGTGAAGCGCAACGTCCTCGACATCTCGCGCGCTGGGGCGACACTCGACTGGCAGCCGCAGATCGACATGGACACCGGCCTCAAACGCACCGCCGCCTGGTGGTCATGCCACTGAATTCCGTCGCGAAACCCGCCGCCGCACGCGGTCGCACCCCCGGAGAGACCAAATGAGCCGCGCACCCCGCAGCACCCGACGGATCATCATGAACGCCGGTCTGCCCAAGACCGCGACGACCACGATCCAAAACACGCTGTTCCGCCACCGCGACACGCTCTTCGCGGAGACCGGCATCTACTACCCCGGCGATACGCCCAACCACACAAATGCGCTCTGCACCGCCTTCCTGACCGATCCGCGCAACCATATCTCGAACCGCATGGCCGGGCACACCGACCTCGAGGTACTGCGCGACATCGCCGCGGAGACTCGCGCAGGCTTTGCCGACGAGATCGCGGAGATGCAGCCCGAAACTGTGCTCTTCTCGGCCGAGGGCATGTCGAACCTCAACGCCACCGAGCTTGCCGCCTTCCGCGACTGGGCCCTCGATATCGCCGACGAGCTTTCAGTGCTCTACGTGGTGCGCGAGCCGCTGCGCTATGCGACCAGCGTGATGCAGCAACACCTCAAGGGCGGCGAGGTGCTGGAAACCATGTACGAGAACCCGCCCCTGCCAAACTTCCGCGGCCGTCTCGGCGGCGCGATCAGCAGCTTCGGCCGCGACCGGATCGAAGTGCGCACCTTCGAGGACATGATCGCCCACCCGGACGGGGTCACCGGCTTCTTCCTCGACTGCATCGGCGTGACCGGCGGCGCGGCCCGCGACGCGATCACCGCCGATAATCTGCGCGAGAACGAATCCCTCTCGCATGAGGCCGCCCTGATCCTCAGCAGCCTCAATCGCCAGCGCCCCGCCTTCGTCGACGGCCAGCGCGGTCCCCGCAGGATGCTCAACGAGCTGCCTCAGATCGAGCAGCTCCGTGGCGTGAAGTTCCGTCTTCCCGACGCCGTGCGCCGCGACATCCGCCAGCGCACGACCGAGGATGTGGCCTGGCTGCGCGACACATTCGGCATCACCGCCTATGACAGTCCGGCCGAGCCCGAGACCACCACAGACGCACCGACGCTGCCGCCCGAGACGATCGACAGCATGGCGATCCTCCTGTCGAACCTGCTCAACGACCGGCAGGTCAACGCCCTGATCCAGCGCGGCCAAGCGATCCATCGCAAGCCCGGCAGCGGCGAGGAACTTCGTCGTCTGGCTTCGGAAATCGAGCGCATCGCCCCGGGCCGCGCCCTTCCCGCCTTCTTCTCGGAGGCCCTGAATGCCTGACGCCCCGCTCGACAATCGCCCCGTGCCGAGCCTGCGCGACGATCCGATCCTGGCCGCCGCCTTCGACGCGGATTTCTACCTGTCACGCAACGCCGACGTGGCCCGCGCCCGGGTCGATCCGCTGCGACACTATCTCAAGCACGGCTGGCGAGAGGGCCGCGACCCGAACCCGACCTTCTCGACCCGCTACTACGTCGCGACACACGCGCCGACGGGCGAGAACCCGCTGCTGCACTGGCTCCAGACGGGCCGCTGGCAGGGGCTTCCCGCGCTCCCGCCGGAGGAGCAGAGCATCGCTGGCGTCTTTGGCCACGAGCTCGCGCGGCTGCGGCAGGCTTTCGACCCGGCCTTCTACCTCGCCTTCAATCCCGACGTGGACGCCGCGGGCATCGACCCGTTGCACCATTACCTGACCGCCGGCTGGAAGGAGGGGCGCGATCCCCGACCCGACTTCTCGACCTCCTATTACCTTGCCAACCATGACACCGACGACGCCGACCCGCTGCGCCACTGGCTTGCCAAGGGGCGCAACCGCGGGCTCGCCACGCGTCCGCCGCAGGACCCGACCGCCGCCAGCCTCGCCCTGACACCCGAGACCGTCGAGACGCTGCGCGCCGAATTCGACGCCGAATTCTACCTCACCACCAATCCCGACGTGGCCTCTGCGGGGGTCGATCCGCTTGAACATTACATGCAGTATGGCTGGCGCGAGGGGCGGGATCCAGGGCGGGACTTCTCGACCCGTTACTATCTCGACCGCAACCCCGACATCCGTGACAGCCGCTACCATCCCTTCCTGCACTACGTGCTCTACGGACGGTCCGAGGGACGCCGCGCCAAGCATCCCGACAGCTACGCCAGCGCGGCGCAGTACGCGGAGCAGGAGCTCGGCCTCGACACGGACCAGTTCGCCCGTGTCGAACGGGCCTTCGACGCGGAGTTCTACACCACGCGCTATCCCGATATCGCGAATCACCGTGATCCGCTGCTGCACTACCTGGCATCGGGCTGGGCAGAGCTGCGCGAACCCTGCCCAGACTTCGACCCCGGCTTCTACACCGAGGTCAACGGAGACATCCGCGAAAGCGGCACGATCCCCTTCCTGCACTGGGTTCTCGACGGGCAGGACGAGGGGCGCCCCGGCCGGTACACAGCCGACACGCCGCCCGTCCCCGAGAGCATCGACTGGGACGCCTGCCGCCCCGAGGATCTGGCCGAGATCGAGGGGGCCTTCGACCCAGACTTCTACCTGGCGACCTACCCAGAGGTCGCCGAGCAGGGCATCGACCCCGCGCGCCATTTCCTGCTGCTGGGCTGGCGGCTGGGCTACGATCCGAGGGCCGATTTCTCGACCAGCTACTACCGCGACCGTTACCTCGACATCCGCAAGGCGGGGCACAATCCGTTCTTGCACTACCTGCGCCACGGGCGGAGCGAACAGCGCGAGACGCGCTCGCACATCGACCTGCGGCGGCAGAGCTACCGTCCGCTGGTCTCGGTCATCCTGCCCAATTACAACCACGCTCCCTACCTGCGCCAGCGCATCCGCTCTATCGCCGCGCAGGGCTACGACAACCTGGAAGTCATCATCCTGGACGACTGCTCGCCCGACGACAGCCGGCAGGTGATCTGTGACACGGTGGCAGAGCTCGGGCTCGAGGCGCGGCTCGCGTTCAACCAGGTCAACTCGGGCAATGTCTTTGCCCAGTGGCGCAAGGGCCTGTCGATGGCCACCGGCGACCTTGTCTGGATCTGCGAAAGCGACGACTTCTGCGAGCCGGACTTCCTCGAACACCTCGTGCCGGCCTTCGCCGACGATTCGGTGAACATCGCCTTCGGCCGCATCCAGTTCGCCGAGGCCGACGGCAGCGACCGCCCCGGGCTCGATGCCTACCGCGAGGGGGCCGAGCCGGGCATCTGGGATGTCCCGATCACCCGCCCCGCGGCCGAGTGGTTCGCAGGCGGCTTCGGTGTCAACAATGTCATCGCCAACGTCGGCGGCTGCGTCTTCCGCCGGATGGATCTGCCCGAGGCGGTCTGGGACGAGGCGGCCACCTACCGCATCTGCGGCGACTGGTTCCTCTACCTGCACATCGCGGGCCCCGGGCAGATCGCTTACAACCCGCATGCCATCGCCTACTTCCGCCAGCACGGGCAGAACACCTCGGCCAGCAACTTCCACCAGCGCTACTACTACGACGAGAATATCCGCATCCTGCGGCTGCTCTGCGCGCGCTGGGGCATCCCGCGCCAGACCCGCCTGCGTTTCCTCGAAAAGGTGAAGGCGCAGTACCGGCACTTCGACCTGCCCGCGACGATGGGCGACTTCGACACACTATTCGATGTGCCCGCGCTGCTCGACTTGCCGAAGACCGAGACGCATCTGCAGTTCTGCTTCCTCGGCTTCCACCCCGGCGGCGGAGAGCTTTTCCCGATCAACCTCGCCAATGCCTTCGCGCGGGCGGGCTACCTCGTCTCCATGCTCGCCGTGGACCTCTCGACCGTGAACGCGGACATGCGCGCGCGCCTTGATGCCCGTATCCCGGTCTATCACGCCAGCCACGCGACAGCGCGCGGGCGGGACGGCTATCTCTCCGCGACGGGCACCGACCTGCTCAACAGCCATGTCGCCTCGGCCGATGCCTTTCTTGCCACGCTGGGCGCGGAGCCGATCGAGCGGCCCTGGGTCGCCACGCTGCACGGCAGCTACGTCGCCTTCGACGAGGCGCCCCGCGACGTCATCGACTGGATCACCGGGAACGTCGACCGCTTCATCTACACCGCCGACCGCAATCTCGAGTTCTTCGAGCGTCTCGGCATCGCGCACGACGATTTCGTCAAGCTGCCCAACGCCATGCCCCGCGACGAGCGGCCCGCGCCCTTCGACAGGGCCGATCTCGGCATCGCCGAGGATGACACCGTCTTTGTCCTCGTGGCGCGCGGGATCCGGCGCAAGGGCTGGCGGGCGGCCATCCACGCCTTCCGCGATCTGCGCGCCCGCCGTTCCGACGCGCATCTTCTGCTTGTCGGAGAGGGCGAAGCCACCGACGACGCCCGCGAGAGCGCCGCAGACCTGCCGGGCGTCCACTTCCTTGGCTACCAGTCCGAGATCAACGGCATCTACCGGCTGTCGGATTGCATGGTCCTGCCCACCCGGTTCGAGGGCGAAAGCTACCCGCTTTGCCTCATCCAGGCGCTGCAGGAGGGACTGCCGAGCATCGTGACGGACCTGGGGGAAATCCGCGCCATGATGACGGACGACAGCGGCGCGACCGCGGGACTCCTGCTCGACAACACACGTGAAAGCGACACCTTCTTCGCCGATCTCGCCAGCGCGATGGAGGCGATGTGCGACCCGGCCACCCGGGCTGGCTTTGCCGCAACGGCGCGCACACGGGCCCAGCTCTTCGACATCGACCGGCTCGTGACGCAGTACGAGGGGATCTTTGACGATGCGACCCTGCACCACGCGGCGCGAAGCCGCGCGCAGGCCGCCGAATGATCCTCAGCGGCGCACCTCGAAGCCCTCTGGCACCTCGGCCCCCGGCGCCTCCTGCACGGCAAGATCGCGCACCTCGGCCGCCGGCGGGCCGCTGCGCATGCGCTCCAGCATCTGGTCGACCCGCGCGGCATCGCCCGCGAGACAGCCGGTGACCTCGCCATCGGGCTCGTTGCGCACCCAGCCGCGCAGCCCCAGATCGCGCGCCTGCTCCTGCGTCCAGGCGCGGAACGACACGCCTTGCACCCGGCCGCTGGCCTTCACCTCGACAATCCGCATGACTTCCTCCAATTCCGGCGCCGCAGAGCGGCCTCTCGGGCACAACGCGCCTTGACCGGCAGGGCGTTCCGCCGCATATCGCCCCTCATGACTCCACTCTCGCGCATCCGCAATTTCTCCATCGTTGCCCACATCGACCACGGGAAATCCACCCTGGCCGACCGGCTGATCCAGCTCACCGGCACCGTCGCCGAACGGGACATGAAGGACCAGCTGCTCGACGCCATGGACATCGAGCGTGAGCGGGGCATCACCATCAAGGCGAACACCGTCCGCATCGACTACCCGGCGAAGGACGGCCACACCTACGTGCTGAACCTCATCGACACGCCCGGACACGTCGACTTCGCCTACGAGGTCGCCCGCTCCATGCAGGCGGTCGAGGGCTCGCTGCTGGTCGTGGACGCCACCCAGGGCGTCGAGGCGCAGACGCTTGCCAACGTCTACACCGCCATCGACGCCGACCACGAGATCGTGCCGGTCCTGAACAAGGTCGACCTGCCCGCCTCGGATCCCGACCGCGTGCGCGCGCAGATCGAGGACGTGATCGGCATCGACGCCTCCGAGGCCTGCCTGATCTCGGCCAAGACCGGCGTCGGCATCCCCGACGTGCTCGAGGCCATCGTGAACAGGCTGCCGCCCCCGGACGAGGGCGATGCGGACAAGCCGCTCAAGGCCATGCTGGTCGATTCGAAATACGACCAGTACCTCGGCGTGATCGTCATCGTGCGCATCATCGACGGCACCCTGAAGAAGGGCGACCGCATCCGCATGATGAAGACCGGCGGCACCTACGACGTGGACGACGTGGGCGTCTACCGTCCCGCCATGACCAACGTGGAAAGCCTCGGCCCCGGCGAGATCGGCTATCTCAACGCCTCGATCAAGCAGGTCCGCGACACCCGCGTCGGCGATACCATCACGCACGAGAAGAAGCCCTGCGCAGAACCGCTGCCGGGCTTCAAGCCCTCGGTGCCGGTGGTCTTCTGCGGCCTCTTCCCGGTGGACGCCAACGATTTCGAGGACATGCGCGACGCGATCGAGAAGCTCGCCCTCAACGACGCCTCCTTCACCTACGAGATGGAGACCTCGGCCGCGCTCGGCTTCGGCTTCCGCTGCGGCTTTCTCGGGCTGCTGCACCTCGAGGTGATCCGCGACCGGCTCGAACGCGAGTACGGGATCGAGCTGATCACCACCGCGCCCTCGGTGATCTACCACCTCTACACCAAGGACGGCGAGCGCCGCGACCTGCACAACCCCGCCGACATGCCCGACATGTCGACCGTGGACCACATCGAAGAGCCGCGCATCAAGGCCACGGTCATGGTGCCCGACGAGTATCTCGGCGACGTCCTCAAGCTCTGCCAGGAGCGCCGCGGCATCCAGCTTGACCTGACCTATGTCGGCGGGCGGGCGATGACGGTCTACGACCTGCCGCTCAACGAGGTGGTGTTCGATTTCTACGACCGCCTGAAATCGGTGACCAAGGGCTATGCGTCCTTCGATTACGAGATGATCGGCTACCGCGAGGACAACCTCGTGAAGATGTCGATCCTCGTGAACGACGAACCCGTGGACGCGCTGGCCATGATGGTGCACCGCGATCGGGCGGAAATGCGCGGCCGCGCCATGTGCGAGAAGCTGAAAGAGCTGATCCCGCGCCACATGTTCAAGATCCCGATCCAGGCCGCCATCGGCGCCAAGGTCATCGCGCGCGAGACGCTTTCGGCCATGCGCAAGGACGTGACCGCCAAATGCTACGGCGGCGATGCCTCGCGCAAGAAGAAGCTTCTGGAAAAGCAGAAGGCCGGCAAGAAGAAGATGCGCCAGTTCGGCAAGGTCGAGATCCCGCAGGAGGCGTTCATTTCGGCCCTGAAGATGGATAGCTGAAGCACTCGACACGCCGCGCATGACAAATGCGCGGCGTCGCTATATGTAGCTTCCGTCATAGTGATGTCGCAAGTCGAGAGCTGTATTTTGCCCCAAAGAGACCCCGGAGAAGACTGCCGAAATTCCGACGATTCGGAACACGACCAACTCAAGATGGCGTACCTAGAGGCCATGGACCTTTCTAGAGACACCAAGATTGACGCTGAAAGGCGACGCTTAGCTTGGGAACTCGCGTGGAAGACGCGGAATTTTGAGATTGAACTTTATTGGAAAAGATCAGCCTATTTTTGGGGCTTCCAAATATCCGTTTTTGCGGCCTTCGCCGTCTGCGTGGGACTTCTCGATGGATATATCGGGGATGCAGAAACATTCGTAATCCTTTTCTCAAGCGCGCTGAGCTTCTTAGCTCTCGCAGCGTCGTTTTTATGGGAACTTGCTGAGCAAGGCTCCAAGGACTGGCAAAACGTCTGGGAGCGTCACATCGACTTACTTGAGGACGAGTTTACTGGACCAATATACAAGACATATCTCTTCAAGCCCCAGTCACCTCAAGACGAAAGGTATCTACCTTTTAGCGTATCGAAGCTGAATCATGCGATTTCAAGCGCCACTACTCTGTTTTGGACCTTTACTTTTTATCAATGGGATATGCACTATCCATCGATCTAGGCGCAAT
>CAYNKL010000108.1:0-13642 GCA_964397775.1 uncultured Rhodobacterales bacterium | reverse complement strand
GCCCTTTCCAGTTGTGTCTTTCCAGGGGCGTCATCCGAGGGCACAAGGACCACCATGCTGCAGATCACAGACGACATCCGCATCGAGGACTGGGAAATCACCGAACAGTTCATCCGCGCCTCCGGGCCGGGCGGGCAGAACGTGAACAAGACCTCCTCCGCGGTCGAACTGCGCTTCGAGGCCGACCGATCCCCGAACCTCCCCGGCCCCGTGAAGGGCCGGCTGCGCCGCCTCGCCGGGCGCCGCTGGACCAAGGAAGGCGCCGTGGTCCTGCAGGTCGACGAGACCCGCAGCCAGGCCCGCAACCGCGAAATCGCCCGCCAGCGCCTCGCGGACCTCATCGCCAAGGCCTGCGAAAAGCCCAAGCGCCGCGTGCCCACCCGTCCCACGCTCGCCTCGAAGCGCCGTCGCATCGAGGGCAAGAAGGCCAGGGGCGAGAAAAAGGCCCTGCGCGGCCGCGTCGACCCCGACAACTGATCCCCCGCGCTTCTTTTCGCCCCAAATACCTCGGGGGAGGCCCGCAAGGGCCGGGGGCAGAGCCCCCATCACGATTTTTCCACCGGAAAAATCGCCTCCCGCTGGCCTGCCGCGCAGCCCCGCGATACAGAGGCGCGACCACACGCGGAGGCGGGCATGGACCACTTTCTCTACCGCGACGGCCAGCTTCACGCCGAAGATGTCTCCGTCGCCGATCTCGCGGCCACTCACGGCACGCCCTTCTACCTCTATTCCACGGCGACCCTGCTGCGGCACTACCGCCTCTTCGACGAGGCGCTCGCCTGGGGACCGCACCTCGTCTGCTACGCCATGAAGGCCGCCAGCAATCTCGCCATTCTCAAGACGCTTGCCGCCGAGGGCGCCGGCATGGACGTGGTCTCGGGCGGTGAATACGCGCGGGCAAAGGCCGCGGGCGTGCCCGGCGACCGCATCGTCTTTTCCGGTGTCGGAAAGACGCGCGAAGAGATCGCGCAGGCGCTCGAGGGCGGCATCCGCCAGTTCAACGTGGAAAGCGAACCCGAGCTTGCGGTGATCTCGGAACTCGCCGCCGCGCGCAACATCGAGGTGCCCATCGCCATCCGCGTGAACCCCGACGTGGACGCCAAGACCCACGCCAAGATCGCCACCGGCAAGTCGGAAAACAAGTTCGGCATCCCCATCGCCCGCGCGCGCGAGGTCTATGCCCTGGCCGCCAGGCTGCCCGGCATCAAGGTTGCCGGCATCGACGTGCACATCGGCTCGCAGCTGACCGAGCTTGAGCCCTTCGAGATGGCCTACCGCAAGGTGGCGGACCTCACCGAACAGCTCCGCGCCGAGGGGCACGAGATCACCCGCCTCGACCTCGGCGGCGGGCTCGGCATTCCCTATGCCCGCGACAACAACGCACCGCCGCTGCCCACCGACTACGGCCAGCTGATCCAGCGCACCGTCGGTCACCTCGGCTGCGAGGTCGAGATCGAGCCCGGCCGCCTGATCGCGGGCAACGCCGGCATCCTCGTCTCGCGCGTGGTCTACGTGAAAGAGGGCGAGGGCCGCGATTTCCTGATCCTCGACGCGGCCATGAACGACCTGATCCGCCCGGCCATGTACGATGCCTGGCACGACATCGTGCCGGTGGCAGAACCCGCCCTGGGGGCCGAGACGCGCAATTTCGACATCGTCGGCCCGGTCTGCGAATCCGGCGATACCTTCGCCAAGGCCCGCCCCATGCCGCCGGTGAAGGCGGGCGACCTCGTGGCCTTCCGCTCGGCCGGCGCCTACGGGGCCGTCATGTCCAGCGAGTACAACTCGCGGCCGCTGGTGCCCGAAATTCTGGCGCATGGCGATCAACATGCCGTCATCCGGGCAAGGCCGAGCTTTGAAGAAATGCTGTCCCGAGATACCATTCCCGAATGGCTGTGAGGTATCCTCCTCGCGGCAACAGCGATGCGAGGCGCACCTCATGGCCCCCGAGCACACTGGTCCTTCCGACATCCTCCGCCGGATCCGCTGGCCCCTCCGACTGACCTGGTGGGGCATGCTGGCCGAACGGCTCACGCGTGCCTTCTGGCCGCTCTGGTCGGTGCTCTTCGTGGTGCTCGCGGCCCTCATGCTGGGCCTTCAGGACGAATTTGCCACCGAATGGGTCTGGGGCGCGGGCGCGCTGGCGTTGCTCGCCGCCCTCTGGACCGGCTACCGCGGGCTGCGCGCCTTCCGCTGGCCCTCGCGCGACGGCGCGCTGGCCCGGCTCGACGGCACGCTCAAGGGCAATCCGATCCAGGCCGCCTTCGACACGCAGGCCATTGGCGCGCGTGATGCCGCCTCGCTCGCCGTCTGGCGCGCCCACCAGGACCGGATGCGCGCCCGACTGGCGCAGGCCCGCGCCGCCCAGCCCGACCTGCGCGTGTCCGACGCCGACCCCTTCGCGCTGCGCTACGTGGCGCTTCTGGCGCTTTCGGTGGCCATCCTCTTCGGCTCGATCATGCGGGTGCAATCGGTGACCTCCATGGGCGCGGGCGGGCCCGAACTCGCGCAGGGCCCCAGCTGGGAAGGCTGGATGCAGCCCCCATCCTACACCCGCCAGCCCTCGATCTACCTCAACGACATCACCGCGCCCGCCATCGACGTGCCCGAGGGCGCGCAGATCACCCTGCGCATGTACGGTGAGGTCGGTGATCTCAGCGTCGAGGAAACCGTCTCCGGCCGTCCGCTCGACACCGAGGGCAGCACACAGGACACTGCGCAGGATTTCGAGGTCGCCCGCTCCGGCCAACTCGCCATCGACGGCCCCGGCGGCCGCGCCTGGCGGATCTCCATGATCCCCGACGAGGCCCCCGCCGTCAGCCAGCAGGGCGAGATAGAAACCAGCTACGAGGGCGAGGCGCAGATCCCCTATGCCGCGCAGGACGACCACGCCGTCACCGCCGGCACCGCCCGCATCACCCTCGCGCTTTCCGAGGTGCCCCGCCGCTACGCCCTCGCGGCCGAGCCCGAGCCGCGTCCCGCCATCGAGATGCCGCTGCCCATGCCGGTGACCGGCGACCGCGCCGAGTTCACCGAAACCATCACCGCCAACTTCTCGCAGCACCCCTGGGCCAATCTCCCCGTGCGTCTCGAGCTCGAGGTCGAGGATGATCGCGGCCAGACCGGCCTTTCGCAGCCCACCCTCATCGACCTCCCCGGCCGCAACTTCTTCGACCCCACCGCCGCAACCGTCATCGAACAGCGGCAGGCGGTGCTATGGAACCGCGACAACACCGCCGATGCGGCCCTGCTCCTGCGGGCCGTCATGTACGACGCCGGCGATCTTTTCCGCACGGACGTCAACCGCCTGCGCGTCGAACACCTTGTCCAGCGGATGGAGCTTTTGGCCAGCTACGGCATGTCCGACGAACAGCTCGACGAACTGGCGCAGGACATGTGGGACCTCGCCCTCACGCTCGAGGAAGGCGACCTTGCCGACGCGCTCGAACGGCTCCAGCGCGCGCAGGACCGCCTGAACGAGGCGATGAAGAACGGCGCCTCCGACCAGGAAATCGCCGAACTCATGCAGGAACTTCGCCGCGCCACCGACGACTACCTCCGCCAGCTCAGCCGCGAACAGCAGCAGAACCCGAACGCCGAAAACCAGATGACGGACCAGAACATGATGGAGATGTCGCAGAACGACCTCCAGGAAATGATGGACCGCATCCAGGAACTGATGGAGCAGGGCCGCATGGCCGAGGCGCAGGAAGCGCTCGAACAGCTCCGCCAGATGATGGAGAACATGCAGGTCACCCAAGGCCAGGGCGGCCAGGGCCAGAGCCCCGGTGAACAGGCCATGGAGGGCCTGTCGGAAACCCTGCGCGACCAGCAGGAGCTCAGCGACGAGGCCTTCCGCGACCTTCAGGAACAGTTCAACCCCGGCCAGCAGGGCCAGGAAGGCCAGCAGGGCGAGGGCGGCCAGCAACAGGGTCAGAGCCAGGGCCAGGGCGAAGGCCGCGGCCAGCAGGAAGGTCAGGGCCAAGGCCAGGGTCAGGGGCAGGGCACCCAGCAGGGGCAGAACGGCCAGGGCGGCCAGACCATGCAGGACAGCCTCGAGGAACGCCAGCGCGCGCTCCGCGACGAACTCGGCCGCCAGCGCCGCAATCTCCCCGGTCAGAACAGCGAGGCCGGCCAGCGCGCGGGCGAGGCTCTGGGCCGCGCCGAAGACGCCATGGACGGCGCCGCCGAGGCGCTGCGAGACGGCGACCTCCCCGAGGCCATCGACCGCCAGTCCGACGCGATGGAGGCCCTGCGCGAGGGCATGCGCGATCTCGGCGAATCGATGGCCCAGCAACAGCAGCACGGGCAGGGCCAGCAGGGCACCGCCCAAGGCGGCGAACCCGGCCAGCAGCGCGACCCGCTGGGCCGCAACGCGGGCTCCAACGGCCAGCTCGGCAGCGACGAGGGTATGCTCCAGGGCGAAGATGTCTACCGCCGCGCCCGCGACCTGCTCGAGGAACTGCGCCGCCGTTCCGGCGAAGGCGACCGCCCCACGGCGGAACTCGACTACCTCGAACGCCTTCTCGACAGGTTCTGAGCCGCCGGTGACCGAGACGCCCGAAGCCTTCCGTCAGCGCGCCTGGGATGCCATGTCCCGTGGCCGCGCCGATCCGGAACATCCGGCCCGCCAGCCGGTGCTCGCCACCAGCGGCGCGGAAGGGCCGAGCCTCCGCATGGTCGTCCTGCGCGACTGGAACGCCGACGTGGCCGAGATCCAGAGCGACAGCGCCACCGGCAAGGTCGCGGATCTGGCCATCGATCCCCGTGCCGCCCTTCTGGTCTGGATTCCCGCCGACAGCCTGCAGATCCGCCTGACCGGCCGGGCCGAGTTGATCCACGGCGACCGCGACCGTTGGGAGAACATCCCCGAAGGCCCGCGCCGGGTCTACGGCGGCACGCCCCCGCCCCGCACGCCGATGCAGGACCCGGCGGACCACAACCCCGATCCGGACCCCGACCGCTTCACGGCCATCCGCATCCACGTCACACGCGCGGACATCCTGCATATCGGTGAAAATAGGCACACACGTGCCCGGTTCGAGCGCGACGCAGCGGGCCAGTGGAGCGGAAGCTGGATCGCGCCCTGAGCTGCCTCAGCGCCGCCCGCGCAGCCAGAGGTACAGCGGCAGCCCGCAGCTGACACCGACGCCAAAGGCAAAGGGCAGGGCGATCAGCCGCCGCCAGTCGCGCGTATCGAAAGTCTCGACCAGAACCCAGACGGTCAGCACCACGGCGACAATGGTCAGGTCCCAGGTCAGCCCCGTGCTGCTTGCGTTGACGTACCACGCATCGATCAGCCCGCTCAGCGACCAGCCGTTATCGCGCAGGTAGGGCAGGAAGTAGCTCCAGGGATGCACCGCGCCCCAGGCCGCCAGAACCAGCCAGATCCAGCGCGGCATCAGAAGGACAACCCGAAACTGACGGGCCCGTGTCGCGAGGTGGCCGAAACCGATCCGGTCGTGGTCACGCCGCGCGACCCGACACCCACGCCGATGGTGCCATGCACCTGCGGGCCGTCCTTGTCCTCTTCGGGCTCCGGCGGCACCGGCGCCCCGTCGACGCCGCATCCCGCCAGGAAACCCAGCAGCAGGGCGACGCCGAGCCATTTCATCCGAGGATCTCCTGCCAGCGGGCCACCTGCTCGCGCACCCGCGCGGGCGCGGTGCCGCCATAGCTCATCCGCGATGCGACCGAGTTGTGCACGCCCAGAACCTCGAACACGCCTTCTGTGATCGACCCGTGGACCGACTGCATGTCCTCCAGCGAAAGGTCCGGCAGATCGCAGCCCTTCTTCTCGGCCATGGCCACAAGGCTCCCCGTCACGTGATGCGCCTCGCGGAAGGGTAGCCCGGTTTCGCGCACCAGCCAATCGGCAAGGTCGGTGGCGGTCGAAAACCCGTGCGAGGCGGCGGCTTCCAGCGCGGGCACGTTGCCCTGCATGTCGCGCACCATGCCCTCCATGGCCGCCAGCGCCAGCAGCCAGTTGTCGGCCGCGTCGAAGACCTGTTCCTTGTCTTCCTGCATGTCCTTGGAATAGGCCAGCGGAAGCCCCTTCATCACCATCATCAGCGCCACGTTCGCGCCGAAGATCCGGCCGATCTTGGCGCGGATCAGCTCGGCCGCGTCGGGGTTCTTCTTCTGCGGCATGATCGACGACCCGGTCGAGAACCGGTCCGACAGGGTCACGAACCGGAACTGCGCCGACGACCAGATCACCAGCTCTTCTGCCATGCGGCTGAGGTGCATGGCGCTGATCGAGGCGGCGCCCAGGAATTCCAGCGCGAAGTCCCGCGCGCTCACGGCGTCCAGCGAATTGGCCATGGGCCGGTCGAAGCCCAGCTCCTTCGCCGTCATCTCCCGGTCGATGGGGAAACCAGTGCCGGCAAGGGCCGCGGCGCCCAGCGGGCTTTCGTTCATCCGCGCCCGCGCATCGCGCACCCGGCCCAGATCGCGCGAGAACATCTCGACGTAGGCCAGCATGTGATGGCCCCAGGTCACCGGCTGCGCGGTCTGAAGGTGGGTGAACCCGGGCATGACCCAGTCCGCGCCCGCCTCGGCCTGCGTCACCAGCGCCCGCATCAGCGCCAGCAGGCCGCTCTCGGCCGCGTCGAGCTGATCCCGCACCCAGAGCCGGAAATCCGTGGCCACCTGGTCGTTGCGCGACCGGGCCGTGTGCAGTCGCCCGGCGGCCTCGCCGACCACCTCTTTCAGGCGCGCTTCCACGTTCATGTGGATGTCTTCCAGCGCGGTCGAAAACGCGAAGTCACCCGACTCGATCTCTGACAACACCGTGAGCAATCCTTTCCGGATCGCCTCCACGTCATTATCCTCGACAATGCCTGTCGCGGCCAGCATAGCTGCATGGGCCCGCGAACCGGCAATGTCCTGCGCGGCCAGCCGCTTGTCGAATCCGATCGAGGCGTTGATCGCCTCCATGATCGCGTCCGGCCCGTCGGCGAACCGGCCGCCCCACATCTGGTTCGAGGTCTTATCGGTCATCACGGCCCTTCGGAGGAATGCATGAAACGGTCCGCGCTGCTCTATACCGCCTTTGGGGCAGGTGCAATTCTCGCGCTCGGGGTGGTTCTCTGGCCGCGCCACGCCTCGGACCTGCCGCCGACCGAAGTCGCGAATGCCGTGGCCGAGGCTCCGGACGAACCCCAGACCGAACCGGGCTCCGAAACCACCTCCGCAGAAGCAGCTGGCGCACCCGCCGGGACCGAAGGCACCTCAGCCCTCAAGAAGCTCGTCGTCCACAGCACGCCCAAGCCCGCCGGCACGTCGGAATTCACCACCTTCGAGGGCGCGCCGCTGCACCTGTCGGACTGGGAGGGCAAGTGGGTCCTGGTGAACTTCTGGGCCACATGGTGCGCCCCCTGCCGCCACGAGATGCCCGCGCTCTCGCAGCTTCAGGCCGAGCGCGGCGGCGAGGATTTCGAGGTCGTCACCATCGCCACCACCCGCAACCCGCCGCAGGCCATGCAGAACTTCTTCGACGAGATCGGCGTCGACAACCTGCCGCTCCACCGCGACCAGGGCTCCACCCTCTCGCGCGAGATGTCGGTGCTGGGCCTGCCCGTGACCGTCATCCTGAACCCCGAAGGGCAGGAGGTCGCGCGCCTCACCGGCGACGCCGAGTGGAATTCGCCCGAGGCCCGCACCGCCATCGACGCGCTCATGTCCGGCGGCTGAGCCGCGCAGAGGCGAAAGGGGCGCGAAACGCCCCCCTCCTTCTCTCAAGCGACACAGACGCTACTGCACGATGGCCGCCGTCGGCCGCGGTGTGTCGCCGGTCTCGGCCGGCAATACCGGGTAGCTCACCTCTGGCATCTCGCCGGTCAGCGACCCGAGGAAGGCCACCACGTCGTCGAGCTCGCCCTCCGACAGTTCGGCCCCGAGCTGCGAGCTGGCCATTATCTCCACGGCCGTGCGCAGATCCCAGACCTTGCCCGAGTGGAAATAGGGCGCCGTCACCTCGATGTTGCGCAGCGGTGCGGCGCGGAAGACGTACTCGTCGTAGGCCGTCTCAGTCACCGCAAACCGTCCCTTGTCGTCCTCGGGCAGCACGTCGGCGCCCGGTTTCTCGACCAACCCGAACGGGAAGTAGTCCTGCCCGCCCAGGTTGATGCCGTTGTGGCACGAGGCGCAGCCCGCATCCACGAAGGTCTGCAAGCCCCGCACCTGCTGCTCGGTCAGCGCGTCGTCGTTGCCGTTAAGCCAGGCATCAAACGGCGCGGGCGTCAGCAGAGTCGCCTCGTAGGCCTCGATCGCCTTGGCGAAGTTGTCGAAGCTCACCGGCTGGTCCTGCTCGGGAAAGGCCCCCCGGAACCACGCCACGTACTGCGGCATGGAATTCAGCGTCGCCAGCACGTTGTCCGGCGTGTTGGCCATCTCGACACCGGCCTGCACCGGGCCCTTGGCCTGCGCGGCAAGGTCGGGCGCCCGCCCGTCCCAGAACTGCGCTGCGTTGAACACCGCGTTCAGTACCGTCGGCGCGTTGCGCGGGCCCTTCTGCCAGCCGTGCCCGATAGAGGTCTCGAGGTTGTCGTCCCCGCCGGTGGCCAGGTTGTGGCACGAGTTGCAGGAAAAGACGCCCGACGCCGACATGCGCGGATCGAAGAACAGCGCCTTGCCGAGGTCGATCTTCTCGGGCGTGATCGGGTTGTCGGTGACGGACGGGATGGTCGAGGGCAGCGGCGAGAACATGTCGAGCGCTTCGTCCCTCAGGTCCGCGCGCACCTCCTGGGCAATCGCGGGGGCCGCAAGCGCCGTACTCAATGCGCAGACGGCAGCCATGGTTTTCGGAAACATACCAAACTCCCCTGGTGTGTCCTGACTAGGATCGTTCGCGCGCCCTGATTGGAACGATTCCAGAAAGCGCGCAGGGGAACATTGATCTGCCTCAAGATCCCGGGACCTTTCGGCCTGGAACTTCAGGTCATCGGGGGCTCAGCGGCAGTAGCTGCCGCTGCGATACCGGGCCGTGTCGAAGTGGAAGTGATCCTGGTGAAAGGCGTCCGACTCCGGGCCAAGCACCGTGCCGAAGGGCCCGCAGGCCTCCTCGTGCAGGCGCCGCAGAAGCCGCCGGTCCCGGCGGCCGCCCCGCCAGCCGTCCTCGACGGTGATCACGTCGCCGTTGCCCAGCGTCAGCGCCGAGATGTCGATGGCCCGGCCCTTGCCGTGCTCGCTCACCTTGGCGCCCGCCTGATGGTTGCGCGTGCGGCAGGCGTAATGCGCCGCCACGCGGATCTCGGCAACACCGCCGCCCCGGCGGCCGACCGCCGGGATCATCGTGTCCTCGACCCAGTCGGCCAGCGTCCGCGCCGTCACGCAGTCGATGGTCGCGGCCTGGCTCAGCGGAATGCCCTCGACCGAAGTCACGCGCACGCCCTCGGCGATGCCGCAGGCCGGCAGCTTGCCGGGCACCTGGCCCACCTCTTCGCCGGTCAGCCGCGGATCGCCGCAAAGCCCCCCGCCCGAGGATCCGGTAAAGCCGCGCGCAACCGCGCCGACCCCACTCCGCACGGCGCCACAACCGGGCAGCGCCAGCAGGCTTCCGATCAGCATTGCGGTCACGAGTGTCTTCATCGTTCCACCTTCACGCGGCCAAAGTCCGGAGCATCCGTATCCTGCCCCGCCTCGAGAATACCACGACGGATGGCTCGCGTGCGTGTGAAATAAGCGTGAAGATGCGCACCGTCGCCGGTGCGGATCGCCCGTTGCAGGGCAAAAAGCTCTTCGGTGAAACGCCCCAGGATCTCGAGCGTCGCGTCCTTGTTCGACAGGAAGACGTCGCGCCACATGGTCGGATCCGAGGCCGCGATCCGGGTGAAGTCCCGGAAACCCGCGGCCGAATACTTGATGACCTCGCTGTCGGTCACGCGGCGCAGGTCGTCGGCCACGCCCACCATCGTGTAGGCGATGAGGTGCGGACAATGCGACGTCACTGCCAGCACCAGGTCGTGGTGCTCGGCATCCATCACCTCGACATTCGCGCGCAGCGCTTCCCAGTAGCTCTTGAGCGTCGCCAGCGCCTCGGGATCGGTGCCCTCGGAGGGCACCAGCAGGCACCAGCGGTTGTCAAACAGCGACGAGAACCCCGCCTCGGGGCCCGAATGCTCGGTCCCGGCCAGCGGGTGGCCCGGCACGAAATGCACGTCCTCGGGCAGGTGCGGGCCCACTTCGGCGATCACGCGGCCCTTGACCGACCCCACGTCGCTGACCGTGGCGCCGGGTTTCAGATGGGGCGCGATCTCGGCGGCGACCTCGCCCATGGCGCCCACTGGCACGCAGAGCACGACAAGATCCGCGTCCTTCACCGCCTCGACGGCGCTGTCGCAGACCTCGTCGCAAAGTCCGATCCGCCGCGCCGTCTCGCGGGCCTCGGGCGAGATGTCGTAGCCCGACACCGTCCCCGCGGCCCCGGCCCGCCGCGTCGACCAGAACATCGACGACGCGATCAGGCCCAGCCCGATCAGCGCGACCTTCCCGTAGATCATCGTGCGCCTGCCTTGAACTGTCCGATGCAATGCGCGACCCGGCGGCACGAGGCCTCGTCGCCCACGGTGATGCGCAGCGCGTGTGGCAGCTTGTAGCTCGCCACCGGTCGCACGATCAGCCCCTGCGTCTGAAGATAGGCGTTGCAGGCCTCGGCCTCGGCCTGGCTGGCAAAGCGCGCCAGCACGAAGTTCGCGGTCGAGGCGTCCGAGGGCACGCCGTGCTCGGCCAGCGCCTCGGCCAGCCAGGCGCGCAGGCGTGTGTTCTCGCAGCGGCTCTTTTCCACATGCGCCGTATCGCGGACCGAAGCCTCGGCCACGGCCAGCGCGATGTTGGACAGGTTGAAGGGCCCCCGCACCCGGTTCAGCACGTCGATCACGTGGTCGGGCCCATAGCCCCAGCCCACGCGCATGCCGCCAAGCGCGTAGATCTTCGAGAATGTCCGCGTCATCACGACGTTGTCGCGCGCATGCACCAGCTTGGCGCCGCCGTCATAGCCTTCGACGTATTCGGCATAGGCCCCGTCCAGCACCAGAAGGCACTGCTCGGGCAGGCCCTCGGCCAGCCGCTCGATCTCGGCCAGGCCGATCATGGTGCCGGTCGGGTTGTTCGGATTGGCAATAAAGACCAGCCGCGTGCGCTCGTTGCAGGCCTTCAGGATCGCGTCCACGTCTGTGACGCGCTCCTGCTCGGGCACTTCCACCGGGGTGGCGCCTGCGGCCAGCGCGCCGATCTTGTAGATCGCAAAGCCGTGTTCGGTGTGGATCACCTCGGTGCCAGGACCCGCGTAGCACTGGCACAGCAGGTGCAGGATCTCGTCGCTGCCGACGCCGCAGACGATCCGGTCAGCCTCGAGCCCGTGGACCTCGGCGATGGCCTGCCGCAGGCTGCGGTGATCCGTGGACGGATAGCGATGCATCTCGTGCAGCACGCGGCGCGCAGCCTCCTGCGCGGCAAGGCTCGGTCCGAACGGGTTCTCGTTCGAGCTGAGCTTGATGACGTTCGTCACACCCTCGATGGCGCTCTTGCCGCCCTGGTAGGGCGCGATATCGAGGATCCCCGGCTGCGGGTCGATTTTGCTCATATCCGTCACTCCTTGGCGCCCGTGCTTAACGTGCGCCCGGGACTCTGGAAAGCACGATTCGCGGACGGGCGGGACCCGAAATCGCGGGGCGCGCGCACCCCGTCCCGCGAGACACTCTTAAGATATGGTTACTTCAACTCTGTAACCTGTTGATTCATATAGAGGCTAGGATGTCCCGGCCCGGGACACCCCCGGGTCGGTCTCAGACGACCACCTCGAAGGCCTGCTGCTGCCCGACCCCGAAGACCCGCTTGTAGCGCTCGATCTCGCTTTTCGGGCCCATCGCCTTGTTGGGATTGTCCGACAGCTTGACCGTTGGCCGCCCCTCGGCGCTGACCGCCTTGCAGACCAGGCTGAAGGGCGCCAGCCGGTCGTCGGGGGCAAGCCCGCGGAAATCGTTGGTCAGCAGCGTGCCCCAGCCGAAGGACACCCGCACCCGTCCGGCGAACTGATGGTAGAGCTGCAGGATCTTCTGTTCGTCGAGCCCGTCCGAGAAGATGATGAGCTTCTCGCGCGGATCCTCGCCCCGCTCCTGCCACCAGCGGATCGCCGTCTCGGCCCCCTCTGCCGGATCGCCGCTGTCGATCCGGATGCCCGTCCACTGGGTCAGCCAGTCTGGCGCCCGCTCGAGGAAGCCTGCCGTGCCGTAGGTGTCGGGCAGGATCATCCGCAGGTTCCCCTCGTGCTCCTCGTGCCAGTCGGCAAGCACGTCGTAGGGCGCCCGCGCCAGATCCTCGTCCGTCTCGGCCAGCGCGGCGTAGACCATGGGCATCTCGTGGGCATTGGTCCCGATCGCCTCGAGGTCGCGGTTCTTCGCGATGAGGCAGTTCGATGTGCCCGTGAACCGCTCGCCCAGCCCCTCGATCATCGCCTGCACGCACCAGTCCTGCCAGAGGAAGCTGTGCCGCCGCCGCGTCCCGAAGTCCGCGATCCTCAGCCCCGGCTCCTTCCGCAAATGCTCGACCTTTTCCCAGACCCGGGTCATCGCGCGGGCGTAAAGCACCTGAAGCTCGAACCGGCCCATGTCGTGCAGCACCGCCCGGCCCCGCAGCTCCATCAGCACCGCCAGCGCCGGGATCTCCCAAAGCATCACCTCGGGCCACTTGCCCTCGAAGGTCAGCTCGTACTGATCGCCCACCCGTTCGAGGTGGTAGGGCGGCAGCTGCAGGTTCTCGAACCACTCCATGAAATCCGGCCGGAACATCTGCCGCTTGCCGTAGAAGGTGTTGCCCCGCAGCCAGGTCGACTCCCCTCGGCTCAGCCGGATCGACCGGATGTGGTCAAGCTGCTCGCGCAGTTCGCCCTCGTCGATCAGCTTTGCCAGCGGCACGCTGTCGGTCCGATTGATCAGGCTGAAGGTCACGTGCGTGTCCCGCTTGTTGCGGAACACGGACTGACACATGAGCAGCTTGTAGAAATCCGTGTCGATCAGCGACCGGACGATCGGATCGATCTTCCACTTGTGGTTCCAGACGCGGGTGGCGATATCCACTTCGAGGCCTCATCCCTTGTGCCGGCCCGTGATACGGTATCCCCGGCGGGCGGGGAAAGGCCTTTCTGTGAACCCTTTGTCCGGGCCAGTGCTGCCAGAAGCTGCGGTTTGCGCAGGGGTTTGGACAGAAAGTCGTCCATCCCAGCGGCAAGACAGGCCGCGCGATCCCCAGTCGAGGCATTGGCGGTCAGCGCGATGATCCGCGGCTGAGGCCCGCGCTGCGCGCGGATCGCACGCGTCGCGGCAAGCCCGTCGACCTCTGGCATGGCCATATCCATGAGAACGACATCGGGCGCGGTTTCGGCCACGATCTCGATGGCGCGGCGGCCGTTCTCGGCCATGGTGAGCGTGATCGCCTCGTCCTGGAGAAAGCGCGCCACGAGAAGCCGGTTCGTTGCGTTGTCCTCTGCCAGCAGCACGTGCAGCGGGGGCAGCTCCGCGGGCAGTTCCGTTGATTTGGTCACCAGGTCGACGCCCCGCTTGTCGGGGGCGAGCCGTACCGTGAGGGCGAAGGTTGCCCCCGGGGTGTCGGTCTTCTCGGGGTCGAGCAGCACGATATCCCCGCC
>CAYNKL010000107.1:0-13823 GCA_964397775.1 uncultured Rhodobacterales bacterium | reverse complement strand
CCCGGACCCCCGAGGTATTTCTGGCGAAAAGAAGCAAGGGGCGCGGGCTCAGCGGTTCGGCTCGTCTTCGTAGGCCTCGATGATCGCGGCCACGAGCGGGTGGCGCACGACATCCTTGCCGGTGAAGTAGTTGAACGAGATCGCCGGGATGTGCTTGAGGATGCGTTCGGCATCCGCCAGCCCCGAATTCACGCCGCGCGGCAGGTCGACCTGGCTTCGGTCGCCGGTGATGACCATGCGCGAGCCCTCGCCCAGGCGGGTCAGGAACATCTTCATCTGCATCGAGGTGGCGTTCTGCGCCTCGTCCAGCACCACGAAGGCATTCGACAGCGTGCGGCCCCGCATGAAAGCCAGCGGCGCGATCTCGACGGTCTTTTCCGCCATCATGTTGCCGAGCTGCTTGCCGGGCATGAAGTCGTTCAGCGCGTCGTAGAGCGGCTGCATGTAGGGATCGACCTTGTCCTTCATGTCGCCGGGCAGGTAGCCGAGCTTCTCGCCCGCCTCGACCGCCGGGCGCGACAGGATGATCTTGTCGACCAGCCCGTTGATCAGCATGTTCACCCCCACCGCAACCGCGAGGTAGGTCTTGCCGGTGCCCGCCGGGCCGATGCCGAAGGCCAGCTCGTTCTCGTAGAGGGACTTCACATAGGCCTTTTGGGCCTCGGTGCGCGGCTCGACCAGCTTGCGTCGGGTCTTGATCTCGATCTTGTCGCCGCTGCCGAACATCTCGAGCTGCGAGTGGCCGGTGCCCTCCTCGGGCTGGGGCGAGGCCATGCGGAACTCGCGGTCGATGTCGGCGCCGCTTACCTCGCGGCCCTGTTCGAGCCGCTGGTAGAGCGCGCGCAGGACCTCGGCCGCCTCTTCGCGGGCGTCCTCGGGGCCGTGCACGGCCAGCTGGTTGCCGCGGCGCAGGATCTGCACCCCGGTGCGGGATTCGATGTCCGTGAGGTTGCGGTCGAATTCGCCGCAAAGATCGATCAGCAGACGGTTGTCGGGAAATTCAAGGATGGCTTCGGTCAGGGTGCCCGTGGTCACGCATCTCTCCTGGTGTGCGAGTCGTCCCCAGCGTGCCAAGCCCGGGCGGCCGTGGCAAGCAAGAGCACGCGCGGCACGACGCGAGGGAAGCCCCCTGACGCGATCGGCGCGGTCACTGCCGCCCGCAGCGGCGTCTAGCCGCCGCGGAAGTCGCCGGTGGCGAGGCCGGGGAAATCCACGGGGACGCGGGTGCAGACCGGCCGGCCCGTGATCGGGTCGAAGCGCGGGCTCATGTAGCCCTCTGCGCCGTCGTCGATGATCCAGTACTGGCAGCCGTGCGGCGAGATCCAAATGCCCGCGCGCAGGTCGGACAGATCCTGACGCCCCTCCTGCGACTTGTCGGGCCCCACGGGCCGGTCGACTGCACAGCCCGCAAGCGCAAGGGTGGCAAGCGCAGCGGTTACAAGGCTCCGAAGCATCGCCGCCCTCCCCTAGCGATCCGCGCTGCCGGGCGGCAGGTCGGACTTGCGGATGACGAACTGCCCCTCGCGCGAGATGTAGCCGCGGTGGCAGACAGGCTTGCCCTCACGCGTCAGGATCGGCGCCATGTAGCCTTCGATCCCGTCGTCCATGATCCAGTGCTGGCAGCCGTCGGGGTCGGTCCAGATGCCGGGGCGGAAGACCTCACCCTTCAAAACCACACGCCCGCCGGGCGTGGTGGCGATCACCCGCCCGCCGCCGCGCAGCGTCTCCATCGCACCATCGCTCAGCCCGTTGATGCGGATCTGTTCGCCGGTCTCCTCGTCGATCACGATGGGCTCGGCCGCGAGCTGGCCTGCGCCCAGCAGCGCCGCGAACGCCACCAGCACGGCGCGGACATGGGTCTTCGCAAAGATCCTCGTCATGGGCTCCTCCCCGGAAGGCGGCCCGCTGCGGAAGGGACGCCGACTCCCCCTGATTATCAGCTATTTACGCGGCGTAATAGACGCATCACGTCAGAGACCCGCCGCAAGTGGCATTCCCACAAGACGGATTGCCCCGGGCGACCAGAACTCGGCGCACGGGTTTGCCGCTTGGGAGGACGTCGCTTCAGGCGAGCTGCAGCGCCTCGCCCGAGAGCGAGTTCGGCCCCGAGGCGGTGATCCGCATCCGCACCAGATCGCCGGGAACATGACCCGCGGCATCGAAATGCACCGCGTGCAGGTACTCCGACTTGCCGACCATCTGACCCTCGAACCGGCCCGGCTTTTCCACCAGCACCGAGACCTCGCGCCCGACCATGCTGTCCTGCACCGCGCGCTGCTGTTCGGTCAGCAGCGCCTGCAGGCGCCGCAGACGGTCGTCCTTGACCTCTTCCGAAAGCTGGTCGCGCTCGGCCGCGGGGGTCCCGGGCCGCGTCGAATACTTGAACGAGAAGGCCGAGCCGTAGCCCGCCGCCCGAACGATATCCATCGTCGCCTGGAAATCCTCTTCGGTCTCTTCCGGGAAGCCCACGATGAAGTCACCCGACAGATGCAGGTCGGGGCGCGCCGCACGCAGGCGTTCGATCAGCTTGAGGTAGCTTTCCGCCGTATGCGAGCGGTTCATGCGCTTGAGGATCTTGTCGCTGCCCGCCTGAACCGGCAGGTGCAGGTAGGGCATCAGCTTCGAACAGCTGCCATGCGCCTCGATCAGGTCCTCGTCCATGTCGTTGGGGTGCGAGGTGGTGAAGCGGATGCGCGCCAGCCCGTCGATCTCGCTCAGTGCCCAGATGAGCCGCGCCAGCGACCATTCGCGCCCGTCGGGCCCCTGCCCGTGATAGGCATTCACGTTCTGGCCCAGCAGCGTGATCTCGCGCACGCCGCGTTCGACCAGGTCGCGCGCCTCTTCGAGGATGCGGGTCGCGGGGCGGCTGACTTCGGCCCCGCGGGTATAGGGCACCACGCAGAAGGCGCAGAACTTGTCGCAGCCCTCCTGCACGGTGAGAAAGGCCGTGGGCCCGCGCTTCGCCTTGGGGCGGCTTTTCAGCTTCTCGAACTTGTCTTCCTCGGGGAAATCGGTGTCGAGCGCCTTTTCGCCGGCGCGCGCCCGTGCCTCGAGTTGCGGCAGGCGGTGGTAGCTCTGCGGACCGACGACCAGATCGACCAGCGGCTGGCGCCGCATGATTTCGGCCCCTTCGGCCTGGGCCACGCAACCCGCCACGCCGATGCGCAGGTCGGGGCGTTCCGCCTTGAGATGCCTGAAGCGGCCCAGCTCGGAATAGACCTTTTCGGCGGCCTTTTCCCGGATGTGACAGGTGTTGAGCAGGATCAGGTCAGCGTCCTCGGGCGTGTCGGTCCGTTCGTAGCCCTGGAGCGACTCCTCCATGCGCTCGCTGTCGTAGACGTTCATCTGACAGCCGTAAGTCTTGATGAAGAGCTTCTTCGCCTCGGTCATCGCGCGTCCCTTTCGCATGGCGGCGCGCCTGCGCCCGGCCAGCCTTGTCTCAGAGGCTGCGGATACAGCAAAAACCCCCGCTCTTGCAATGCACCCGGAGAATGTGCCCAAACCGGTTTGAACGCATCGTTTCCATAAGAACGACAGCCTTGCTTACCATTTACTTGCGGCGCGGGCTGCGGAGTCCTATCGCTGCGGCGCCGCGCCGAAGCCAGGGCTCCGGGATGTCGCGCCTCGCGCTGGCCGCCGTCCCGCGCTGGTTTTCAATTTGATGAAAGAAACGAGGAAGGTACCGCATATGTCCGTTCGCGGCACAAGAATCCCGTATCCGCGAGTCCCCCGCCGGGTCGTGCCACGCCAGCTGCAGGCCTGCATCGCGCTTGGGAACCGATCTCGGTCTTCCTGCTTGAATCGGGGCAGGCCGGGCTTTCATGCTGCGCCTTTCACGACGGTTTCCGACACGACAGAGGCTCTCTTATGGCACTGACCGTCCGAACCCTGACCGCAGAAGATGTCCGCCTCTGGCGAGCGCTGGTGAACGAGATGGCGGAACTCCACCCCTACGCCTTTCACCCCAGCGCGGCCGAAACACGGAGCATCCCGGAAGAACAGGTCGAGGCGCTGCTCGCAGGCGGCGGGCGTTTCGGCATCTTCGAGACGGCTGCGGGAGACGGAGAGCCAGACTGCGTGGGCCTTGCGGCCCTCACCATCCCTGCCCCGTCGCGGGCCCGTCACAGGCGCCGGCTCGAAAAATTCTACGTCCGCCCACATGCACAGGCCAGCGAGGCGCCGCTCCGGCTCATGGTCGCGGTGATTTCGCAAGCGCGCGCCGAGGGGGCCACGCAGATCGAGTTCGCCATTTCCACAGGGGCCCCTCTGGAGGCGCTGCCATTCTTCCAGAGCTTCGGCTTTGAGGAAGTCGGCCGTCTGCCCGCCGCGATCGTGACGGAAGACGGCCCCTTCGATGACATCTATCTCGTGCTCAAGCTTGGCGACGTCCGCCGCGTCGCGCCCTCTCAGTCGAGGTCTTCGGTCACGATCCGGTCAGGCGCCACGTCGATGTATTCGAGTTCCTCGCGGATCGCCTCGATCATCTCGTCCGGCCCGCAGACGTAGCACATGTCCGACTGAGCCTTCACGAAATCCGCCAGCATGGTGCGGTCGATCGTGCCGCGCGCCAGCGGGCTGCTCTTTTCCTCGGTCACGGTCCAGTGCACGCGCAGACCGTCCATGGCCTCGAATTCCTCGCGCAGGATGATGTCCTGCTCGGTCTTGTTCGAGAAGATCAGCGTGTTGCCCTCAAGCGTGCCCTTCTCGTGCAGCTTCTTGCGCAGGACCGCGATGAAGGGCGTGACGCCCGCACCGCCCGCGATGAAGACGCCGTCGCCCTTGTCCTCGATCGCGCCCCAGGGCTCGTCGATCAGCACGGTGTCGCCGGGCTTGAGGTCCGCGATCCGCGTCGTCACCCCGTCATGGTCCGGGTAGGCCTTGATGACGAACTGCAGGCTGTCCTCATGCGGCAGGCTGGTGAAGGTGAAGGGGCGCTTCTCCTCGCGCCAGCCATCCTGATCGAGTGCGAAGTCCGTCGCCTGCCCGGGCGAAAACGAAAAGCCCTCGGGCTTGTCGAACACGAGGTGGTTCACGTCATGCGTGACGGGATGGATTGCCTTCAGTGTCAGACGATGTGGCATTGCGGCCTCCTGTCATGTGGTTTGACACATCAACCACCTCGCGAAGGCCGGGGTTCCTGTGGCGGCGGCAGATGCCGCCCGCACAGGTTCAGAGGTTCTCGAGCTGCGGCATCCCGAGGATGTGGAAGCCGCCGTCCACGTGCACGATCTCGCCCGTGGTACAGGAACCCGCGTCCGACACCAGCCAGACCGCCGTGCCGCCCACCGCCTCCAGCGTCGCGTTCGACCGCAGCGGCGTGTTGGCTTCGGTGTACTTGTAGGTCCGCCGCGCACCGCCGATGGCCGATCCCGCCAGCGTCTTCATCGGGCCGGGGCTGATCGCATTCACACGGATGCCCTCGGGGCCGAGATCGTTGGCGAGGTAGGCCGTCGCCGACTCCAGCGCCGCCTTGGCCACGCCCATGACGTTGTAGTTCGGCACCACCCGGTGGCTGCCCTGGTAGGTCAGGGTCAGCAGCGTGCCGCCGTTCTCGACCATCATCGGATGCGCCCGCCGGGCAACCTCGATGAAAGAATAGGCCGAGATCTCCAGCGAGTGCTTGAAGTTCGCCCGGCTGGTGTTGAGGAACCGTCCCGACAGCTCGTTCTTGTCGGAATAGGCCACCGCGTGCACGACAAAGTCGATGGTCGGCCACTGCTCGGCCAGGGCGGCAAAGCCCGCATCCAGCCGGTCGTCGTCGGTCACGTCGATGTCCACCAGCAGGTCCGACCCCACCGAGGCCGCCAACGGCGCGACCCGCTTGGCGAAATTGTCGCCCTGATAGGCAAAGGCCAGTTCGGCCCCCGCCTCGCTCAGTGCCTTGGCGATGCCCCAGGCGATCGACCTCTCGTTCGCCACACCCATGACAAGCCCGCGCTTGCCTTTCAGACTGCCTGTCATCGGTCGCTATCCATCATATTTCGAAAGCAGCATGGACCCGTTGGTCCCGCCGAACCCAAAGGAGTTGGTCATCACGGTGTCGAGCCCCGCCCCCTCGACAAGATCGGTGGCGATCTCGGCAGGCTCCAGCGCCGGGTCCAGCGTCTCGACGTTGATCGAGGGCGTGATGAAATCGTCGCGCAGCATAAGCAGGCAGTAGATCGCCTCCTGCGCGCCGGTCGCGCCCTGGCTGTGGCCGGTCATCGACTTGGTGGAGCTCACCGGCGGCGTGCTGCCCGCGCCGAAGACGCGACGCACGGCCTCGATCTCGCCCACGTCGCCCACGGGGGTCGAGGTGCCATGCGCGTTGATGTAGCTCACCTTGCGGTCTTCGGGCAGCGTCTGCAGCGCCAGCCGCATGGCCCGCTCGCCGCCCTCGCCCGAGGGCGCGACCATGTCGTGCCCGTCGCTGGTGGCGGCATAGCCCGTCACCTCGGCATAGATCTTGGCGCCGCGCGCCTTGGCGTGCTCCAGATCCTCGAGCACCACCATGCCGCCGCCGCCCGAAATCACGAAGCCGTCGCGGTCCGCGTCGAACGCCCGGCTCGCCTTCTCCGGCGTGTCGTTGAACTTCGTGGACATGGCGCCCATCGCGTCGAAGAGGCAGCTCAGCGTCCAGTCGAGCTCCTCGCCGCCGCCGGCGAACATCACGTCCTGCTTGCCCATCATGATCTGCTCGGCCGCATTGCCGATACAGTGCAGCGAGGTCGAGCAGGCCGAGGTGATGGAATAGTTGATGCCCTTGATCTTGAAGGCGGTCGAGAGGTTGGCCGAGATCGTCGAGGACATGCACTTCGGCACCGCGAAGGGCCCGATCCGCTTCGTCGCCCCGGTCTTGAGCACGGTCTGATGCGCGCTCAGCATCGCGCTGGTCGACGGCCCGCCCGAGCCCGCGACAAGCCCCGTACGCGGGTTCACCACCTCGCTCTCGTCCAGGCCGGCATCCACGATGGCCTGTTGCATCGCGATATGGGCATAGGCGGCGCCCGGCCCCATGAAGCGCAGCGTGCGCTTGTCGATGTGCTCGGCCAGGTCGATCTTCAGATCGCCGGCAATCTGGCTGCGAAAGCCGTATTCCTTCATCTGCTCGTTGGCAGTGATGCCCGAGCGGCCGGCCTTCAGCGAGCCCACCACTTCCTCGGCAGTATTCCCGATGCTGGAGACTACCCCCAGCCCAGTCACGACGACGCGGCGCATGCGGCCCCCTCTTGGTCTGTTGGCCGCCTGTCTATGGCAAGCCCATGGGGGCGTGCAAGGTGTGGTGACCGTGGGGATAGCCGGACGGGGCGTCGGGCCCGCAACATCTCGAAGCCATCACGGCGCGCGGGCCTGCTGCGTCCGGAAATGATCTGCCGAGCAATTGGGACCGCCAACGCCACGACGTGGGCAATCTGACGCGCCAGTCCTGATGAATGCCGAAAGAGGTTGACCTCTTGCGGTGATAAGATTGAAAGAGCGTATATTCCAATTATACCGACGTGCGGCCTGAATATCGAGAATGATCGGGGGCCAGCAACGCAGGCAGGCTGTCATCTTCACGAATGGCGCGGGCGAGTCCGTCCAAAAAACGACCAATGGCATCCATGAAATGAAAGATCCCTACTCCATACTCGGCGCCCCTGAAGAGGCGGATCAGGACCTGATCGATTCCATATACATGGCATCGATAAAGGCGTTTCACCCCGAAACCTTCAAGGGCGATCCGGCCTTTGCCCGCGCACGCCTGAACGAGCTCACCGCAGCCTACAACCAGATATGCAGGACACTTCCGCCGAACGACAGTGACACGCTCATCGGGAATAGCCTGGGTGCGATTTCGGAAGAACACTGGTCGAGATTGTGTCAGTTCTTTCCCTGCCTCCATGATTTGGACGCGGAATTGACATCATTGTGCGTCCAACTCAGCGAGAAGTTCCGGCGCAGATTGGTGACGCTGAAGAATTTCAGTCATGCTCGTGAAATACAGCAGTCAATAAAGCATGACTTCGGGGTCGAACTCTTTGGCGACGACGAAAGGCTCAGGGCAATCGGAATGACAGCGATCAAGCAGGATCGCCATGGCTTCGCAATTGCCATCATGGAGGCGAACGATCTGCTGGGCGTCGGCTATTTCGAAAGAAAGATATCCCGGCTGGCAATGGAGCATCCCAGGGACGCCCTGCCCGTTCTGAAGGAATGCGGGTTCGAGGATGTGTTGTCGACGCCCCATGACTGGTTCCGGCCCGGGCTATACAGCCTGGGCAATGTGGCCCGGCTGCGGCTCCTCGTGGACAACGGCGTCGCGGTCTTCAACGAACGCGGCAGAGATCTCAATCCCTACCTTCGTTTTCGGAGCGTGGCGCACCTGCTTGTGTACTACGGACAAACGCTGGATCGGCTTCGCGCCATAGAGATCACCGGCGACCCGTGACGGCAAAGGCGTTCCCGGAGGCGACGCGTCCGGGACGCGCCGTCGAGAAAAGGGAGGCTGATGATGTCAACGCGCGCGGCAAGGTCGTGCGTCCAAGGCCGTCTTCGCACTTCCGCGCCGCGCCGAAAGACCCGGGGACATTCCTAAGAAACGGTTAAGCCTTCTCTTTAACCCATTGATTTTCCTGAGGTCAAAAATGTCCCGGCGCGGGACGCCGTCGCGTCCCCGCCCACTCAGGTCTCGGAGAGGGCCACTTTCATGTCCTTGACCTGGTAGATCGTCTCGCCGTCCGCCTCGACCCGGCCGTCGGCGACACCCATGGTCAGCCGGCGCGTCTGCACGGCCTTGGTGAAGTCCACGTAGTAGGTCAGCATCTTCCGGTCGGGCCGCACCATGCCGGTCAGCTTCACCTCGCCCACGCCCAGCGCGTAGCCCCGCCCCGGCCAGCCGCGCCAGCCCAGGTTAAAGCCCGTGAGCTGCCACAGCCCGTCGAGGCCAAGGCAGCCGGGCATGATCGGGTTGCCCGGGAAGTGGCACTCGAAGAACCACAGGTCGGGATGGATGTCGAATTCGGCCACCACGTGCCCCTTGCCGTGCGGCCCGCCATCGCCCGAGATGTCAGTGATCCGGTCCATCATCAGCATCGGCGGCTCGGGCAGCTGCGCGTTGCCCGGCCCGAAGAGCTCTCCACGGGCACATTTCAACAGGTCGTCCTTGTCGAAACTCGTCGGATACTCGGCCATCTCCGTGGGCTCCCCAGCCATCAGAACAATCCGGGGGACCCTCTATCACCCGCCGCGCAAGGCTTGCAAGCCGCCACGGGCATCGCGCCGCACCGCGACGCAACGGGATTCCATTTGAAAAAGCAGGGGGTGACGCCCTATATGGATGAGTGAGCACTGAAGGAAAGCAACCCGAAATGACCACAGAGGCGCAACAACGCGGCAAGGACTGGCTCGGTCAGGCGAAGCTTCGCCCGACGCGTCAGCGTCTGGCGCTGGCCGAGCTTCTGATCGGCGACGGCCAGAACCGCCATGTCACCGCCGAGAGCCTTTTCGCGGCAGCCAAGAAGACCGACGTCGGCGTGTCCCTCGCGACCGTCTACAACACCCTCCGGGCCTTCTGCGATGCAGGCCTGATGCAGGAGGTGACGGTCGACGGCTCGAAAAGCTACTTCGACACCAACACGCACGATCACCCGCACTTCTTCTGGGAAAACGACGGCCGCCTGACCGACGCCCCCGCCGAAGAGCTGCGCATCGCCTCGCTGCCGAATGCGCCGGACGGTTACGAGATCGCATCCGTCGATGTGGTCATCCGCTTGCGCGGTCGCGATACCGCCGACGGCGAGGCCTGAGCCTCAGAGCTTCAGGCCGCCCCGCCATACGCCGCGCAGCTCGAGATCTTCGCCGAGGTGGACGAAATCCGCGGGGCACCCGGCATCCAGCCGCCCGGCACGGCTGCCAATGATGTCGGCCGGGATTTGCGTCGCCGTGGCAAGCGCCTCGGCCTGGGCAAGGCCCACTTCCTCGACCATCACCTGCACCGCACGCCAGAGTGTCAGATCTGCGCCTGCGAGGGTTCCATCCGTGAGCGTGAGGCGACCGTTGGCGCGCAGGACCTTGCGCCCGCCGATCTCGAAGCTGCTGCGGCGCGTGCCCGCCACCGCCATGGCATCGCTCACGAGGTAGATGCGCCCCGGTCCGCGCTTGGCCGCCACAGCGGCTTTCATGGAAACGGGATGCACGTGGACACCGTCCGCTATCAGCCCAGCCGACAACCGGCCATCTGACAGGGCCGCGCCCACCAGGCCCGGCGACCTTCCCTGAAGCTGGCTCATGGCGTTGAAAAGATGCGTGACGAGCCGCGCCCCGGCGTCCGTGGTCTCGCGGGCGGCGTCCAGACGGCAGTTGCTGTGCCCGAGGGCCACAAGCACGCCGGCCTCCACCAGTGCGGCGATCTGGGCCGGGGTCGCGGCCTCCGGCGCGAGGGTCACCTTCAGAACCGGAAGACGTGCGGCCGCCTCGCACAGCATTCGGAGGTCGCTGTCTTCCATGGGCCGTATCACGGAGGGATCATGCGCCCCGGCTCGCGCGGGATCGAGGTGCGGCCCTTCCAGATGCAGCCCGGCGATCCCTTTCACGCCACCATCCACTGCCGCAGCGACCGCGTCGATGGCCGAGGCCACCTTTGCGGGCGTGTCTGAAATCAACGTGGGCAGGATCGTTGTGGCGCCCAGGCGGGCATGAGTCTCAGCCATCGTGCGCAAGGTAGCTACGGAGGGGTCATCACCCAGCATCACGCCGCCGCCACCGTTTACCTGAAGATCGACGAAGGCCGGCGCAAGGATGCCTTCGCGCAGGTTCCGGCGCGGCAGGTCCTCGGGCAGGCGCGAGGACGGGCGCAGATCCAGGACACGGCCACCCTCGATCACCAGAGCGATGTTCTCGTGCAGCGTGCCGCCATAGAAGACGCGCGCACCGGTGAACGCCATCCGTGTCATGTCTTCCTCCTCCCACGCGGCCCCGGTCATGGCGCCAGAACGCATCAGCACACCTGCCGGGCGAGAGTCGAAAGCCATGGGCAAGATCGACAGCCCCGTACGAGGACCTGCATCAGATGCGAAGCCCTTGGTACCCGCGGCGGGACTCGAACCCGCACGGCCGAAGCCTGGGGATTTTAAGTCCCCTGTGTCTACCATTCCACCACGCGGGCCCGACCCCGGTTCTGACTCAGAATATCCATCTTGACCAGAGCTTCGACCGCTGTCGCCGCACGTCGGACGCGGCGGCATTTCGACGGTCAAGCCCGGCACGCGTGAGGCCACTTGTCACCGGCGGCGCGCTGGGGTTCCCTCGCCCCATGCGCGCGTTCCTTCTCCTCACGATCTGCCTCGTCCTTGCCGGTTGCGGTCGCCCGCTGACGGACTCCGAGGTGTCTTTCCTCCGGGCCCTTCAGGGCGAGCAGACCAATCCGGATCGGGTCCGTCTGCACGATGGTCACTTTGCCGGCTCGTTCCAGTACCAGATGCCGGCGCGGCCACGGCTTACCTGTCAGGAACGGATCTGGCCGCCGGTCGGGGGCGAGACCATCACGGTATCACCCGGGGCGACGGTCATCTTCAATCGCGTCTTCTACCGCGATGATCTTTACGAGGACGATCTCATGGCGGGCTGGCCGGAGGAGGTGGATCTGTTCCGGGCCATGCTTTTCGCGCACGAGATGACCCATGTCTGGCAATGGCAGAACCGGCGCCGCACCGGCTATTCCCCCCTGAAGGCCCTGGGAGAGCACACCGTCTCCGAGGACCCCTACCTCTTCGACCCCGAAGAGTCGGGCAGCTTTCTCGATCATGGCTATGAACAGCAGGGGTCCATCGTCGAGGAATACGTGTGCTGCAGGCTGCTCGATCCCGAAGCACCGCGCACCGCCCGGCTGCGCGAGATGATCAGCGCGGAGATGCCGATCACCCGGCTGGACGACGTGCTCGACTCTCCGCGCGTTCGCATACCCTGGGCCGGCGCGACGGTGGAAGGAATCTGCCGCTAGTCGGACGACTTCTGGAGTTTGGCGATGTAAGCCACAAGATCGGCAAGGGGGCGCGTTGCGCTCACCCCGGGCTCCTGCTCCAGCCTGAGCATCAGGTCATATCTGCCTTCGAAGAAATCGCCGTAGACCGGCATGGGCGAGCCATGAGCCACCAGCGGATCCCGTCCGTCGATGCGCTTGACCACGCGCTCGACAGGGAAAACTCCGCCGCTTCCCTCGGCCAGCGCGGTCAGGTTCGTGGGCTGGATCAGAAGAACAGACGCCATCGGTCCGTCCCCCTGCCCGTCCGTGCCGTGGCATGTCGCGCAATGCGTCATGTAGAGTTCCCGTCCGCTCTCGGCACCCAGCGCGGAAAGCGTCGTCGGGATCAGAAGGGCCAGAAGACAAAGCGTGCGTGACATGATCGGTGCTCCCGAAGTTCGGATTCATCCTGAGCGTGCCAGCATCAATGCACCTTGATCGGCATCAAACCCTCGACGCGCAGCCCTGGGGGCTTACCTTACCTAAGGTCACCAACAGGAGCCGAGCATGCGCCGGGTACTCGCCGTCATCACGACCATGGTCGTCGCATCGTCGGCTGGCGCGCAGGATACCGATCTGGAGCTGGTCCTGCTCGCCGACGCCTCGGGGTCGATAGACAGTTCGGAAATCGCCTTCCAGAGACAGGGCTATGCGCAGGCCATCACCGATCCCGAGGTCCTCGCCACCATCGCCAATACCGCCTATGGCACCATCGCGGTGACCTACGTCGAGTGGGCTTCCAACCAGGCCGTGGTGGCCGACTGGACCATCATCGACGGCGCCGAAAGTGCCGCGTCCTTCGCTGAGCAACTCACCACGCGGCCGCGGCAGGCCTACGGGCGCAACGCCATCGGCTCGGCGCTGCTCGAAGGTCTTCGCCTTATGGAGGAGAACGAGATCGAGGGTTGGCGCCGGGTGATCGACTTCTCCGGGGATTCCGTGAATTCCTACAGCGGCCCATCCATATCCGAGGCACGCCGGACCGTCCTCGGGGCCGGCGTGACGATCAACGCGCTGCCCATCCTGCGGCCGGACGATCCCGGCCGGGCGCATGGCGGGCTGGAAGCCGCCTACGAGACCCGCATCATCGGAGGCCCCGGCAGTTTCGTCGTGACGGCGGAAAGCCGCGAGAGCTTTGCCGAGGCGGTGAAGCGCAAGCTGATCCTCGAGATCTCAGGCCTCTCGCCCCGGCGTCTTTTCGCGTCTCAGGACAGCGATGCGAGCAGTGCCCGGGAGGGTTCTCCGGTCACCGGAAGCCCCTGATCCCGCTGCCACGCACTGATCGCCGCCTCGGTTCGGTCACCGACCACGCCGTCGGCCGTACCGGCGTCGTAGCCACGTCGGGACAAGCCTCTCTGGATCGACTTCCGGTCCTCGAGCGTCAGGCCGTTGGCGTCGGGCCCGAACGCTCCGACCAGAGGACCACCGCCGGCCAGCCGGCCCGACAGATAGCCGAGCGCGAGCGCGTAGTTGGTCGAGGGGTTGTACCGGCGGATGACCTCGAAGTTGTGGTAGACGAGGAAGGCCGGCGTGCCCGGCCCCTCCGGGATCAGCAGCGCCGCCTCGCCCGCTTCGGGCAATGCCCCGCCCCGAGCCGGCACGATCCCGGCCGCGCTCCAGGAGCTTACGGGGCGGTCGGAACCACGCCCCGTCGGTCCGGAATACCCGGCGGGTACGATCACTTCCAAACCCCATGGCTGCCCGCGGCGCCATCCGCGCCGTTCGAGAAACCGGGCGGTCGAGGCAAGCGCGTCCGCGGGATCATCCCCCCAGATATGGCGACGCCCGTCGCCGTCGAAATCGACGGCATAGGTCTCGTAGGCGTCGGGCATCATCTGCGTAT
>CAYNKL010000106.1:0-13887 GCA_964397775.1 uncultured Rhodobacterales bacterium | reverse complement strand
CTCCCCTGAAAAGTCCGCAGTTTGAAGTTAGCCTGTTCTCCAAACGAGGAGACAGACGATGCGGAAAAGCCGTTTCAGCGAAGAGCAGATCATTCACTGCCCGGCAGTGCATTGCGAAGCGATGTCACGAGAGGGGGCATCCTTAAGGAGCACCATGCCGGGATAGGTGCCAAGGATCTCTGCCGGAAGCACGGGATCAGTGATGGCACGTTCTACAAGTGGCGCTCGAAGTATGGCGGCATGGAGGTGTCGGAGGCCAAGCGGCTGAAGGCGCTCGAAGCCGAGAACGCGAAGCTGAAGAAGATGCTGGCGGAGCACATGCTCGACGTGGCCACGCTCAAGGAGATGCTGGGAATGGAGGCAGGTGAACGCCACTGGTCCGAGAGAACCTGCCGACCCTTCTGAAGCCCGGTGCGAGGCGGAAAGGGGCGCTTGATGCTGCCAACGCAACGACGGTTGCAAAAGCAGCAGCTCCAGCCGATCACGCGCGTCGGCATCTAGTGTGAGCCTGATCGCGGCCTATTTACTAGGTTATGAACACACCACGTATCACCGGCCCGATCCTGTTTTTGGACGACATCTGCGAGAGCTCGGTCAAGATCGCGGCGCTTTTCATCGCACCGAAAGGTGTCCCGGTCCCACATGTGACGGTCGCAGGGCGCGGCCTGTCCGCCGAGCGACTGGCGGAGTTTCGAGACGCGACCACCTGGCGAGTGCGGTTCAGCCTCCCGCTTGGAGGCCGGTCGGAGTATGAGTGGAACGGCACCCGTTATCCAGTCTGCTGCGATTTCTCGGACAACACCCGCATCGCCTATGTCTCGTGCAACGGGGAGGAGATCGGTGACCTCCTTCGGGAAGGCTCTGAGCGGAACGCAATGTGGGGCCGTCTCAGGGACGATCACCAAGCGCGGGCATTCGCACTTCTGCTTCACGGCGGTGATCAGGTGTATGCTGATGAGGTCACCGACGGGCACGCCCTCAGCGAGAACTGGCCGGACGACATCCCGGAGGATCCATCGCATGAGGAGCTGGCGGGGCTTCATGAGCATTTGAAGGAGGCTTTCTTCGAGCGCTACGCGACGCTCTATGCGTCGCCGGAATTTGCCTGGCTCGCCGCGCGTGTGCCGTCGCTCATGCAATGGGACGATCACGATATCTGCGATGGTTGGGGATCTTTGCCATCGTCCAGAACGCATTCCGGCGTGGGGCAGACGCTGTTTGCGGCCGCGCGCGAGAGCTTTCTCATTTTCCAGCATGCTGCGGTCGACGGTGATCTGCCCGGCCGCTTTGCCGACGAGGATGGCCAGCACCTCGGCTGGGCGGTGCACACCACCGGCCTGCGGATCGTCGCGCCCGATCTCCGCTCTGAGCGGAGCCGCCGGGCGGTCATGGGGCAAGGCGGCTGGCACATGATGGAAAAGGAAGCAGAGCGTCCGGCACCCGGGCACACGTTCCTCCTGTCGAGTGTTCCGCTGCTGGGGCCACGGCTGTCGATCCTCGAGGCGTTGATGGTCATGGTGCCGAGCATGCAGAAATACGAGGATGATTTGCGTGACCAATGGCAGAGCCGCGCCCATCGCGGCGAATGGCGGCATATGCTGCGGCTCGTGCGCTCCATGGCGCTTCCAGACGGGCAAGGTCTGACAGTTGTGTCTGGCGAGATCCATCTCGCGACGCGCGGCAGCATGGCCCTCGGCCATGGTCAAAGACTGCAGCAGCTGGTCGCCTCGGGGATCGCGCACCGCGCTCCCCCGAAAGCCTGGGCGAACCTGCTAGGCGCATTGTCATGGCTGGGTGAATCGCCTTTGCGAGGGCATCCGATCCGCATCGAGCGCCCGCCCGGGCATGCGGCGCGCTACGTGGCGGAGCGAAACTACCTGCGGCTCGAGCGCGAAAATAACACCTGGCGAGCGACTTGGGAGTTCGAGGACAGCGGAAGCACGGAACCGCTGACCCTCTGAGCGGTGGCATGTCAGGTTCAGCCAGCAGATCATGTTCAGCCGTTTCGAGATTGCAGCGAGATCGGCCATGGGGTTGTGACGACATCCTTGCAGCCCGGCGCATGGAGGCAGGCACCGTCACAAGGGACGCCTCAGCCTCATCCGCATCGACCCTCGAGGGCGATCGACGCTCGCGGTGAGGCGCTTACAGCCTGCCCCGGAACCTCGCCAGGGCCATGCTGTGATCGGTCTGGATCGCGCGCACGCCCATCGCCATGAGCTCCCCCCAGATCGCCTTTGGACGCTTGAGCGCGGCGCTGTCGTGGTAGTGCATGCTGTGGACGGGATCGAGCGTGTTGGTCCAGATCCAGACGTTCTCTGCCTTTAGGTGGCCGGAAAGCGTTCGCAGCTCGTCCTCATCCCGAAAGGACAGTTCCACGAGCCGCAGATCCATGGCCCGGGCCGTGGTCAGCACGGTTTCGACCAGCGCGCCGCGCGGAATATGCATCATCACCGGCATGAAAGCGATCTGACCCCACCACGGCGCATCGAGGAAGCGCATCATGTCCAGCGGCTGATCGACGGGCCCCTTGACCAGAACCTGGTCGGCCATCCCGCGCGCCAGGACCTGGGCGCAGACATCGTCGAGGTCGGCCTGCGTCTTGGTGTCGATGTTCAGCATGACCCGGTCGCGTGCGGCGTCCAGCGCCTGCGCAAGGGTGGGCAGGGTCACCTCGGTCACCGCGCTGCCGTCGCCCATGCCCTCGCGAAGCCGCAGCCGGGTCACGTCGGCCAGGTCGTGATCCGCAAGCGCTCCGCTGCCTTCGGTCGTGCGGTCGAGCGTCTCGTCGTGCAGCAGCACGAGATGCCCGTCACGGGTGGTCTGCACGTCGATCTCGACCATGTCGGCACCGCATGTCGTGGCCGAGGCGATCGCCTCGAGAGAGTTCTCGGGCTGGCTGAGCCAGTAGCCGCGGAGCGAGATGATCAGTGGCGCCGTCTCGGGGCGGGCGAGAAAGGCGGAAAGGGAGAGGGGCATTGGGCGCATCTTTTTCGGATCTGTTCGGAAATGCAGAGCCCGGATGGTCCGGGCCCCGCAAGAAAAGCGGGACGCCGCGATCAGTACATGAACGCGTTTTCGATCACGTCCTTGACGACCGCGTCGTTGTCCAGCGGCGTGATCCAGCTGCGGCTGTTGGCGCGCTGGTCGTTGGGGATCAGCGCGTGGCTGTCATCGGCGTTCTTGTTGGTGGGCGCGGTGCCGAACTCGACGTTCTGTCTGGTTTGCGCCTCGGCAGAGGTCAGCCAGGAGATGAACAGCAGCGCCGCCGCGGGGTGTTCCGCGTTCCGCGGAATGGCGACGATGTTGCCGCCGCCGTTCATGCCCATCTCGGGGACATAGATCTTGATGTTCTCGCCGATTTCGTCGCGCTTGATCATGCTGGCCACCATGTCTTCCCAGCCCGGCACCAGCAGGAACTCACCCGCGGTCAGGCGGCTGAGGCTGTCGGCATTGGAGGCGGTCAGGATGTAGTCGCCGTCACGCTCGGTGAACCAGTCATAGACCGGTGTCAGGTCGGGGGTCTCGCTGACGTCGCTGTCCGGGGTCAGGCCCAGGACGTTGCGCGCCACGTTGCCGATGAAGGACGGACCCGAGCCGCCGTTTTCCAGGTTGAAGCCCAGCTGGCCGGGGCGTTCGGCGATGAAGGCCTCGAAGTCGGCCAGAGTCTGCGGCAGCTCTTCCGGGGCGATCCGGTTGCTGTCGTAGAGCATGCCGGTCTGGTTGCCCCAGTAGGCGATCGCATAGCCCTGCCAGTTCTGGCCGTCGATCTCGGTGGTGACGGCATCGGCCTCCGGCAGCAGTGGCTGGATCGGGCCGGCCAGCAGGTCGCCCATGTTCACGCGCTCGGCCCATTTGCCGGGCATCGAGATCACGTCGATATCGGTGGTGTCGCGGCCCTGTTCGGCGATGAGCTTGCTCAGCCCATCATCGGCAGAGCTGACATCGGGCAGGGTGACGCTGATGCCGTAGGTGTCCTCGAAGGTCTGGGCATAACCGCGCAGCTCGGGTTCGAAAAACCAGTTGTATCAGGTGACCTCGCCTTCGGCCTTGGCCTGCTCGACGATCTGCTCCCAGCTCATCTCGGTCAGGTCCTGGGCAAGGGCAGGGGCGGTCAGCGCAGCGCAAAGCGCCGTTGCTGTGGCGAATGTGCGGATCATGGAAAACTCCAGTGTAGGGGTGGGGAGAAGCTCAGCCCTTGCCCGAGATGTTCGCGGGGTTGGCCGATTGCAGAAGCCGTTCCAGCACCAGCATGAGTGCCACGTTGGGAACGACAAGGATCAGGGCCACGACGGCCGCGTTTGGCCGGATGAAGTCATAGCCCAGATAGGAATAGAGGATGGTCGGGATGGTGATGAAATCCGGCGAGCCAATGACGAAGCTCAGCGCGAACTCCTCGATCGACAGGACGAAGACGATGAGGAACGCCGCCGAAAGGCCCGGTTTCAGCACCGGCAGATAGGCCGTGCGGGCGACACTCACCGGCCCTGCGCCGAGGTCGCGTGCGGCGCGGATCACGTCCTCGCGGACCTGGCCGAATGACACGGACAGGATGCGCACGGCATAGGGCATGAACAGGACGACATGCCCGAAGAGAATGGCGCTGTAGCGGTCGTAGAAGCCCATCGAAAGCAGGATCGACGACAGGAAGACCGCGGTCACGAAGCCGGGCAGCACGATCGGCAGCAGCATCACCACCTGCGCCGCGCCCTTGCCGGGAAACGCGATGCGGCCGAACGCATAGGAGACCGGCAGCGCAAGAAGGACCGCCAGCAGCCCGGCGACAGGCGCCAGCACGTAGCTGTTCAGCATCGCCTGCCTGAGGCCGGTGGTCTGCCACATCTGTTGCCAGCGTCCGAAGGACAGCTTTGGCGGCAGGATGTCCGGGTAGCCCCAGGGCGTGCCGGGGTCCACGAGGCTCCAGAGCACGGCCATGGCGAAGGGCACGACCAGCCAGAGGATCAGCAGCACCGAGATGGCGATCGCGAGGGTGGTTTGCAGCGGACGGGACATCAGGAGATCCTTGCGGCAAGACGGGAGGCGAGCTGGACAAGCGCGGTGAGCACCAGCGCACCGGCGAGCGACAGGACCATCAGCGCCACCGCGACCACGGCGGCGCCGTTCCAGTCGTTGAAGCTGGCGCCTTGCAGCTGGACCATGAGCGTCGCCATGGAGTTCTGGCGCATCGGCCCGGCCACCGACTGGAAGCTGAAGTCACCCGCCGCCCCGATGAAGATCAGGATCAGGGCGGCCTGCATGGCCTTGGCGGTCAGCGGCAGGACCACCTTGCGGAAGCGCGCCATGGTGCCCGCGCCCAGGTCCCGCGCGGCGTGCAAGACCGGATCGGGGATGCTGGCCACCGCGCCGGAGAGCAGCAGGAAGGCCATGGGCAGCTGTTTCCAGACCTGCAGCGCGATCACCGCATAGCCTTGCCTGTCGTTCTGCAACCGCTTCGGCGCGTCCCAGATGCCCAGACTTACCAGCGCCTCGTTGACGAAGCCGTGGTAGGAGATGACGTTGATCAGCAGGAAGGCCGCGACCAGCCCGGGCACGAAGTAGGGGGCCTTGATCAGGGCGGACAGCACCAGCGATCCGCGGAAGGGTCGCCGCAGCCACAATGCCAGCGGATAGGCCAGCGCCACCGACAGCAGGGCCGAGGTGGTGGCGATATAGGCCGACCAGCGCAGAGCGCTCCAGAACCTGCGGTTGCCCAGCAGCTCTTGCCAGTGGGCCAGCGTCAGAAGGTCATCGCCGCCGAAGTTGTAGAGGCCGAAGGACTGCGCGAAGGCGCGGTAGAGAACCATCGCCAAAACCACGGCCACCAGCCCCGGACCGGGCAGAAGCAGCAGGGATACCTTGAGCGCCTTGGGCATCAGGCCGCCTCCAGCCGGGTCACGTGGCGGGGGTCGAGGCCGAAGGTGAGGACCTCGCCCACGTCCGGTTTGGCCTGGCCCGGCAGTTGCAGGCGCAGGCTCTGGCCGCCTTCCTGCACCGTCACGTCCGTCCAGCCGCCCTGGAAGGCCACAGCGGTGACCCGTCCGGACAGCGGACCCTCGGTCATCGCCATCTCGGGGCGCCAGCAGAGGGTCGCGGCCTCGGCATCCGGCCCCGGGGCGGGCAGTCGGCCGAAGGGCGTTCGCATCCGGCCGCCGCGCAGCGGGCCGTCGTGGATGTTGGCCGCGCCGATGAAGTCGGCGGCAAAGCGGGTCCGCGGATTGAAGTAGATGTCACGCGGCGCGCCCTGTTGTTCGATCACGCCGCGATTGAGCAGGAAGACCTCGTCGGAAAGGGCCAGCGCCTCGGACTGGTCGTGGGTGACGTAGAGCGCGGTAAAGCCGATCTCGCGCTGCAGCGCCCGGATCTCGGCCCGGACCTGGTCGCGCAGCTTGGCGTCCAGATTCGACAGCGGCTCATCGAACAGCACAATGCCGGGAGCGACCGCCAGCGCGCGCGCCAGCGCCACGCGCTGCTGCTGGCCGCCCGACAACGCGTTGGGCAGCTTTTCGGCATGGCCCGACAGGCCCAGCTGCCGGATCAGGTCGGCCACACGGGCCGCGATCGCATCCCGGCCATGTCGTTTCTGGCGTGGCCCGAAGGCGATGTTGCCGGCCACGTTCAGGTGCGGAAAAAGCGCGTAGGACTGGAAGCACATGGCAGTGTCGCGGCGTTCCGGGCTGAGCTGCGTGACGTCCTTTCCGGCGACCTCGACGCGGCCGCGCGTCGGGGACTGGAAGCCCGCGATGACGTTCAGAAGCGTGGTCTTGCCACAGCCCGATGGCCCCAGCAGCGTGACGAACTGGCCGGCCTCGACCGACAGGCTGACCCCCTTCAGGGCCTGAAAGCTATCGAATGTGACCGCGATGTCGGTCGCGCTGAGGGTTGCCATGGCGGTTTCTCCGGCTGCACTGACGCAGGTATTACACTTTGGGTGCGTTTAACTCTTGCGATGTGTAATTCCTGTGACAGCCGCGCAGATTTCTTGTAGTCCTTGCTGGAATTTTGCCGCAGCCTTGGCGCGGAAACGGGACAAAGACCGGAGTTTTGGCGCCTTGAGCCTTCCTGAATTGAGCACGAACCAAAGGACGATCCTGGACCTTGTGCGCCGGCTTGCGCCGGTGGAGCGTGCGTCGCTGACGGCGCAGACCGGGCTGACGCAGCAATCGATTCACAGGATCGTCTCGGCCCTGCTCGAGCTGGGGCTGGTCCGGACCCGCGCGCCGGAACGCAGTCTGCCGGGGAAGCCGAGCCCGCTTCTCAGCCTGTGTCCCGATGCCAGCTACGGCGCGGGCCTGCTGATCAACACCGACAGTGCCGTGCTTTGCCTCGTGGATCTGACCTGTGCCCGCGTGGCCCTGCGCCGGATCGACGAAGGCTTGCCGGATCGCGCTGCGGGGATCGCCCGTCTGAAGGCCGAATTCGACAGCCTGCTGATCGAAACCGGCGTGCCGCCGGAGAAGGTCTGCGGACTGGGCGTGGCGCTGCCCGGTTATTTCACCGGCACGCCCGGGCACGTGAATGCCCCGGAGCCGTTGCAGGACTGGTCGCTGGTCGATTTCCGCCCCGAGCTTGAGGCGGCTTTCGGCCTTAGTGTGCAACTCGAGAACAGCTCCTCCGCGGGGGCCGTGGGCGAGAGCTTGATCGGTGCCGGACGGGACCATCGCAGCTTTGCCTATCTGGCCTTCGATTACGGCTTTGGCGGCGGCATCGTGCTGGATGGAGAGATTTACCGCGGGCCGCGCGGCAACGCCGGGGAAATCTCGCTGATGTTCCACGGGCGCGAGGCCGAATGCCGCCCGGCGCTGCGCTTGCTGCTGTCGGAACTGCGCCGGGCCGGGGTCGAGGTCTCGGGTCTGCCCGACCTGCTGGCCCGCTTCGATCCGGGCTGGCCCGGCGTGGAGGACTGGCTGTCCCTCGTCATGCCGCAGGTCAGCCGCGCGGTGCGCACCCTGCACAGCGTGCTGGACCCGGATGCCATCGTCTTCGGTGGACAGCTGCCAAAGGCGCTGGCCGAGATCATGATCTCCCGGGTCGAGCCCCGGGCGGTGCATCGCTACAACGTGCCCATGCCCGGGCCCGCCCTTGTCATCGGCCAGAACCAGACCGATCCGGCCGTCCTGGGCGCGGCGATCCTGCCGATCAAGGATGTCTTCTTCTGAGGTTCCGCTGCTGTCCGATTACGGATCGAAACGGCAGTGTTGCAGGCGTTGCCCTCAGGACATGACGCGCGTTTCCCCAGCTCAGGTCAGACCACGCGTGCGATCTCGGCTGTCTGGCCGTCGGGGGCTCTCGAGGCGATCTGCCCGCGCGAAGAAATTCAGATTTCTCACCGGGGTCTCGGCTCGGCTAAGGGTGTGACAGCCGGACCGGCTGTTCCCTGATCCTCCGGGCGAGCCGCCGGGTTGCCCCCCGGGATGTCGTTGCGGGCGAGTCGTCTGGCAGGAGGCGGCCGCTTCTGCGGATGGGAAAAACGCCAGTGCCCCCTCGAAGGCTCGCCGAGTGGCAACGGCGCCTGTCGAAGGCGCCATCACCGGGAACGGTGCCGATTGCTTGTGTCGCCGGATCTGTTCCAGCCGGACGAGCAGCGATCTTCGGTGCGTCATTGCAGGAGTCCCGGGTGGTCGCGCGGTAGCGGCAGGTTTAGCGTGCGCGTGGCAGGCCCGTTGGCCGACCCGATACACGCTGTGAACCCCGGAGGCCGACGAGGTCCGCAACCCGGCCCCTGAGGGCCGAGATCGCAGCGGCAGATGTCCAGGCTCCGGGCCGCTGCATGAGAAACGGTCTGGGTCACGCCATCGCGTTCAAAGATATGGTCTTTCCTCCGCAGGAGCGTTGACGGCGGTTTCGATGGGAGGCAAGTGTCTGACCACGTCTGCTGCTCTGTCCCGGTCTCAAAGCTGGTCCGGGCGACCTCTGCTCGGATCGATGCAATTCCCAACGAAGAATGATCAGATGAGATTCAAACCTTCCGGGACATCGGGGCCGTTCACGGCAACGATCAGCACCATCAGGGATGATCTCGCGTGGGTCGCCCGGATCCCCCGACACGTTTGGCTGAGCCTCGCGCTCGTGCCTGTGCTCCTTCTTGGTTGGGCCGGCCTCGCACGACTGGTGCCAGAGGGATACATCTCCGGCCCGTACCTGACCTTCCGGGCCTTTTTCCAGATGCTGATGGATGACCGTCGCAAGTTCCCGATCGCGATCTGGCAAACACTCTCGGTCTATCTGGGCGGAGTGGGGTGCGCTGCGCTGATCGGTGTGCCCCTTGGTATTCTCCTGGGGCTGTTTCGCAGTCTGGGGCGCACGATCTCTCCCTTCATGCACGCTCTGGCCGCGACGCCCGTGGTCGCGCTGATCCCGCTGATTGTACTGGCCGTTGGTCTCGGGGCGGAGGCAAAAGTCCTGATCGTCGCGCTCTCGGCGGTCATGCCGGTGCTGATCGCAACCGAGGCGGGGGTGCGCGGGGCCGATCCGGCGCTGATCGAGATGGCCCGCAGCTACGGCATGTCGCCGCTGACCCGGCTGCGGCACGTCATTCTTCCGGCTGCGCTGCCCTCCGTCATGGCAGGGCTGCGGCTGGCGGCGGTGATGGGTCTGGTTGCAACCGCGGTGTCCGAGCTCTACACGGCAATGACAGGGCTTGGCGCCCTTCTGCAGTCGCTTGGCAACAGCTACCGCATGGACCGCTACTTCGCCGTTGTGCTGACCTTTGCCGCGATCGGCGCGCTCGTGACCGGTCTGCTCAGCCTGTTGGAAAGACGCCTCACTCCTCCCCCTGACCGTGCGTGGCGCGCCCACTGACATTGGCGTGCCGCCAAACCCAGTCCTTCGAAAGGCCACGTCGTGCCAAATATCTCCCCCAAGTTTTCCCTCTCCGGACTCTCCCTTGCCCTCGGCCTCTCGGTGATGGCCTCGACCTCGCTGGCGGAGCCGTTCCGCATCGTCGTGACCGAAACCGAAACCCCGCTGGTCCCGAACTCCCTGATCTATCTTGCCGAAAGCGCGGGCTATTTCGATGATCAGGGCCTGGAGGTTGATCTGGTGCCTGCCGCGCAGACCCCGATGGCGGTCGCCGCCCTGCGCTCCGGCGGCGGCGAGATGGCAAATATCTCGGTCGGCAGCCTGCTGGACCTGCACGCGGAGGGCGCGGAGGATATCGTCGCCGTGCATTCGTCCGACAAGGCGATCCCCTTCATGATCGTCGGCAAGCCCGGGCTGACGCTGCAGGACATGGCGGGCGCGACCTATGGCGTCGGGCGGATGCACAGCCTGGATTACGACCTGTCGAGCCTGGTGCTCGAGAACCTCGGCGTCAATTTCGACAGCCTCGAGGTCGTGCCGCTGGGCGCCCCGGCGGTGCGGGCGCAGGCGCTGGGCGCGGGCCGGATCGACTCCACCACGATCTCCATCGGCAGCTTCCTCGCCATGCCCTCGCATGAGGAGTTCGACGCGCTGGTCAGCGTCGGGGAGTTCTTCCGCCAGGTGCCCATCGTCACCAAGGTCGACGTGGTCACCGCCGACGTGCTGGAGCACCGCGCGGATGATCTCGACAAGGTGCTGACCGCGCTGACGCTCGCGGCGCGGGACTATGCCGCCGATCCCGAAACCTGGGTGGACGACATGGCCGATGATCGCCCCGACATCGCGCGTGCCACGCTGGCGGAGCTGGCCAAGACCTACAGCGAAAGCTGGACGGTGAACGGCGGCTTGCAGAAAGAAGAGATGCTCTACTCCCTGCGCAGCCTCGGCCAGCCTTACAAGCGCGAGAACGGCGAGGACACGCCCTTCCGGGTCGAGCTGGAGGACATCACCGACTTCGGCCCGATGGACGCGGTGCTCGAAGAGCTCGGGCCCTCGACCCTCGGGGACGAGATCAGCCGGTGAACGCCCCGCTGCTCAGATTGCGCGAGCTGGGCCATGACTTCGGAGGCCCGCCGGTGCTGCACGGGCTGAGCTTCGATCTGCGGCCGGGCGAGCGGCTGGCGATCCTCGGTCCCTCCGGCTGCGGCAAGACCACGTTGCTGCGGCTGGTGGCCGGCCTGCTGAAACCTGCGGCGGGGGAGATCACCCTCGCCGGTGCCGCGCCGCGCCCGGGAAAGGGGGCGGCGGTGATCTTTCAGACGCCGCGCCTCCTGCCTTGGCGGCGGGTGTCGGAAAACGTGGAGCTGGTACTGTCGGAGCCATCGCGCGCCGAGCGCAGGGCGACGGCGCAGTCGCTGCTGGATCAGCTCGGGCTCGGCGCGCGGGCGCGGGACTGGCCGTCTGAGCTTTCCGGCGGCCAGGCGCAGCGGCTGGCGTTGGCCCGTGCACTGGCGATGCAGGTGCCGCTTCTTCTGCTGGACGAACCCTTTGCCAACCTCGACCCCCTGGCGCGCGAACAGATGCAGGAGGTCCTGCTGCAGCAGACGCGCCGCGAGGGCCGGGCCTTCATCGTGGTGACCCATTCGGTGGACGAGGCGCTGGCGCTCGGGGACCGGATCCTGCTGATGGAGCCGCAGCCCGGGCGCATCCGGCGGGAGATCCGGCCGAAGCTGCCGGGCATCGGCCTTGAGCGGCGCAGGGCCGGGGGCTTCTACCCGATGCTGGCGAAGCTGACGGAGGAGCTCCGCCAGAGCGCGGCCGGCTGACCATCTGCGCAGTCTCCCGGACAGGCAAGCAAGACCGGGACATGAAAAACGGCGCGCCACCGGCGCGCCGTTTCCATTTTCAGAGACGGATCCCGGGATCAGTCCAGCGTGTAGGCGATGACCGAGTCGCCCGGCGTCGTGCCAAGCGAGCCATGGCCCCCTGCGGCGATGACGATGTATTGCTTGCCATCCTCGCCACGGTAGGTCATCGGCGTTGCCTGGCCGCCAGCCGGCAGGTGATGCTGCCACACCGTTTCACCGGTTTTCATGTCGTAGGCGCGCATGGTGTCGTCGAGCGCCGCACCGGAGAAGGCCAGTCCGCCCGCGGTGGTCAGGGCGCCGCCATGTGCCAGCATTCCCATCTCGAAGGGCAGCGGGAACTGGATGCCGGCGATCTTCTGGCCGGCGACGGTGCCGTTGCGGTACTTCCATGCGGTTTCGCCGCTGGTCAGGTCCACGCCCACGCGCACGCCCCAGGGCGGGGTGTTGCACGGAACGCCCAGGCCCGAGCGCAGGTGCTTGATGGACACGGCGTAGGGGCCGCCCAGGTTCTCGTTGCCGGGACGCGACTCGCCGGCCGGGCCGTCGGTGGAGAACATGCGCTTGTCCAGCTCACCCTCGGGCCGTTCGAACAGCTCGTAACGGTAGCCAAGGTACTGCGGCGTGGCCATCATCCAGTGGTTCACCGGATCGACGGCGACCGAGCCCCAGTTGAACACCCCGATATTGCCGGGCCAGACCAGCGATCCCCCGCCGGTTTCCGGCGGCGTGAAGGGGTTGCCGTCATAGCGCAGCGAGCGGAAGTCGCGGCGGCACTGGATCTGGTCGAAGGGCGTGGTGCCCCACATGTCCGCCTCTGTCAGCGGCGCCGGCGTGAAGTTCAGCGACGACATCGGCTGGGTCGGCGACAGCTCTTCGCCGGGGATGTTGGTGTCGGTGGACACGGACATCTCGGAGACCGGGCGGATCGGCTCACCGGTGCGGCGGTCGAGGACCCAGATGTTGCCGATCTTGGTGGGGATTAGGATGGCGGGCACGTCTTCGCCGCCCTGCGGCAGCGACATCAGTACGGGCTGCGAGGGGATGTCGCGGTCCCAGAGGTCGTGACGCGTGGTCTGGAAGTGCCAGACCATCTGGCCGGTCTGCAGGTCAAGCGCCGCGAGGCTGTCGACCATTTCCTCGTCCACGGCATCGCGGCGGATGCCGACCTGGTCGGGGGACATGTTGCCGAAGGGCACGTAGACCATGCCAAGGTTCTCATCCGCGGCAAGCTGGGTCCAGGCCACGGCCGAGTTCGGCTCGTACATCTCGCCGTCAGCCAGCGGCTCGGTCTCGTCGGGCTTGCCGGCGTCGAACTTCCAGACGATTTCGCCGGTGCGCACGTCGTAGGCACGGATCACGCCCGAGGGGTTGTCCTCGTAGTAATTGTCGGCGATGGCGCTGCCCAGAACGATCAGATCGTCGGTCACCAGCGGCGCCGAGGTCTGCTGGTAGGTGGCGCGTTCGAGGTTGGGCTGCTTGTCCTTCAGATCGACGAAGCCGTCGGTGCCGAAGCTCTCGCACAGCTCGCCGGTGTCGGCGTTGATCGTGAACAGGCGCGCATCCACCGAGGAGGCGACGATGCGACGCGGGCATTCGGCCACGGCGGCCTCGATCGCGGCGGTCTGGACGGGATCGCTGTCCGCGGGGACCTCGTAGTCGCTGGAGTCGTTGTAGGAGACGCCGCGGCAGGTCTGGTGCTGGTATTGCGGGTCACGCTCCATGTTGGAATCGTACTGCCAGATCAGCTCGCCGGTGGCCGGGTCCAGGGCCTGGACGATGTTGTGCGGCGTGCAGAAGTACAGCATGCCGTTCACCTTGATCGGCGTCGCCTCGAAGGTGTACTCGCCCGAGTCCTGATCGGCGATGCGAAGATCACCGGTGTGGTGCTCCCATGCGACCTTCAGCTCCGACACGGTCTCGGTGTTGATGTCCGACAGGGCAGAGTAGCGCTGACCAAGGTTGGTGCCGCCATACGCCACCCAGTCATCGGCCGGGTAGGGCACGCCGCTGGGATCGGTGGTCGGGTCACCGGCTTCGGCCACCTGCAGCGTGCCGGATTTCACGACCGGGTCCACGAACCAGGACACGACGCCAAGCACGATGATCACGGCCAGCACGGCACGCAGCACGAAGGGGCCGCTCTTGAGCGAGGGCGCCCATGTCCTTGACGGCGCGTCCTTCAGGCCTTTGACCACGAAGGGCAGGGCCAGCAGGATGCCGA
>CAYNKL010000105.1:0-14148 GCA_964397775.1 uncultured Rhodobacterales bacterium | reverse complement strand
AGGTCGGCATCCAGAAATACGGAAACGTCAGCGGCGTGCTCGATGAGACCGGGTAGCTTAGAGGCATCGGGAAGTGTCCCGGTGCTCAGCCATGCTGACGTGTCCCCTTGCCGTGCCAATGCCTTCCTCCATTCACGGATCGTGACCCGTCAGATGATTTCCGAAGGAGCCAAGCTTGTCGAAACTGTTGCAAGACCGCAAATCGAAAGCGCTTGACGCGCTGTCGTTACCGCATAGTCCGCTCCGCATCGCTGCGCAACATCATTTGCCAATTCGACAATCCGCCCGCCCAGGACAATCGGCGGAAGGTTGGGGACCGTTTCTCTCAGATAACCGATCAGCCCGGTGACCCCTTCGAGCGTCTCCAGGGTCGCGGCCGAAAATCCGATCATCGAACACCGTGAGGAGCACACAGCGTTGCACAATTCCGACGCGTTGAGGCCGATGGCCATGTGCACCCAGGCACCGTGGCGGCGCAACTGATCTGCCGCCGCAAAGGCACCAAGCGAATGCGATTCAAACGACGGAACGACCATGACGACGGATTGGCCCAGCGGAATCGACCGCGATGACCAGCCGCCGGCGCCCGAGCCGACAGCTTCACGATAAAGGCGCTGCAACCTTCCGGCGCCCACCGTCACATCGACGAAACTCGCTTTGTCATTGAGCCACATTTCACCCAGAAGGCGAGCGACGTCAGGTATGTAGTTTTGCAGAATGTCGGCCTGAGAAATGCCGTTGGATACCATCGCACCGAGCACCGACTGGTGCGAGGTTTCGGATTCGGACACCAGTGCATCGCAGAGACGCTCGATCCAATCATCGCGGGTCCGAGGCTGGCTGTTGTTCCGCTCTGAAGCGACCCTGCGCACGGCGGATTCCACGACGAGCCTCAGCGAGGCGTTACGCGGATCCAATGAGTCTTTTCTCGTCGGCCTTGTGGTCATCTCCATGCTCCCCTCCCCGGATGCGATGGATACGGCCCCTGTATTGACCTTATGGTAAGGCTGCTCGTCGATCCAGAGTGGAGTCGCTCCGCCTCAATGTCAATTTATATTGACATGGCCGGCGAAGATCAGTGGCGAGACCATGATATCAAGTTGCCGGAGCGTCGTTTTCCCTGAACAGCTCCCGAGGCAGTCAGCAAACACACGTAAATCAATAGATTTCATCGAGCCAGCTTCGGCTACCCGACCAAAAAATCTGACAGCCCCTTGGGAAGCGAGTGTAAATCTTAATTGACAGTTCGCCGGACCACGCCGTAGCATTCAAGGTGTCTCCATCGATGACGAGGGGCACATGTCAGACGCTGCGATACACCATCGGCCTACCTTCAGGCTCTATACCGAGGACCAGCGCGCCCGCCGTGACGGGACTGTCTGGACCCTGATCCAGGGGATCCTCGCACCGCTGCAATTCGCGGTCTTCCTGATCTCGCTGGGGCTTGTCCTGCGCTATCTCGCAACCGGCGATGGCTACGGCGCAGCGACGGTCTCGATCCTGATCAAGACCGGGTTCCTCTACCTCATCATGGTCACCGGCGCGATCTGGGAGAAGGTGGTCTTCGGACAGTATCTCTTCGCACCCGCCTTCTTCTGGGAAGACGTGTTCAGCTTCGCAGTCATCGCGCTGCACACGGCATACGTGTGGGCCCTGGTGACTGATGCCTTGCTTCCCCAGGCCCTGATGTGGCTCGCGCTCGCGGCATACGCGACCTACGTCATCAACGCCGGGCAATTCCTGCGCAAGCTGCGCATGGCCCGGCTGCAAGGGACGGGCCCGGCATGACCGTTCACGCTGTCCCCCCCGGCTGCCGCACCGCACCTGTCCTCAAGGAGCGGGGCCAGCACGAGGTCTTTTGCGGTCTCACGAGCATCCTTTGGCTGCACCGCAAGATGCCGGACGCATTCTTCCTTGTCGTCGGCAGCCGCACCTGCGCCCATCTGCTGCAAAGCGCCGCCGGCGTAATGATCTTTGCCGAGCCGCGCTTCGGCACCGCGATCCTCGAAGAATCGGATCTCGCGGGAATGGCCGACATGCACGATGAACTCGATCGCGAAGTGGCCCGCCTGCTGGCCCGGCGCGGCGACATCCGGCAAATCTTTCTCGTCGGCAGCTGCCCGTCGGAGGTCATCAAGCTGGATCTTGCCCGCGCCGCCGAACGGCTTTCGGCGATCCACGCGCCGCGGGTGCGGGTGCTGAACTATTCCGGATCGGGCATCGAAACGACCTTCACCGAGGGCGAAGACGCCTGCCTTGCCGCGATGGTGCCGGTGCTGCCGGACACCACCGAAACGCAGTTGATCGTCGCGGGCGCCCTGCCCGACGTGGCCGAGGACCAGATGCGGGGGCTGCTGGCCGATCTGGGCATCGGCCCGGTCACGGTGCTGCCGGCGCGCCACGCGGACGATGTGCTGGCCGTGGGGCCGAACACGCGGTTCGCCCTGACCCAGCCGTTTCTCGGCACGACGCACGCCGCGCTGGAACGGCGCGGCGCCACGCATATTCCTGCCCCCCTGCCCTTTGGCGAGGAAGGCACGACCCTGTGGCTGCGTGCCATCGCCGAGAGCTTTGGCGTAAGCCGCGAAAGGTTCGACGCCGTCACCGCCGCGCCCCGCGACCGCGCCCGGCGCGCCGTTGCCCACGCCAGGGACGCGCTGAACGGCAAGTCGGTCTTCTTCTTTCCTGACAGCCAGCTTGAAATCCCGCTGGCCCGGTTCCTGACGCGCGAGTGCGGCATGACAGCGATCGAGGTCGGCACGCCCTACCTGCATCGCGGCATCCTGGGCCCCGAACTGGACCTGCTGCCCGCGGGCACGGCGCTCTCCGAGGGCCAGGACGTCGACCGCCAGCTCGACCGCTGCTGCACGGCACGCCCGGACCTGACGGTCTGCGGTCTGGGCCTTGCCAACCCGCTGGAGTCGCAGGGCCTGCGCAGCAAGTGGTCCATCGAGCTGGTGTTCTCGCCGGTGCATTTCTACGAGCAGGCGGGCGACCTCGCCGCGCTCTTTGCTCGTCCCCTGCGCCGCGCCGGTGCGCTCCGGCTGGAGGCGGCAGAATGAAGCTGTCGGTCTGGACATACGAGGGCCCGCCGCATGTCGGCGCCATGCGTGTCGCGACCGGCATGAAGGGGCTGCACTACGTGCTGCACGCCCCCCAGGGCGACACCTATGCCGACCTGCTCTTCACCATGATCGAACGGCGCGACCACCGTCCGCCCGTGACCTACACCACCTTCCAGGCGCGCGACCTGGGCGCCGACACGGCCAATCTGTTCAAGACGGCCTGCCAGCAAGCCTATGATCGCTTTCAGCCCGAGGCGCTGATCGTCGGCGCCTCATGCACCGCCGAACTGATCCAGGACGATCCCGGCGGCATCGCGGAAACCATGGGCCTGCCGGTGCCTGTCATCGCGCTGGACCTGCCCAGCTACCAGCGCAAGGAGAACTTCGGCGCGGACGAGACGCTGTTCCAGCTCGTGCGCCGGCTGGCGGTGCCATGCGAAAAGACCGCGCGCCCGTCCTGCAACCTGATCGGGCCGACGGCGCTGGGGTTCCGGCATCGCGACGACATCACCGAACTGACCGCGCTGCTGGGCGATATGGGGATCGACGTCAACGTCACCGCGCCCTACGGCGCGCGCCCCTCGGACATCGCGCGGCTCGGGGCGGCCTGGTTCAACGTGCTGATGTATCCCGAGACCGGCGAAAGCGCCTGCCGCTGGATGGAGCGCGACTTGGGTCTGCCCTTTACGCGCACCGTGCCCATCGGTGTCGGCGCGACCCGCGATTTCGTGCATGAGGTGGCCAGGCTGGCCGATGTCGCACCGCGTCTCGACGAGGATCGGCTGCGGCTGCCCTGGTATTCCTGCAGCGTCGACAGCACCTACCTGACCGGCAAGCGCGTCTTCATCTTCGGCGACGGCACCCATGTGACCAGCGCCGCCCGGATCGCCCGCGACGAGATGGGCTTCGAGGTGGTGGGCCTTGGCTGCTACAACCGCGAAATGGCGCGCGGCGTCCGCGCGCTGGCCCGCGATTACGGGGTCGAGGCGCTGATCACCGACGACTACCTGGATGTCGAGGCGCGCATCACCGAACTGGCGCCCGAGCTGATCCTCGGCACGCAGATGGAACGCCACACGGCCAAGCGCCTGGGCATCCCCTGCGCGGTCATCAGCGCGCCGGTGCATGTACAGGATTTCCCGGCACGCTATTCGCCACAGATGGGCATCGAAGGCGCGAACGTGATCTTCGACACCTGGGTGCATCCGCTGGTCATGGGGCTGGAAGAACACCTGCTGACCATGTTCCGCGAGGATTTCGAATTCCACGACGCCGCTGGCCCCAGTCACCACGGCGGGCACCATCAGGCGACGCCGGAGCCGGTCTCGGCCGAAGTGATCTGGCTGGACGATGCCGAGCGCGAGCTGCGCAAGGTGCCGTTCTTTGTCCGCGGCAAGGCGCGGCGCAATACCGAGAGCTTCGCCGCCGAACGCGGCCTGCGCGAGATCGGCATAGACACCCTTTACGAAGCGAAGGCGCATTATGCGCGATGACGGTTTCCTCCCCGAGGCCGCCAGGCCTTATCGCATCGTCCTCCTAACGCTGGATTCGCACGCCTGCGGGCCTTGCGCCCGCGCCGCCACGCGCCTGTCGGCGGAGTTCCCCGGCCTCGAACTGACCGTGCTGGCCGCGGCCGAATGGGGCGAAAGCCCGGACCTTCTGGACCACGCAAAGGCGGAAATCGCCCGTGCCGACATCGTCGTCGTCAGCCTGCTGTTCCTCGAGGACCACATCCGCGCGATCCTGCCGGCGCTGAAGGCGCGCCGCGATCACTGCGACGCCATGGCCGGGATCATCGCCGATACGCAGATCGTCAAGCTGACCCGCATGGGCACGCTGGACATGGCCGCGCCCGAAAGCACCACGATGCGGTTCCTGAAGACGCTGCGCGGGCCGGGCAAGCCATCGGTCGACAACGGCGCGCGCAAGATGCGTATGCTGCGCCGCCTGCCGAAGATCCTGTCGCTGATCCCCGGCAAGGCGCAGGATCTGCGGGCGTGGTTCCTGACCATGCAGTACTGGCTGGGCGCGTCGGACGACAACGTCGAAGCGCTCGTCCGCTTCCTGATTTCGCGCTACTGCAGCCGCCCGGATTGGCGTGGCATCGCGGCCGCGGCACCGCAGGAATACCCCGATTGCGGGCTCTATCACCCTGACCTGCCCGAACGTATCACCACCGATCCGGAGGCCCTGCCGCAGAGGGGCGACAAGGGCACGGTCGGCCTGCTGATGATGCGCAGCTATGTGCTCTCCGGCGATACCGCGCATTACGATGCCGTCATTCGCGCGTTGGAATCCCGTGGCCTGCGCGTCCTGCCCGCCTTTGCCGGAGGGCTGGACGGGCGCCCCGCCATCGACGGCTTCTTTCGCGACCAGACGGGGGCAAAGATCGACGCGCTGGTCTCGCTGACCGGATTCTCGCTCGTGGGCGGCCCGGCCTACAACGACAACGCCGCCGCCATCGAGGTTCTGAGCGGGCTCGACATCCCCTATCTTGCCGCCCATCCGCTGGAGTTCCAGACGCTGGCGCAGTGGGCCGCCTCGCCACAGGGCCTCGGCCCCATCGAGACGACCATGCTGATCGCGCTGCCCGAACTCGACGGCGCAACGAACCCCACGGTCTTTGCGGGTCGCCATGGCGAGGACGGTTGCTCGGGCTGTCGCCACACCTGCCGGCCCGGCCCGCAGCCCAAGGCCATGGCCCCCTGCCCGGACCGGATCGATGTTCTCGCCCGCCGCACGGAACGCGCCGTCATCCTGCGCCGCCAGAAAGCCGCGGAACGCCGGGTTGGCATCGTCATCTTCGGCTTTCCTCCGAACGCGGGTGCTGCGGGAACGGCCGCCTACCTCGATGTCTTTCAATCGCTTCACAACACGCTGCACGCCATGGCGGCGCGCGGCTATGACCTGACCCCGCCCGACACGGTCGAGGCCCTGCGCGACGCCGTCCTGCACGGCAATGCCGCCACCTACGGCCAGGAGGCCAACGTCGCCGCCCGCGTCGATGCCGACGACATCGTCGCCCGGACCCCCTGGCTGGACGAGATCGAGGCCCAATGGGGCCCTGCCCCGGGCAAGGTGCAATCGGACGGGCGCGGCGTCTTCGTGCTGGGTGCGCAATTCGGCAATGTCTTCGTCGGGCTGCAACCGGCCTTCGGCTACGAGGGCGACCCGATGCGCCTTCTGTTCGAGGGCAGCTTTGCCCCGACCCACGCCTTTGCGCAGTTCTACCTGTACCTGCGCCAGACCTTCCGCGCCGACGTCCTGCTGCATTTCGGCATGCACGGCGCGCTGGAGTTCATGCCCGGCAAGCAGACCGGTCCCGGCCCGCAATGCTGGCCCGACCGGCTGATCGGCGATGTGCCGAACGTCTACCTCTATGCCGCGAACAACCCGTCCGAGGCGACGCTGGCCAAGCGCCGCAGCGGCGCGGTGACCGTATCGCACCTGACGCCTCCGCTGGCTTCAGCGGGGCTCTATCGCGGGTTGGTCGAGCTGAAGGACAGCCTGACCCGCTGGCGCGAGATGGCAGGCGACTCGCATGAACGCGACGAGCTGGAGAGCCTGATCGCCGAACAGGCCGAGGCGGTGGACCTTGGCGGCCATGCCCCGGACGCGCTCTGGCTGCGCCTGCTTGAAACCGAAGACGCGCTGATCCCCGACGGTCTGCACATCGTGGGCAAACCGATGACGGCCGCGGCCCGCGCCGGTTTCCTGGACCTTCTGCCAGAGGCCCAGCGCCCCGAGACCGACAGGCTGCTGCAACAGGATTCGGAGCTGCCCGCGCTGATGCGCGCGCTCGAGGGACGCTACACCCCGCCGGTGCCCGGCGGCGACCTGCTTCGGTCACCCGACATCCTGCCCACCGGGCGCAACATCCACGCCTTCGACCCCTTCCGCATGCCCTCCGAGTTCGCCTGCCGCGCGGGCGCGAGACAGGCGCAACTGCTGCTCGACACGCACAAGACCCTGCCGCGCAGCGTCGCGCTGGTGCTCTGGGGATCGGACAACATCAAGTCCGACGGCTGTGCGATCGCGCAGGCGCTGGCCCTGATCGGCGCGAAGCCGCGATTCGACAATTTCGGCCGGCTGGGCGGTGCCGACCTTGTTCCGCTGCAGGATCTCGGCCGTCCCCGGATCGACGTGATCATGACCCTTTCGGGGATCTTCCGCGATCTGCTGCCCTTGCAGACGCGGCTCCTGGCGGACGCCGCCCTGCAAGCCGCCCATGCGGACGAACCGCTGCACATGAACCACATTCGCGCCAATGCACTGGCCCATGCGGAGGCCATCGGCTGCGATCTGGACACCGCCGCCCTGCGCGTCTTTTCCAATGCAGAGGGCGCCTATGGCTCGAACGTCAACCAGATGGTCGATGCCTCGGTCTTCGGCGAAGAGGACGAGCTGGCCGACGCCTACCAGGCCCGCAAGAGCTTTGCCTACGGCGTTGGCGGGAAGCCGGTCCAGCAGGCCGACCTGCTGCAACAGGCGCTGACCACCGTCGATCTTGCCTTTCAAAACCTCGAATCCGTGGAACTGGGCGTGACGACGGTCGACCACTATTTCGACACGCTGGGCGGGATCTCCCGTGCCGTGCGCCGCGCCCGCGGCGGTCAGGAAGCGGCGGTCTATATCTCGGACACCACGCGCGGCACCGGCAAGGTGCGCACGCTGTCAGACCAGGTGGCGCTGGAAACGCGGTCCCGCTCGCTCAACCCGAAATTCCACGAGGCCCTGCTCCGCCACGGCGCGGAGGGCGTGCGCCAGATCGAAAGCCACGTGACCAACACGATGGGCTGGTCGGCCACCACCGGGCAGGTTCAGCCCTGGGTTTATCAGCGCCTGTCGGAGACCTTCGTTCTCGACCGCACCATGCGCGACCGCCTGTCGGCGCTGAACCCCGCCGCCTCGCTGCGCATGGCCAACCGGCTGATCGAGGCCTCCGATCGCGCCTACTGGGCGCCCGACGCCGACACCCTGGCCGCGCTGCGCGATGCGGCCATGGATATCGAAGACCGGCTGGAAGGGGTGGCCGCAGAATGACCCCGCAATTCGACCCCGAAAGGACAGGCCTGGAATGAGCCCCCGAGACGACATCCCGCAACTGCGTGGACAGGACGGCGAAGGCTCTGTCCAGGTGCATCAGGATTCCAATCTTCGGATCGAGGGGGCCAAGGTCTTTTCGGTCTATGGCAAGGGCGGTATCGGCAAATCCACCACCTCGTCGAACCTGTCGGCGGCCTTTGCCCAGATGGGCAAGCGCGTGCTGCAGATCGGCTGCGACCCCAAGCATGACAGCACCTTCACCCTGACCGGGCGACTGCAACCCACGGTGATCGACATCCTCAAGGAGGTCGATTTCCACGCCGAGGAACTGCGCCCCGAGGATTTCGTCACCGAAGGCTGGGGCGGCGTGAAATGTGTCGAGGCCGGTGGCCCGCCTGCCGGCACAGGCTGCGGCGGCTACGTCGTGGGCCAGACGGTCAAGCTGCTCAAGCAGCATCACCTGCTGGAAGACACCGACGTCGTGATCTTCGACGTGCTGGGCGACGTGGTTTGCGGCGGCTTTGCCGCGCCTTTGCAGCATGCCGACCGCGCGGTGATCGTGACCGCCAACGACTTTGACAGCATCTACGCGATGAACCGCATCATCGCCGCCGTGCAGGCGAAATCCACCAACTACAAGGTGCGGCTGGCGGGCTGCGTCGCCAACCGCTCGAAAGACACCGACGAGGTCGACCGCTACTGCGGCGAGGTTGGCTTCAAGCGCATCGCGCATATGCCGGATGTGGACGCGATCCGGCGGTCCCGGCTGAAGAAGAAGACACTCTTCGAGATGGATACGGACGACGACATCCTCGCCTGCAGGGCGGAATACATGCGCATGGCCGAGACGCTCTGGGCCGGGACCGATCCGCTGGCGCCCGCGCCGATGGAAGACCGCGATATCTTTGAGCTTCTGGGGTTCGATTGATGACCTACGCCCGCACCCTCGCCCGCGTCGAAACCTATTTCGACCAGACCGCCGCCCGCACATGGGAGAGGCTGACCAGCGACGCGCCGGTCAGCCGCATCCGCGAGACCGTGCGGCGCGGGCGCGATGCGATGCGGGCGCAGCTGCTGTCGCGGCTGCCCGACGATCTGCACGGCGTGCGGATCCTCGATGCGGGATGCGGCACGGGCATGCTGAGCGCGGAGCTCGCGGCGCGCGGGGCCGAGGTTGTGGGCGTGGACGTCTCACCCCGGCTCATCGAGATCGCGCGCCAGCGTCTGGCGCCGCATCTGGCCGGGCGCGTGGATTTCCGCACGGGCGACATGCTCGATGACGGGCTGGGCCGGTTCGATTTCACCATCGCGATGGACAGCCTGATCTACTACAGCCGCCCCGACTTGGCGCAGGCGCTGCATCGCCTGTCGGACCGCAGCTCGCAGGCGGTTGTCTTTACCGTCGCGCCGCGGACGCCGCTGCTGATGGCGATGTGGCGCGCGGGCAAGCTTTTTCCCCGCTCGGACAGATCGCCCGTAATGGTGCCCCACGCCCCTGCGCCGCTCGCACGCGCGCTGTCGTCCCGTGGTGCGGCGGCGCGGCTGGCGGTGCTCGACCGCGTCACCTCGGGTTTCTACATCTCGCAGGCGATGGAGCTGCGGCCATGATCCTGCGCGCCGCACATATCCACCGGCTGACCGCCCGCTACCTGCCCTTTGCAGATGCGGCGAGCGAGGGGCTGCCGCTCGGCCAGCTGCTGCGGCTGTCGCTGTTCCAGGTCTCGGTGGGCATGGCGACGGTGATGCTTCTGGGCACGCTCAACCGTGTGATGATCGTGGAGCTTTCGGTGCCCGCGACCGTCGTTGCGCTGATGATCGCGCTGCCGGTGCTGATCGCGCCGTTCCGGGCGCTGCTGGGCTTCCGCTCGGACACCTATCGCAGCGCGCTGGGATGGAAGCGCATCCCTTACCTCTGGTTCGGCTCGCTCTGGCAGATGGGCGGGTTGGCGGTCATGCCGTTTGCGCTGATCGTGCTCTCGGGACAGCAGACGGTCGGGCCGGCCTGGGCGGGTGAAGTTCTAGCCGCGCTTGCCTTTCTCATGACCGGCCTGGGCCTGCACATGACGCAGACCGCCGGACTGGCGCTGGCGACGGACCGCGCCGACGATGCCACCCGGTCGCGCGTCGTGGCGCTGCTGTACGTGATGCTTCTGGTGGGCATGGGTCTCTCCTCGGTCATTATCGGCTGGCTGCTGCGGGACTTTTCCGAACTGCGCCTGATCCGCGTCGTGCAGGGCGCCGCCGCGGTCGGCATCGTGCTGAACCTGATCGCGCTTTGGAAGCAAGAGCCGCTGCGCCCCATGAGCCGTGAAGCGCGCGCCGCCCCCCGGCCCCGCTTTGCCGACGCCTGGGCCGACCTGATGGCCGGCGGGCAGGCGGGACGCCTGCTGGCTGTGGCCTTCATCGGCACGATGGCCTTCAACATGCAGGACGTGCTGCTCGAACCTTATGGCGGCGAGATCCTGGGCCTTGCGGTTGGATCGACCACGCTTCTGACCGCGCTTTGGGCGGCGGGCGCGCTTGCCGGCTTTGCACTGGCGGGCCGGATGCTCGGGCGCGGTCAGGATCCGATGCGCCTGGCGGCCTGGGGCGTCCTTGCCGGGGTCGCGGCCTTTTCCACGGTGATCTTCGCCGCGCCGGTCCAGTCGGCGGCAATCTTCTTTGCCGGGGCCGCGCTGATCGGCTTCGGCGGCGGGCTGTTCTCGGTCTCGACCCTGATCGCCGCCATGTCCCTGCCAAGCCAGAGCGCCGGCAACGGTCTTGCGCTTGGCGCCTGGGGCGCGGCGCAGGCGACGGCTGCGGGCCTTGCCGTGGCCATCGGCGGCGGCCTGCGCGACGCCGTCAACACTATCGCCATCGCCGGCGGCTGGGGCGAGGCGCTGGCCACCCCCGCCACCGGCTACTCCTTTGTCTATCATTTCGAAATCGGCCTGCTGTTCCTGACGCTGGTCCTGCTTGGCCCGCTCGCGCGTCGCCGCAATCCCGGCGTGCCCACCCGCATGGGGCTGGCCGATTTCCCAACCTGAGCCTCCCGGAAAGGAGACCGCAATGACACAGACATTCTTTGGACAGGTCGATTTGGCCAGCGTGGCGCTCTGGATGTTCTGGATCTTCTTTGCCTTGCTGATCTTCTACATCCAGCGCGAAAACATGCGCGAAGGCTATCCGCTGGAGGACGATTTCGGCAATCCGGCCGCCAATCAGGGGCTCTTTCCCTTGCCCGACGACAAGACCTTCCGCCTTCCCTACGGGCGGGGCGAGGTCACGGTTCCCTCGGGCCAGACCCCGGAGCGCGCCGATCTCGCTCTGTCACGCGATCCGGCCGGTGGCGGCTTTCCCTTTACCCCGACCGGAGACCCGATGACCGACGGTGTCGGCCCGGCCTCCTGGGCGCCGCGGCGCGACGTGCCCGAGCTGGACGGCAACGGCCACCCGAAGATCGTACCGATGGCGGCCAACACGCAATTTGCCGTCTCTGCCGGGCGCGACCCGCGCGGGCTGCCCGTGGTGGCCGGGGATGGTGAGGTGGTGGGCACCGTCACGGACATGTGGATCGACGAACCGGAACAGCTGGTCCGCTACCTCGAACTCAAGCTTGAGGGCGCACATGGCGAGGGCACCCGGTTGCTGCCGCTGCCGATGGCGCGGATCAAGTCCGACCGGGTCAAGGTCAAGTCGCTCTTCGGTCGACAGTTCGCGGGCGTGCCGCGCCATGCCTCGTCGCACCAGGTGACGCTGCTCGAGGAAGACAAGATCTCAGGCTACTACGCGGGCGGCCTTCTGTACGCCAGCGAGGCCCGACAGGAACCGCTGCTGGGCTGAACGCGAGGGAGAGGACCGACCCATGAGCCACGACGACTTTGCCACCGAACCCGTCAAGGGCCTGCCGGAACGCCCGCCCGAGGGCGAGCGCATCCTGTGGCAGGGGCGACCTCAGGCCTGGGCGCTCACCTGGCAGGCGCTGAGCCTGCCCTGGGTGGCGGGCTATTTCGCGGCACTGGCGGTGTGGCGGTTCGGATCGCTGATCGACGCCATGCCGGCCGGCGCGGCACTGGCGGCCGCAAGCCCCTTCCTCATCCTCGGCGCGGTGGTCTGCCTGCTGCTTTTCCTGGTGGGCCTGGTTCAGGCCCGCGCCACGGTCTACACGATCACCAACCGCCGGGTGGCCATGCGCATCGGCGCGGCGCTGACCGTGACGCTGAACCTGCCGTTCAGCCAGATCCGCACCGCGGCCCTGGACCTGCGGCGCGGCGGCACCGGCACCATTGCACTGGACCTGATGGGCGAGACGCGGCTGTCCTACCTCGTCTGCTGGCCGCATGTCCGCCCCTGGCACCTCCGCCTGACCATGCCCGCCCTGCGCTGCATCCCCGAGGCCGCCCGCGTGGCGCAGATCCTCTCGGAGGCGGCCGAGGCGCAGGTCAGCACACCGCAGGTGTCCCGCCAGACACCCGCTTCGGCACTGGCCGCGGAATGAGGAGGCCGAGATGACCACCCAGACACATATCGCCGACAAGGAAATGATCCCCCGCGCCCTGCTGCGCGCGGTGGGCGTGCTGATCCTCGCGGTGCTGGTGCTGGTCAGCTTCGCACGGCTGACCGACCGGCCCCTGATCGCCACGCCGCCAGATAGCCCCGTCGTCGCGGAAAGAACGATCCTGCTCTCGGGCGATCTGGCCGGAGCGGCCACGGTGCGCGACGCGGACGGCACGCTGATCGCGGACCTGTCGCCGGAAGAAGGCGGCTTCATATCGGGCGTCTGGCGCGTGATCCTGCGCGAACGGACCAAGGCCCGCGCCCCCCACGCCGGCCCGGTCATCCTGCGCCGCGACACGGGCGCGCGGCTTTCCATTCACGACCCCAGCACGGGCTGGAGCGCGGACCTGATGGGGTTCGGTGCGGACAACGCCAGGGCCTTTGCCCGGCTCTTGGTGAGATAAGGGAGGATACAATATGGGTTGGCTCACACGGGATATCGAACGCGCCCCCTGCACGGTCGAGATTTCGCACAAGTTCGAAAGCCTGCACGCGCATCTGCGCTTCAACAACGGCGCGGTCGTCTATCCGGGCGACGAGGTGCAGGTCAAAGGCCCCGAGATCATGGCCCCCTTTGGTGAGATCGTCACCGAGGATCGCGAGGCCGTGATCGTGCGGGCATCGAAACTCGAACGGCTCTGGACCCGCCTCACCGGCGATTTCGAGGTCATGGAGCTTTGCGAATTCTCGTTCTCCGAGGAGGTGACGCTATGAACGTCCAGAACATCCACACCGCCGACGCCGTGACCGCCGAGGAAGGCCTGGCGATCCAGGAAGAACAGGCCAAGCTCGACAGCGGTTTCGCCACCGACGTGGCGATGCAGAACACCCTGCTGACCCCGCGCTTCTACACCACCGATTTCGATGAACTGGATGCCATCGACGTCAGCTCGGTCCGACAGGACTGGGACGCGCTCATCGGCGAGATGGTCAGCGACCCCAACAAGGGACACTTCAGGAAGAACGAGGACTGGGATCAGGTCGACTGGGACGGCATGGACCCGGAGCTGCGCAAGGAGTTCATCGATTTCCTGATTTCCTCCTGCACCGCCGAATTCTCGGGCTGCGTGCTCTACAAGGAAATGAAGCGGCGCGGGTCCAACAAGGACGTGACGCAGCTGTTCCAGCTCATGGCGCGGGACGAGGCACGCCACGCTGGCTTCATCAACGACGCCCTGCGCGAGGCCGGCGTGGCGGTGAACCTGGGCTTTCTGACCCAGAAGAAGAAGTACACCTACTTCCGGCCCAAGTTCATCTACTACGCCACCTATCTGTCGGAAAAGATCGGCTACGCGCGGTACATCACGATCTTCCGCCACCTTCAGGCGCATCCGGAACAGCGGTTTCACCCGATCTTCAAGTGGTTCGAAGAGTGGTGCAACGACGAGTTCCGCCATGGCGAGGCCTTCGCCATGCTGATGCGCGCCGACCCCAAGCTGCTGAAGGGCCACAACAAGCTGTGGATCCGCTTCTTCCTGCTCGCGGTCTACGCCACGATGTA
>CAYNKL010000104.1:0-14151 GCA_964397775.1 uncultured Rhodobacterales bacterium | reverse complement strand
GTCAGCGCGTCGAGCGTGATCTCTTTCTGCCCGGGCGTTAGGTTTTCGACGAAGGAGATCACGCTCGACGCGCTGACTGCAGCCGCAAGCGACTGCTGCTGTTCAGCAATCGCCGAGGAGGGATCGAACGCCTCGTCCGAGCGGGGCACGGCGGTCTCGAAGGCGGCCTTTGCGGCCCGGCTCCTAGTGCCGCGCGGGGCGGCAAGCTCCACGGAACCCAGCAGCGCTAGTCGTTCGGTCATAGTGCGCGGCCCGGCCGGGGACACCGGCGCGGACGCAGGCAGCGGGCTGTCGCGGAAATCGCGGGGCCAGGTCGCGTTCACGCCTCGCGTGTCAACATGGGTGAACGAGTTGTACCGCCCGATCCCGCCGGAGAACAGTTGTTCCTTGTCGCGCAGCCATCGCAGCGCGTGTGCAACATCCGGCGCGGCCATGCCCCTGACCTGGAAATCGAGCGCCGTGAACTGCACGTGTTGGCTGTTGGTGGCAGAGCCCGGTATGCAGGCGTTGTAGGCCGGTGAGCGATAGGCATTGGTGATCACGACGGGCTTGCCCAGCCGGTCGCGCAGATTGTCGAGCACCCAGGCGGTCGCGGCGATCTTGGTCCAGAGGTTGCGCGGCGGATAGGTGTTCTTACCCTGACAGCCCCCGCCGGGCGTGTTGTGGGCCCCTCCGAGCACGAGGAATTCGTCGGTGCTGAAGTTCTTCAGACCGAGCGACTTGATGAAGGCGTCGAAATCCGCGTAATCGCTCCAGGTCAGCGCCGCTTGGGAATCGCGGAACCCAGCTCCGCGCGTCTTCGCAGCAAAGCGGGCCTCGACCTCTGCAGCACTGATCTGATCGTCTTCGTCGCCTTCATCCCCAGTCTCGGGCGGCTGCGCGGCCGGCAGTTGGGATGTTCCAGGTGCCGGAGCGCCTGCGGTCGTCGGTCTCTCGGTGGGCTGCAGCGTGAATGGCCGGTCGAGGACGAAATTTGGCTCGCGCACTAACCGCTCGAATAATTGCGGCGTCTGGCTCGCGCTGCCGATCTGGATGTCGATGGCGGTGCGGAAAGAGCGATAGTCACCGCGGAAGCGCCCCTCGCCCCAGACCCGCAGGAGCGCGCCGGTGAAGGCGCCATTTTCGGAGCCGTCCATCGCGAACTGTTCGTCCTTGCAAGCACCCAGATTGAGCACCGAAGCCTTGACCGGCGTGGACAGCGGGTTGGTCAGCACGCTCTCTTTCAGCGCGCTGTAGGACCGCGACGCTTCCCGATAGGCAGCCTCGTTCGCGCGCCAGACCCGATCCTCGACCCAGGGCGGCATCGCCCGCACTCCGAAGGGCAGCGTCATAGGGCGACCGAACAGCGTCGTCGGCGCGGTGGGTCCAAACTTGATCATCGAGCCCGAATGGCAGGTATCTGGCACGATCAGCACCCGTACCCCGGCGCGGAACTCGGACCAGAGCATGTAGAGCTCGTCATCGGCGAGCTGGAAGTCGTAGAGACACAGGGTCTCGTCCATCTTCTCGTCGCCGTCATGATCCTCATCCTGATTGAAATCCGGGATCCGACCGCCATGCCCCGAGATCGTGAACAGGAACATATCGCCGCCCTGCAGTTCCGAAGCCGCACGCCTGATCTCTTCGACGACGTTGGGCCGTGTGGCATCCGGGGTCAGCAGCCTCCGGGTCTCGAACCCCTCGCTCGCGGCCAGCGCCTCCATCGCCAGCGCGTCCGCCTCACAGGCCGTCAGCTGCCCGTCCCACCCGTCATAGTGGCCGGGATCCACGGTGTTCAGCCCCACGTGTAGCGAGATCCCCCTCGCCTTACCGCCGGCAATCACGGCGGGGGCGCCGAGCGCTCGCGTCAGCTCGGACGCGGTGCCGAACGGCCCGCTAATGACCATGGGCGGACCGCTCCGCGCATTCGCCAGCGCGCTGATCTCGCGCAAGAACTTTGCCGCCACGTCCCTATAGCCCTCGTCGGTGGGATGTAGCCCATCGTGCCAGCGATGGTCGCCCACGACGCCCCGGCAATCGATGTAGGTGACATGCGGCATCGTCTTCGCCAGTCGCCGCAGCCGCCGGTTGAAATGATCCATCATGCAGGCCGCGATGGCCTTTTGCAGCGACCTGTCACGGATCCCGCGGCTCTCCATCGGCTTGCCCAGCCAGCGGTCCCTGTTGGGCACGGGGTAGTCGTAGCCGTGGCACAGTATGCTCACATGCGGGAACCCGTCCCGGACCTGCTTGAACATCCGCCCGTAGTGGGTCAGCGCCTCGTCCAGCAACGCCTGGAAGGAGGGCAGCAGGTAGTCCTCTGGTTTCAGGTCTGGGTGGAACTCCTCGAGATGCGAGGCCAGCGCGCCGCCCACCACGAGGTCGTTGCCGCCCCCTGACAGGAGCAGGATTTCGGCGCCGGTCTCCTGCAGCGCGCGCATGTATTCCTGCTCGTCGGCCATGCGTTTCAGCAGGTCCCCGGCTGCGCCGAGCGACAGGACGGCGTAGCGGTCCATCACATGGTCGATCGTGTCCTTCAGCAGCAGCGGATACTGGAACCAGCTGTCCCCCTCCGACACGACGATCGGCCCTTCATAGCCGCCCGCCACCACCGCGTTGAACCGTCGCCGCCGGCTGAGCCGTGCAAACCAGTTGGCCGAGTTCATGACAGCCGCCGACCGCGCCTCGGCGTTGGCCCCGCGCGGGATCTGGACCGTCGACGGGTTGAGCCTCAATCGCGGCGCGAAGGCCTGCGACTGCTCTTCGTCGACGATGAAGTACTTCGAAAGTTCGGCCTCGTCAGCCGCGGGATCGGCCATCTTTGCCATCAGCTGTTCGACCGTGATCTTAGCCATTGTTTCTTCCTCCGAGTTGCTGGCATCCCGGCTCACGCAGGGACGCGATCGCCTCGAATATGCTCTCCTGGACCGCCTGGTCCCGGATCAGCTCCGTCTGCGTCACCCGGACTTCGGGCCGCCTCTGGGACATCACCCCGGTCAGCCGGTAGAGCGCCGAATGCAGCGACCGCTTGCGATCCATGGACGCCATGCCGAGGAAGTCCTGCGGCTCCCAGGTCGGCAATTCCTTCGTTGAGTCCCGGTCGGGGATCTTGTCCTCGAACGCTCTGGCGACCAGATGCAACAGGGATTTCCCGTAGGCTCCGAAGCAGAGCTGCGTCTGCAGCGAGTCGGACGGAATGTAGATGCGCGCCGGCCGGCCGGCCTTATCGGCGCTCACCGGCTCCACGGTGGACCCGCCGTCCGACTTTCCGCCGGACTTGCCGTGGCGGACAGGCGTCACGGCGTCTGCCGCCTCGTTCATGCGCTGTATCAGGGGCACCAGAAATGCCTGTGCCCGCGACCAGCCGATAGCCGGATGCACCAGATGCAGCGAGTCGAACAGCGCTGCCGGATCGTGCATGCAGAAGTATTGATCCTTGTCTGCTTTGGCCGAGTCTCGGTGGATTGCTGCCAGCATCTCATGCACCACCAGCGCGCCGCTGCCTTCGGCGACGAGATGCACCTCGCATTTCAGCTCGGCCTTGAGCGTCATCAGGCCGCGCAGCAGATCGGCCACATATCCCGGCTCGACCGCAACCGGCCTAGAGACGGCATGCTTCTCTTCTGGTCCGTCCCTGGCGCCGTGCACGACCCGCTGGGCGCTGGTCTCCATCTCGCGCCAGAAGGCGCGCCCGACGCCCTGGACCCGTTCTTCGATCAGACTGTCGAGATACTCGGCCCCTTCTCCGGCCTGCGCCTTGCAGCTTTCGAAGATGACATCGAGAACCTCCAGCGACTTCTCGACGAAGCTGTTGCACCAGAAGACAGTGTAGGGATAGAGTCCAAGTCCCTTGATGCGGGTCTTGTGTGCAACTGCTTGGGAAAAGGCCGGCTTGATGCCTTCGAAGCTGCCGGGAATCCACAGCAGCAGCCCCCGGTACATGGTCTTGTCCGACGTCCTCGGATCGAGCCGCGGGCTCACGGCCTTCCCCAGGTAGGTCCTCGTCTTTCCCCAGCTGGACGGAAAGGACGGGTAGGACCCCGAAGAGACGTGAAAGCCGTCGTCGAGGTGCATGTAGTGCCCGACAAGCTCGTAGCACGGTGTCGAGCCCGACCGGATTGACCCGTGCAGGCCCTTCACCCCCCGCTCCCCCTGCGAGAACCCGAAGGCGCCGGGGGCCGACACCCCGAGCCGCAGAACCCAGGCGTCGATGACGTTCTGCGCCCAGTCCCCGTATGCCCACAGCCCGATGCCCGCCTGCCGCTTGTAGCCGCCCCAATCGGCACCCCAAGAGTTCAGGACATGGAAGCCGTTTTCGTCGTAGCCGGTCAGCACGACCGCATGGCTGCCCCACTTGCCCTGTTTTGGCGGCCAGGCGATCTTTCCGTCATTCTCTGGTGAGGCGCTCGCCCAGCCGTCGTGGATATTGGCGGTGCAGAGCACTGCCTCGGCATCGTTCAGCGCGGTGTGATATTGGTTTAGGACGGAGGCGAGCCGGAAATAGGCGCCTAATCCGATCGCGCGAGCGGCCTTCGCCTGATCCACGTTCGGAAAGAGACTCTCATCATCCGGATTGTTAGGCAGGAACGTGGTGCTCTGCCAACGACTCTCGTCGGTCGGACGCGTGTCCTTCGGCCAATCGAGACATGCACCATGGTGATAGAAGCCCTTGATCGCCGAGCGCAGAGAGCGGATGCCCTCGACGCCCTGGTCGGTGTTCGGGTCGGGATAGCGGTCATGGAAGTACGCCATGCGATAGAGCATGTCCGCGCTGACGATATCGCGGCGAATACGCTTAGCATTTTGCTTGGTTGAGGCCTTCTTGCCCATAGCCCTGAGCCACTGCAGGTTGCGCTGGATATCGATGAGCGCCGCAAGCGCGTAGCCGACGCAGCGCTGCGTTGTTTTTTGATGGCGCACTCCAAAGATCGGTTCCTTGAGGTTGCCGGCGGGGCTCTCAACCATGAGCCGCGGATCGAGGGCAGTAGCGTCGCGCAGAACCGACAGGCTCGGCAAATAAGGCTGATCCCGCAGGTCTTGCCAATCGCGCCGGACATGATTGCCGTCGATGAATTCATCAGGAATACTCATATCAGGCCTATTGTCAATTCCACACCCTTTAGAGATTGGAAGCCGCATTGAATTTGTCGTCGGCAATAATTTAAGGTATCTCGCGAAAATACATTGAAGTCCTTTCGGGTAGAAACTGCTGCCAACTTTACTTCGCAGGCCATGACCAATGTCGTTTGGCCGGGCGTCGTGTGCTACGAATGCCGCTTTTCCCTATCACATACTGTTCGTCTGCACGGGCGTGGGGCAGAAGCGCGGTACAACCGCAACGAATCGATCTCTGTTACGCGTCTGCAAACCGGTCGTTTATTCCCAACCGTCGCGCAGCTTTACCCAGCCGGTTCCCGCATTGGCCCTCGCCAGCCCGCCGAGAACGTCCGAGATTGGCACGGGCGCGCTGTAGGTTAATACGTCAACCTCACCGAGACGGTCTCGCACTGACAAGTTGTCTAGGTCGTCGAGCGCAGTGAGATCTCCCAGGTTCTCGCTCGTAATTCCAAAGGTCTCAGCCACTCGCTGTAGCGCATCTAGATCGGGCGGCGTGTCAACCGGATAGATCCATGTGATACGCGGGGGTAAGACAAAGTAGTCGGTGACCAAGGCATCAGGGGGTGAAGGCTCCGATTGTGCAGGCTGCCAGAACACGGGGCCGACTCGCCTGTATAAGAACCCAACATGTGGAACGGTACCGCGGCCCGCGCCGCAAGAACTGCTTCCGGTCGCTGCAGTCTGAAGGGCTTGGGCGAAGCCAACTGAATCTGGGGCGTTGTTAAACAACAGCACGAAGTTTGGAGCGTTTAGGGCCTCCAAAAAATTCTGTCCGAACGGGCTGGTCATCCACGGAAGAAGGTCACCCGTCAAAGCGGGCGTGAGTTGACTGCAGGTAAGATCGGGTTGCAAGAAGTGACGCACCATGGCTGTGTCTACGGCGCGAAGTTCCGGCCGTAACACAGGCCCCGCCGTAAGGGTGGCGACAGCGATGCGGTTCTTCGCCCTTGAACTGTCAAATAGCGCGGTCTCGCCGAAACCGCCGATTGCTACTCTGAAGCCTTCACGGCTCCCCGTCAGCGCGTCGCGAATGGCTTCGGCGCGGCTACGGGAAAGCGTCCAATTGTAAGCTTCATTCCCACCGACGCTTGAATAGCCCTCGATGGTAAGCGACAATTCTGGATCCGTATCGGACACAGCACGCATACAGTCCCGCATTTCTTGTAGCGCGCGCAAAAACTCTTCATCTTCCGCATCTAGGGTCGTCCCATTCCGCGCGAACCGGGCTACGATGCGAAGCGACTGGCCGCTGGCGAGCCCTTCGGTCGGACAGGTCTCCACCACGTCGGTAGGGTCACCTCCCAATTGAGGTGCGCCGTCGCCCGTACCGACATAGCGATCAAGGAGGGCCACGCACACGCCTGAGGCAGCATCAACATCGGCGAGCGTGCCAGTGAGCAGCGCCACGTCCCAGCCGCGACTGGTAATACCGGCCGGGTTGAAAAGGCCCGAGACGAGCCTTGTGGCGTGGCGGTGGGGCACTTCGATCCCAGAAAGGCTGTCGGCCAACTGTCCGCCGACCGCGCGCGCCATTACCGTAGCCGTTGCCGGCTGGCGCGGCAGCGCACCTCCCATCAGCAGACACGTGCCGAATACCTCTCCTTGGTCCGGCGCGAGAGCCGCAGTATAGTCGTCCAATTCCAGCGGAAGGGGTATTTCCGGATCTGACGCTTCGCCCTCGACTTCCAAAGCCCAAATGCGCCCACTACCGGCACGCGCCACAGGCGATATGGCATCAGCGGGATTGCTACAGGCGGCGATCTCCTCGAATACACGGTTATCGGGATAGAAGTGCACGGTCGGCTGCGTCGTGGTAGGATCGACATTTGGCGCTCTGTCCGAAGCGGAATCTGGCTGAAGCACATCGCCTGTGGTCACGGTTTCCGGAAGAGCGGTGAGGTTGCCGAACGTCATCCCGATCGTTCGCGTCTCGCCATACGGCGCGGCAAGGTTGGAAAGTACCGCGCCCATCGGATCGCCGTCGCCCCAAAGGCAAGTCTCGGGTTCGGCGGCCTGCAAGAGTACGATCCCAGGCACAATTGGAAGTTCCTGGGCGGATGCAGCAGAAAGGTGCGCGATAGAGGCGACGACCATGCCAAAGGTACTACTCTTCCGTTCTAACGCCAGTCGGGTCGTCATGGATCGCTCCATTCACAAGGTTGGTTATCATTGTCAGGCAAATAAGTTCGCGCAGTTCGCCGGATTCCGTCGGTGGTCACTTCCACCCGGGACAGCACCGATAAGGGCGTCTGCACGCACGACCCTCCGGGGCCCGCGCGCCTGATGGAGAGCGCAATTTCGAGGGGTGGGTCGTCGCGAAGGTTGCGCCACGCCTCTTGCCCCAGAAGGCCCGGAGCGATTGACCTGCTGGCTAGGCTATCAGGAACTAGGACAGCACCTGGGGCCCATTCATCTAAGCTTCGCTCAACGAAACGTGTCAGAACGACGGACAGCGCCGTAGGCGCATCGAGAACCGGCAGGCCGTTGACCCGGTTCGCGCGAGCGGTTTGTAGCAGAATTTCACGTGCATCTGCCGCCGAAAGCTGCGGGTCGAGCGCGAACATCTGCGCAGCGACTGCGCTGACCAGTGCTGTCGCGACAGAGTTGCCGGTGATCCTATCTAGAATCAAAACATCGTCGACGCTTTGAGGGTCGAGGCAGCCGACTGGACCTAGGATGGCGCCGGGGCCCGCCGCGCGCCAAGCCTCTTCTATTCGGTCCAGGAAAACGCTCCGCCGAATGTCGCGCGTCTCAGCCCAGTCGAGGGTGACAACGGTCTCTTCGGCGATGGCTGATGGACCGGGACGGCAATTCTGCAAGTCCCGGACTGACCTCAACATCAGTTCCGCAGATCTGGCTCGGCTGCGCTCTAGGGTCCGCCAGCTGTTTCCGCTGGGCGCATAGATGTCGATCATGGGCTCGATGCGGGTTCGCTCCGCCAACTCGCCTTCAGACGTGATCCCACCCACCACGAGAACGGGCACTTGGGGCCGGCCTAGCATGAAAGCCACGACTGGCCGATGGTTTCGCCCCAGGCCACCGACGGGCGGTGAGAGTTGGGCCTCGGGCGGAAGGAGCGGGTCTGGAGCGGGAAATACTGAAGCTTGTGAGAAGACGCCCGTCGTGTTTGCCGACGAAGCCACGAGAAGGCGATCAGTCGGAGACCGACCTGTAACGCCTGTGCGTCCTGCGTTTACGGCTAAAGCGGTGCGATAGATGCGTGCGTATTGAAGATCCAGCATCTCCTCATAAGGGCCCTCGTTCGAGTAGTTGACGACGCGCGTGCCAGGCCGACGGTCTAGTCTCGTGCTGAGGCTTTCGAGGTCGCGCAAACCTGCCGGATTCGTCTCGACATAGTGCAAAGACACCGTGCCAAGCGGCGTGAGGCCCGTTCTGCGCAGCGTACCCGCGCTCTGACCCGCAATCAGGCCGATCATCTTCAGCTCGTGTTGGCCAGCGCTGCGCCAATCCAGATACGCTAGGGCGAAGGTCTGGGCGCCCTCGTCAAGCTCTTCGCAGTAGGTTGGCACCTGAAGCTGTCTGTCCTGCTGTCGCCGGCAGAAGGAAACGACCTGTGGTGTGCGGTCCCGAAGGGCGTCTGGTTGTTCGAGAATGCGTGGACGCGGCTGGGCATCTGGGTCGTCGACGCGGGCATGCCAATATTGCGGAATGTCCAGATGTTGCAGAAACGGATGCTGGGACAGGATCTGGCCCATTGCGAAGGTCTCGAATGTCTCGATGACGGCCACTTCGATCTCCGGCGCGCCATGACCGTAGCGAGACCAGATCTTTGGGCCGTCGAGGCAGATCCGCGATGACACAGGACTCTCGGCACAAGCACCGAGAGGCCACTCCTGAATGGGCCGCATCTCGGCTAGCGCCGGCGTGCCAAAGGCAAACAGAAGAATCTTGAAGAACCGCATCTATCGCACACACTCGAAGGCGAGATCCTCGGCGATCGAAGGAAAGGGTGCGATTACAATGGTCGGGTTTGAATGGAGCCAATGCTTGTCAGCATAGCCATTGCGCGCGCCTGCATCGCGCCGACACTCCGCAAACGGGCCTTCGATCGTCGCAAAATGAACGAACTGCGGTCCATCTTGGACGCGGAACTCGATCGACGCTATCGCCTGACTGGCCATTATCAGCAAGCGTTCTCCCGGATCGACTTCGTGTCCGGCACGCCAATCTAGAACGCAGTCATCCTGCGCGCATTCCGCACCGTCAAGGAAGGTCATCCGCTCAACGCGCACCACGAAGGGGGCACTACGGACGCTGTCCATGGCGATCCAATAGCTCAGGTCGGCACGCGTCGGTGTCGGTATACCGGCATCAACCACCTCAATCGATCCAGAAGTGCCTTGAAGACCGAGATTGGGCCCGAAAGAAGCCTGGGATGGATCTGCGAAGCCAGATGAGGGGACAAAAGCTAGCGAGCATAAAAGCAGCTGACGTCTCATCATATCCTCCTCAGAATTGGGCTTGGTGCCATCGCGAAGGCGACAAGCATGGTGATTGCTGCAACGGTCAATGCTTGGGACTGCGCGACAAAATATGGTGCAACATGGGCGACGCAAAGAATCCTGCCCGCGGCGAACGCCGCAGAAACCTCTACTGCTGCGTGGTAGGCGAGGATGAGAAAATAACCAAGCATAGCGAACGAGACCGACAAGAGGCCGCTGGACACAAGTCCGGCCAGTGCATACGTTTCAGAATCATCGTCGTGGCGGACCACACTCTTAACGCACACGAGGAAGAACAAACTTAGAATGGCGAAAACAGGATTTAATTGCTCGTTTAGGCCTTGGACAGCTGCCGGAGCTTCCGAGCGAAAAGCCTCAGCGAGGAAAGCGGCGAAGGCCTCAAATTCGCGAAGCTCACGATCTTCCCAAAACTCCTCAATCTCTCCGCTAGCAGGGCCACCGCTATCGCGCCAAACAGCATCAAGTTCTGGCTGATCAAACCTGTCGCCCCAATTGCAGATTGGTATGAGGTCCATGAAAACCTCAACATCAGTCTTGCTCCGGTCATGATCTTGCGCGGCGAGGCCACGGTCGTCATTCACGTAGCGATACTCGTTTAGTAAGAGTATTGCACACGTCGCGATTAAGAACTGTGTGGCGAGCGCATAGAAAAAGGCTCTATTGGTTAGTCTTCCCCTCTTGAGAATTCGCTTCATTGCAAAGTTAAACGTTGGTATCTCTTCGGTGTCGGTGGTGCGAAAAAACTGGCGCTTAGATAATTGTATCAACAAAAAAAAGATGGAGAGCGTTGCCAGCGCGATAGCTCCGGCAATACTTACGGCAAGTAGGGAAAAAGAGGGAGCGCTTGACAAAACCACCTCTTTCTAATCCCTCTTCTACAGAAACCGCGAATCTTTCAGATGACCTTGCTAATATAGTCGCTAATGTTACTCTTTTTTGGCTGCTGAGTCTACCGCGCCTCAACACCATATGCCTAAGCCGAAGTTGCTCGGCGCACTGAGCGCAAGTCACGGATATCTAGCGCGGCCTTGTCGCCTTCGAGCCCGACATCGGTGAGCGCGCTTGGGCGACTTCCTTGGCGGCGCGCGTCAGGGTGGCTTCGAACTCATGCTTTGGCATCCGGACGAATCCGTCCTCTGGTATTTGGGGTGCCATGGCGTGCCTCCCTCAACCAATCTTGGCGTCCCAGAAGGACGTCTGGTCGGCAGCGAAATAGCCGTCCGCGGCACGGAAGTTGCCGTGCAGCTCGACAGTGTCGCCCGCAGTCAGCGACACGATCGTCTGCAGCCAAAGCGCCGTGGCCTCAGAGACATGCGCGCCACTGATCTCGCCGCGCGATCCTCGGATCTCAGTCGCGGCGTTCAGGACAAGTCGCCCGCTCATGCGGGCCGAAGTGCTGGCGTTGACTTTGTAGAGCAGCGTCGCGCCGAAGAGGTAGGTGCCGTCGGCGGGCGCCACGAAGCGGTTGTTTGCGGCATCGAAGGCGGCCTGATCGTTATAATCGGTATTGTTGATGGCGATCTTCGTCCAGGTCCCAACGCCGACATAGTTGTCGTAGTTCGTGCAGGCCTTGAACCGGGGCAGCCGAGGCTGGTCGACGATGCCGGTGGCGTTGTCGACGCTGAGCCCGTCGAAGAACGTGCTGCCGTCGAGGGAGACCGCGAGGCGGAAGCGGTCGGAGCCGAACAGCCCCACCAGCGCCTTGGTCACGAAGCCGGTCTGCAGCGTCAGGCCGAGATCGTCGCCGGACGCTTCCCTGTTCATGGTGAAGAACAGATCGCCGGTGCCGCCCTCGGCCACGGTCTTTGCCGTCCAGAGCGCGGCGTTCAGCTTGGCCGAGAACGGATGACCCATCCGCCGTCGTGCCGAGGCCCAGCAGCGCGAGGTTCTGCAGTGCCGTGGGCGCGGTGCCGACCCAGCCCGCGCCGTCGTAGACCAACAGCAGCCCCTCGTCCTCGACCCAAGCCCGCCAGCCTGTCCGCGGCGGCAGACGCAGCAACGCGTCGTCGGTCCAGAGCGCCACGTTCAGATCCCAACCCGCCCAGTCGCCGGTGGCGCCCGAGCCAACGATGTAACGGTCGCCGTCGGTGGGGCTCGCTGGGGGTGCTGCCAGATCACGGTCGAGAACCGAAAGATGGACCAGCCCGTCGAGGATCCGCAGCGCCTCGTTGTGGGTAACATGCTTCTGGGCCTGCGCAGCCATGATGTAGGGCAGCAGCAGATGGGTCGTGGCGTCGGACATGGGATGGCCTTCAGAACGTGAGCGTGACGGTCACCGCTTCGATGACGGGTAGCAGTTCGGCATGGCGATGGGCGGCACGCCGAGCGCATCACCGAGCGCCAGCGCCGCCGCCATGTCCCAGCCGATCACCGCACCGGGAAGTACGCGGAGCTGGCCACCCAATCGGCCGACCAGATCCCAGACCTGCCAACCCTCGTGGGTCAGGGGCCGGTTCAGCCGCGCCGGGCAGTCCGGGCAGGCTTGCGTGCAGGCTTCGCAGTATCGCTCGCCCCCGCCGAAGGACCATTCGGCGAGAGCGCGGAGGCGTTTTTTTTCCTGCTCCAGCAGCAGGCCCTTCGAGACGTAGGTCAGCTGGAAAGCCTCGAAGATCGGCCAGACGTCGAGCAGCGCGTCGATGGCCTCGGGGCCGGGGTCAACCGGTTTGCCGTCTGCGTCGCCGATGCCGTCCCAGGTGAGCACCGCCCGCCGCGCCAGCGCCTTGGCGAAGGCGACCGCGCGTTCCTCGTCCGAGGCCTCCTCGGGCACGGCCTCGACAGCCGGATCGCTGCGCGTCGCCACCATCAGCGCGGTGGTCAGCGGGCGGAGCCGCACGCGAACGCCGGGCGCGAGATTGTGCCAGCGCGGAGCGTTGGTCAGGTCGAGAGCGAGCATCAGTACACCTCTATGTCGTTGATCAGGGTTGCGGTGCACATTTGGCCGACCACGCTGTCGCGGGCCGCCTGCCAGTCGAAGGTGGCCTGCACGCCCTGCGGCCCGGAAATCTCGATGCTTGGGCGCGGCAGGTAGACGGCGTGCACGGTGAAGGTGAAGCTCTCTCCCAAGGGCAGGACGTATGCGAATTCCATCTCGCAGGCCTCGCCGTTGATGGCCTGCGTCACAAGCGTCCGGTCGGCGAAGCGCACCTCAATGGAGCCGGTCAGCGCCGCGATGCTTGGGTCCGCGCCGTCGATCCGGCCGTCGTTCCGGATGGTCTCGATCCGGTCGAGATTGTTGGCATAGGTGATGTCGGCCGAGACCACGTTGCCGAGCGCGGTCCCGTTTCGCGTGATCGCCCCGTTGAAATGGCCGAAGCGCTTAAGCTCCAGCGCAGCGGGTGTTCCGGCGCTGGTGGTCGTGCCGACCGTCTCGCCCTGCGCCACCATCCGCGCCGTGACGGTCAGCAGGCCCGACCGCTGCATCTGCCACGTCAGCTGGTCGAGCACGCAGCCGGAATATATCGCGTAGCGCGGCACCTCCGGCATGCCGGTCTCGATCGACATCGAGGGCAGCGCCCAGGACCCTGACTCAAACTCGTGGGTGTACGGCGCCTCCGCGCCCGTGGTCGTGGGTGCCCCGAACGCCGCCTTAAGCCAGAAGCCAAAGGCCTCTGCGTCGAGCGGCACCACGACACCGCCATCGGCCGTCACCGCGTCCTTGATCGGCGCCAGCGGATCCCGGCCGTAGCCGAGAAGCTCCGAGTTCAGCAGTGGCTGCTCCGCGCCGAGCGAGGTGCTGGCGAAGGGCATGCGGGTGAAGCCGCTGGCGGGCGGCGTCCCATAGGTGATTTCGAACGCAAGCGCCATCAGAGCCCGCGCCCTCCTGGGCTCGTGCCATGGTATTCTCCTCGGGTTGTCGGGGTCACGCCAGCGGGTCGGCCGTGGAATAGTGCAGCAAGACCGGGATAACGGCGGCCTTCAGGTTGGCCGCGCCCTCGACCGGCAGATCGACCGGGCGCGGGGCTTCGGCCTCGACCCAGTCGCAGAGCCCGCCCAGCGTGCGGTCGGCGGCAAGCGCCGTGCCGATGCCGGCGGACAGTGTGTCGAAGGCGGCGTCACGGTTGGCGCCCTGCACGACAGCCTCGATCTCGGCGCGGTGCTGGTAGTGGTACGCCAGCGGCGACAGGGTAATTTCGGGCTCCCCCGGCTCGCCATCGCGCAGGATTAGCAGGCCCTGGGCCGGCACGCGCTCGGGCAGCACCTCACCGCGCAGCGCGGTGGCGGGCAACGCCGAAAGCCGCGCGTGCAGCGCGGCAAGGATGGTTTCGCGAGGGGTGTGCATCTCGGTTACGTACACGCTGCGCGCCTTGCGCTTGCCGGCGATGCATGACTGAGGCATAGGCGGATTGTGGCTGCTTCAAGGAAAAAGCATAAATTCTGTCTACGTGTCAGAAATTGAAAAATTGGGATGGAATGCGGAGTTTTGAATATGACTGGCGGATCTATGTCGTCGCTTTAATAGTAGCGCTGGGTCTTGTTTCTTTCTTTTTCACATCGTGGATTGGGTTCGTTTGCGTTGTGCTATCTTCATTTCTTGCAATCAGCCTCACCCTACGTGGATTTTCAGACAACC
>CAYNKL010000103.1:0-14259 GCA_964397775.1 uncultured Rhodobacterales bacterium | reverse complement strand
TGCGGCTCGTGCTGCCGCTTCACGGTCACGCCGGAGGCGTGCCTCCGGCACGACGGCGATGATCTCGTCATAGGCCGCGTTCGGGGGGCGCCCTCGGACCAGTGGCGGGCTGCCCCCTCACTCCCGTAGAGCTTGAGCTGGCCCATCACGTCCAGCACCTGCGATCTTTCCATGGTCCGGTCTCCTGAGGCTGTCGTAGCGTCTGCAATCGGCGACCGGCTCGCAGCTCAGACGCAGCGCGTCCGGCCTAGATTGCGCCAGCTCGCGGTAGCGATCCAATGACTCCTGCGCGGTTTGCAGTGCCTCTTCGCGCAAACCAAGACTGGCGAACATTTTGGCGAGGTTGTTCAGTGACCCGGCGAGGTTTGGTGTGAAGGTCTCGGGTCTAGCTTGAGCGAGCTGGCGACAGAGATCGACCGCCTCCTGGGCGGCCTGCAGCGCTGCCTCGCGCCGGCCGAGCGCGGAGAGCATGTTGGCGAGGGTGTCCAGCGACATGGCGAGACTTTGCGTGAAGGTCTCGGGGCCGGAGTGTCCCAGCTGGAGGTAGAGGTCCATGGCCTCCTGCGGAGCCTTCAGTGCCGCCTCGTGCTGGCCGAGTGCGGCGAGCGTGTTGGCGAGGTTGTTCAAGAGGGTAGCCCGGCGGAATTGATCCCAGCCATCTTGGCTCAACATTTTGCGCAGTATGACCACTGCGAGGCTTGCAGAGAACGCAGTCGCTTCTTTGAAAGCAAGGTCGGCGAAGGCAGCAACTCTTTCCGGACGTCGCTTGATCATTTCCTCCAAGGCCTCCTCTAGGGACTCGAACCAAAGTGGACTGTTGCCTAGTAGATCATGTCCCAAGCGGCTGACGACGTCGCCGAACCCGCCACCCTGAGGCGCCGCCACTTCGCCGATCCAGTCCGGCAGGGCCAAGGCTGGGTCGTCGAGGAGCACCTGCGCGACAAAGCTCGCGGCCATCCGGTCGGGTTCCGGGCGGATCACCTCGAACCTCCAGCTCTCGGCTGTGCGCCGGCGCCGAGGCGTGCCCTTCAGCCGGTCGATCAGTGCCTGACCCTTCGTTTCGCAAAGGTCGAGATCCGCCAGAGCCGTGCATTGCTTATCGGAAAGACCGCTCTGAGCCAGCGCAGCTAGGGCCACTAGACGAGGCAACGCTTGCTCGCCCAGCTTGGCCTCCACAGAGACATTTGCCGCTCGGGAAATCTCTCGAGCGGCCAGTTCATTGATCAGGTCCGCGGCGCCGAGCCCGAACCCGGAATGTCCGGTCAACACCGTGTGGATCGCTGCGGCCATCACGACCAGCGGCACACGCCGCTCTGCCCTGTCTCCGAGCCATTCACCAAGGCCTTCGTGGGGTGGTACCGCTAGGCCCGTGAGTTCCGAGAAATGGTATGCGGCCTCGGAAAACACTGCCTGGGCTTGTGCGACAGTGAGCGTCGACAGATGCGCCAGCTCCTGGCGCCCGAGGCTGATGTTCGAGCGCCGCGCCATGTCGTGCCAGTCGTCGATCTCGCGCCGCGAAACCAGCAGGATCCGGATCGGAAATTCGACGAGGCTGTTCGGGATGTCCCGGATCGCCTCGAAAAGCCCGCGCAGCACATCCATGCGCTCTTCAGGGTAATCGAAGATCAGCAGGAACTTGCGAAGCTCAGTCTCGACCGTTTGCGCTTCATGGGCATTGCGCGGCACGAACCCGGCCGCCCAGCCCCGCTCACGCAGGATGCGCGCCGCCTCGGCCGCAAGCCGCGACTTCCCGGACCCGCCGGACCCGGTCAACAGCCGGACCGAAATGGTGTTGGCGCCGTCCTCCGCCCAGTCGAGGATGGACTTCAGATCCCGATCACGCCCCTGCAGTGTCGGCGCCATCTGGTAACGCCATTGCAAGGCCCGAAAGAGGTTTGCCTCACCATCCTCGATGACCTCCGACCGCTCTCTGAAGTCCAGGCGCGGAGCGATCGTATCTGGCGCCTCGCCCTCGCTATAAACAATGTTGCCGAATGCAAGGATGTTCTGAAAAGTCAATTCTGGCAAAAAAAATACCCAGTTGTGTGTCTCAAGTTAAGGGTATGAAATCTTCTGAGCTTAAAGGTATCCCTCGTTAGTATAGGCGCGGCGAGGCTACGAGGTCGATAACTGATTTCTAATCTTACTCTAAATTGCCCACACGCCATTCTTATGTTGGTGCGCAGTTTAGGGGAGGCCTATCTAGCCCTGAGCGTGCATATTCGCACAAAGAGCTCGCTACTAATTTCAACCCCCGCGCTAGCTACGGGAGTTCTTTTGCTTTTCCCTCATGCTGGACGTGCTCCTGTTGGTCTCTCGATAATAGTGAGAGTCTGCAGGCGCTTGATCTGCGACACAGCCTTGGACCGCCGGAGGCTAGTGGAGATGCCGCTACCGCTTGCGGGTTACATAATTTGATTTCGATGTTGCGCTGCAAACTGTTTGGGCGGGGCGACCTGACCTAAGTCACGAATTACGAAGTGCGCCTTGGTTCAGTGAACTTGGACGAACCCACAGACCTTGGTCAAACCGAGAACATAGTCCTTTTAGGAAGCGATCTGATGACTATGGGCCAGAGGCTTGACCGTCGCTCGGTTTGTTTACACCAAAGATGTCGGGGGTTCGAATCCCTCACCGCCCACCACCGGACAGCTCAAAGAGACATGAGACGTGGCGACGGTGATTTCACTCCTCGCTGCGGTGCCAGTCAGCGATGTTCCAGAGTTCGCTGTCCCATGCATTCATCCGGACACCGGCCAGGTCATGCGCCCTTGCTGAAAGCCGGCCACGGTGCACCAGCGGGATGGTCATTCCGTTCTCAACCACCATTCGGTTAAGCTCGCGCCCGATCGCCTGCCTCTCGGCAATATCTGCCGTCCGCGTCAGCTCCTCATAGAGCGCATCGTATTCGGGCATGCAGAACCGTGCGATATTCATGCCCTGCCACTGTGTCTCTGGGGAGGGGGCTTCGTCGCAGAGCGCAAAGGCGAGGTAGGCCTGCGGATCGGGATCCGGAAAGCTCCCGGCAAACATCTGCACATCCGCATGGAACTTCTGCAGGGTATCCGGTGAGCCGGGATCTCCGCTGAAGAAGACGGAAGGGTCTATGTTGCGGAGTTCGACGGCAAAGCCGATGTCTTCCCACCAGTTCTTGACGAGCGCCTGGATGTCCTGCCGGACCGGGCTTGTCGCTGTCTGGTAGAGAATGGAAAGAGGCGTTCCGTCAAGCTCGCGCACGCCGTCATCATCGGTATCGACGACTCCCGCCTCGTCCAGCAGGGCGCGCGCGCCTTCCAGATCCTGGGTCGCGCAGCCGTCCACGTCGATGTCGTAGCCTGCCGGCGCAGGGATCCAGGAGCATGTGGCGCGTCCTGTCTTGCCGAAACCGACTTCGATCAGCTGACTGCGGTCAATTGCAAGCGAGAGCGCCCGGTAGACCGCCGGATGCTGAAGGAAGGGGTGCGGCCGTACGACCGAGCGCTCGCCCTCCGGCAGGCTCGGGTCGGGGTTCGTGTGGTTCAGCACGATGCTCTCCAGCGTCGACCCGAAGGCGGCGACGCTGACGCCGTGCCCTTCTTCCTCCATGTCGGCGATGACATCGGGGGCGAGTTGGAACTGCCATGCGTAATCGTATTCGCCGGTCTCCAGGACCGCCTGTGCCGCGCCTCCGGTTGCGCCTGCGCCCTTGAGTTCCACCCCGGAGAAGGCAGGCTTGTCGGCTTCGCGGTACTCGGGGTTTCTCGTGAACATGACCACGTCGTTCGGTCTGAATTCCTCGACCACAAAGGGGCCCGTCCCGATCGGCGCGAAATTGGCCTCGGTGCAGCTTGGGGCGGCCTCACCGATGCAGTCTTCGAACTGCGCGGCCTGCAGGATCGGGGCTTCGGAGGACACGAACGGGCCGTAGGGGTTCGGCATTGGCCCTTCGAAGCGGATGACGATGGTCTGCTGGTCCGGGGTCGTGATCTCGGCGACATGGTCGAATCGCGTGCTGCGCGCGCAGCCGACGTCGGGATGCGTGCAATAGGCGTAGGTGAACGCGACGTCTTCGCTGGTGACCGATGTCCCGTCCGACCACTTCAGGCCAGGCTTGAGCGTCCAGGTGATCGTCGTGAGATCCTCGCTGATGCCGCCATTGTTCACTGTCGGCACCTGGGTCGCGAGCCAGGGAATGATCTCGCCATCTTCGTCGTAGCGCGCCAGCGGTTCCAGAACCAGAGTGGCTGCATCCAGCTCCTTGATCCCGCCCGAAAGGTAGGGATTCAGCGTGGAAGGCGCCTGCGGCGTGATGAGCCGCAGCGCGGTTTGCGGCGTTTGCGCTGACGCTCCGGCTGTGCCCAGGACGATGGCAAGTAGGACAAAGCTGAAACGACGCGTCATCTGGAAACCCTGGCAGCCGGAAGCTTCAGGTTGTTACGCTCGACTTCGATGTTTGCGCAACCTTTGCTCCACCAACGACGACCAAGAATGTTCGGACTTGTTGCCATCTGCACGCGGCGTGGACGACACCGGGCCGGTGCCCTTCGCATCTGCTCTCCCTTTCAGGATGGGCCACTGAAGTTGGGGGCGGCGCAAAGTCATGCAGTGCCTGCGCTCAGGCGGCAGCTCGCGGGGATGAAGAGGAACCGCTGACCGGCGTCCGGGTGGCCTGCATCCCGGGGATCAGACCATCATGCGCATGCCGCGGTCGATGCCTTCTAGGGTCATCGGAACCATGCGGTCCTCGAAGATCTCGCGGATCATGCCGATGCTCTGAGTGTATTGCCAGTACTGCTGCGGCACCGGGTTGATCCAGAGGTGGTCTGGCCACTGGTCGCGCGCGCGCTGCAGCCAGACCTGGCCGGCCTCGGCATTCCAGTGCTCGTTGGCGCCGCCCGGGTAGGCGATCTCGTAGGGCGACATCGAGGCGTCTCCCACGAAGATGCACTTGTAGTCGGGACCATAGGTGTTGAGCACCTCCCACGTGGGGGTCTGAGCGTCCCACCGGCGGCGGTTGTCGCGCCAGACGCCCTCGTAGAGGCAGTTGTGGAAGTAGTAGTGTTCGAGGTGCTTGAACTCGGCGCGGGCGGCGCTGAAGAGTTCCTCGACGACCTTGATGTGGTCGTCCATGGACCCGCCTACGTCGAGGAAAAGCAGGACCTTCACCGCGTTGCGGCGCTCGGGCCGGGTTTTCACGTCGAGCCAGCCCTGTTCGGCGGTGGAGCGGATCGTGCCTTCGAGGTCGAGCTCCTCGTGGGCGCCGTCGCGGGCCCATTGGCGCAGGCGCTTCAGCGCGACCTTGATGTTGCGGGTGCCGAGCTCGATGCTGTCGTCGTACTCGCGGAATTCGCGCTTGTCCCAGACCTTCACGGCCTTGCGGTGGCGGCTCTCGTCCTGGCCGATGCGGACGCCCTCGGGGTTGTAGCCATAGGCGCCGAAGGGGGAGGTGCCGGCGGTGCCGACCCATTTGTTGCCGCCCTGGTGGCGGCTGTCCTGTTCCTTCAGGCGCTCCTTGAGCGTCTCCATGAGCTTGTCGAAGCCGCCCAAGGCCTCGATCTCGGCCTTCTCCTCGTCCGTAAGATGTTTCTCGGCCATCTTGCGCAGCCAGTCTTCGGGGAGGTCCATGGCCTCGAGCACGGCTTCCGGTGGGATCTGGTCGAGCCCCTGGAAACTGTGGGCAAAGGCGCGGTCGAAGCGGTCGAGGTGGCGCTCGTCCTTCACCATGGCGGTGCGGGCGAGGTAGTAGAAGGCCTCGGTATCATAGGTGGCGAGGCCCGCGCGGAGGCCGGCGAGGAATGCCAGGTATTCTCGCAGGCTGACCGGCACGCCGGCGCGGCGGAGGGTCTCGAAAAAGGGCACGAACATGGGCCGACTCTAGGCGCCACGCAGGGCCGCGTCCATCACCGAGCGAGGTCGGGAAAAGCGGGGACACGAGGGTGTCCCGGGCCGGGACATCTTCGTTTCGTAATTGTATCAAAGGGTTACGGATATGAGTTAACTATTTCTTCAGTTGTCCAAGATTTGTCCGTCGGCGATGCCCGAAAGGAACCGCGGATTTTCCGGCCGATCCCGGTCTGCAACAAAGGCAAAGGTCCATCACCCGGATCGGCTGATGGCGGGCAGAGGCCACAAGGACCTGACCGTCGGTTGCCAGGATACCGTCGAAGAAGAGAGCTGCGGAATCACAGCTTGGCGCCGAGATTACCCGTCACGGGCCGTTTTCTTATATGCGCCGAAAGCTGCGGTTCAGGCCGCGCGCGGCGAAGGGCGTGAACGAGCCCTTCTTGCCAGATGCTGCGCAGCGCGCGAATGGCAGCTCTGGAGCCTATGCATTCCTCGCCTTTTGGGCGACGAGGCAATAACTCATCGGGATCTGAGCTGCACGCCCGTCGTAGATGTCATATTCCGGCTCTCGAATGGTGTGCCCAAATTCCTTGAGCTCTTCGATGCCAAGACCTGACTGTGCGCACGCGGTGACGATTTCGCCGAGCGAGTGAATGAACCAGTAGCCCGTCTCGCCTTCGCCATGGTCCCTGCCGTCATATGTGATCGCTTGCGTCACCTCCTGCGGGCGCCGCTCAAAATAGCTGAAGGCGGGTTCGAAGGGCGTGGCGCTCGCCGGATCGAAAACCTCGAGAAAAGGATGTGTTTCGTAAATCACCAACCGTCCGCCCGGTGCAAGAAGTCCAGACGTGATACGGAAGAACTCGGGTAAGTCTGGCATCCAGTTGAGAACGCCGATTGTAACAAGAGCGAGGTCGAATTGACCGATGCCAGAAGGCAAGTCGTAGATATCTGCTTCAAGCAGTTGGATATCGAGGTCGGCGGCCTCCGCAAGCTGCCTTGCCTGGGCAAGAAAACCACTTGCTTGGTCGATGCCCATTGCAGGTCGGATACCGAGCGCAGAAAGGGAAATCAGCTCTCGGGCGTTATTGCAACCGATCTGCACGGCGGTCTTTCCTTCGAGGTCAAGCCCTCCCAGAATGGCGGTCAGAAATGGGTCGAGGACCGAAAAATCGGGTTGGGCCGCATGTTCAAGAAGCTGCTCCCAATGATCGCCTTCTCCGTGCAAATGCGCCGACGCGTTCCATGCTGCCCGGTTCGCCGCGGTGATTTCCTTATTAGTGATTTCTGACATCGAGCGCGCCGTTCGTTAAAGCGTTGATATTGGGACAGCCCATAGTAGACATTCGAGAGGTCGCGTCAAAAGGCAGCTTTGCGCCGCACTCCAGCCGTTCGAGCAGACCGCGGCTCAGGTCGTCTGCGTGCCTAGTCTTGCAATGACGCGTGCGCGCGAGTGGCTGCTATTCAATCTCTGCCGCAAGCCGTTTGGCCAGGATGCGGAGCAGGACCACGGCGACGATCAGAAACACGGCGGCGACAATCCATGCGGCGGGTGTGGAGTAGACCTCGGCGACCGCGCCCACCAGGACCAGCCCCAGAGCCGCCCCGAGTTGTTGCATCAGCGACCTCAGGGACAGCATCGTGGATCGCTGGCGGTCTTCCACGCATCTATGCAGGATGCTGCTGGCTGGCGTCTCGGAGATGCCAAGGACAACGGAGTGCAGGATAAAGACCGCCGCAAATCCGATGATGCCGCCCTGCAGGGCCAGGGCGATCTGAACGCCCGCGAGACAGGCGAAAACTGCCGCAAGGGTCACCGCGTGCCGCCGTCTGAAGATGCGGCTGATGCGCGGGGACAGCGACGCGCCAAACGCGATCGAGAAGAAATAGCTGGCGGTCAGGACACCGATGGCCGTGTTCGCGTAGGCGTCGTCCAGCATTGGCTTTGCATGGGTCGGCCAGATCACTTCGACCGGGTTGGTCGCCATCAGGAAAAACGTGAGCGCCGCCAGAAGCACTGACAGGGCAGGGTGCCTCAAGGCAAGAAGACCGGAATCCCTGATCACCTGTGGAACACTTGCAAACCCCTGTTTCAGGGCCCTGGGATTCAACGGGCGCGGCTCTTCCACGATGACAAGCAGAGTGTAGGTGAAGACGCCAAGCATCACCGCAAAGCTCGCCGCGTAGGACACGTCATAGACACTGAAGCCCAGTCTCTCGGACACTCCGCCAAAGAGATCGGGCAGCATTCCTCCCAAAACAGCCCCCACCGCGAGCCCCATGGCATTGGCCCACTGCGCCTTTGCGAGCGCGGGCTGAACATCCACGCCAGGTGCTGCGGCCCTGAAGGTCTCGACGAACCAGGCGTCGAGCGTGCCCGATCGCAGCGCCCGCCCGAAGCCGATGAAGGCGAAAGAGAGCGCGAGCACGTAGAAATTTCGGGTCGAGAGGAACAGGGCGAGGGAGATCAGGCTGGCCACCACCGCGGCCAGGAAGACCGGCTTGCGTCCTATGTTGTCGGCCAGTCCGCCGAACGGCAGTTCCATCGCCATGGTCGTGATTGAGTAGACCCCGAACAGGAGCGAGATCTGGAACAGGTCCATGCCGCGATCGGTCAGGGCCAGGGCCACAACGGCAACCGTCAGACCCATCGCAAAGCGATCCAGAAACTGGTGCAGCTGGAACACCCGGATGTGCCGTCTTGCCGGCGCGCTGAGCGCAGCGATGGAGAACTCGAGGTCGGTTGCCATGTGTGCACGTTCATCCGTGCAGGCAACCTGCGCAATACCTACGGTAGAGCGGGCGTCGATCTTCTGTGCCCCGAGGCGGTCTTTTGAACACGGGCCGCGAAGGGTGAAGTGGTCCCGTGTTCCGGACCCTCGCCCCAGCGGAGGCGAAATGCCGCTTCACCAAAGACGGCCGGGTCAGAGGCAACGCGTTCGGAGAGACTTGCAGACTGTCTGGTGCTGGCTAGGGGAGTTGAAGGCTGGGTGACGCGGACCATGGCGCGTTCGGACGCTCGGGGTCGCGGAACGTGACGCAAGGGGGTATTGGCCAATGGTGCTGCGGACGCGCGCGCCTCGGGCAGAGGCCCTCAGAGGACCGTCTTTTCCAGCACCAATGTCAGTATGAAGCCCAGCAGGCCGAAGGCGATGGCGAAGACCACGGCGTATTGGGCGATATCCGCGCGGTTGCCCTTGCGGCGCTTGGCGAGCGTGCCGCCCCAGACGGCGCCGACAAGCATGGCGACGATGGTGATCATGTGCGGGTCCTTCGGCGTGGCCTGTCAGAAGCTTTGGGCCGGGCTGAGGGCTGCGATCTCGCGCGCCTTGGCGTGCACCGCCCAGTCCGGGCCGAAGCCGTATCGCGCCCAGCCGAGCGAGTCCAGACGCACCTGCCGCGCGCGCAGCGGCCGGCCGGTGCGCGCGAGCGCTTCGGCCTGCAGCAGCATGAGCGTTGAGAGGAGTGCTGCGTTCTCGTGCCGGCGGGCGACGGCGAGCTGCGGCCTGACCAGCGACAGCGCCTCGCGCGGGCGGTCGCGCTCCAGCGCCCCGGTGGCGAGCTGCGCGGCGACATAGGCGCGGTGCAGGGCGGTGTCGGCGCGGTCGCCGTAGTAGTGGTTGGCCGCCAGGAAATGATCGCGGGCCGCCCCGGGGGCGACGACCTGAAGCTGTGTCCCGAGGATGTAGTGCGAGAAGGCGCGGCGGTGGTCCGTCCAGCCCTGCGCGCGGGCGATGTCGAGCGCGCGGACCGCGGCGCGGTAGCGTTCGGCGGGCATGGAGGCGACGGCGATCGATGTCTCGGTCGCTGCGATCCAGTCGCGTGGTGCGGGCGCGAGGGGGCGCTGCGGCAGATCCTCGCCTGCTGGGTTGAGCGCGGCCAGCCGCGCGGGCAGGCGGGCGGCCACCTCGGCCCGGCTCTGGCCGCTGGCGAGCGCGGGATCGTAGTAGAGCCGCAGGATGAGCATGTCGTAGCCCGTCAGGACCGTGTGCATGTTGTCATCGTTGAAGACGCTGTCGGACAGCCGGTAGAGGTCGTTGAGCGGGCCGAGCGCTTGGGCCAGCTCCTCGTGCAGGCAATCGCGCAGTTCCTGCGGGCTGGCATCGGCGGGCACGAAGACGGCGATGCGGCGCCTTTCCTGCATCCGCGACCAGCGCACCCGCGACGTCCTCCGGGTGAGCCGGTATTCCATCAGCGAGCCGACATTGGGCGCGACGAAGCAGGCGGCGCGCGGCACGTAGGTGTTGATGTCGTTGCGGGTGATCGCCTCGACCGTGATGTTGGCGCCTGGGCGGTCGGTGCGACGGATGGAGATACCGGCCTCGTCGCGCAGGCGCGCGAGGAGCTGGTCGAGATCATCGTCGAGCGTGGGCGCGGGAGCGCCGGTGACGCGCAGGGTGATGGGCCCCTCGAAACGCGTGAGCACCGGCAGCGCGCGACCGTCCTCGAGCGCAAAGGACAGCTCGAGGAAGTCGCGGGCGATGTCGGCGTTGGCGCTGGAGGGGGGCGTTGGTCGCGATCCGGTAAAGCGCTTCATCACCGGCAGCGGGGCCTGCGGGCCCGGCTGGGCGGCCGCGCGGGTGATCGTTCCCGATGTCGGGGGCGCCGCGCAGGCGGTGGCCAGCAGAAGGGAGAGCAGCGTCGCCGCGGTGCCCAGCCGGGGCATCATCGTCTTTGGTACGCGAGGCGGCAGGTCAGGACGCGGCCACCGAGGCTCAGGCGCAGGACGGTCACGCGGCGCCGCGGGCGGAGCGGCGGCTTCGGGGAGCTTTTCCTGGGGCTGGTCGTGGTCATCTGCGTTGGCCTGCGGGTCATGCGCGGAAGTGGTGGTGTTCGGGCGGTGGTGCCGTGGTCCTGTTCATCGCAAGCGTCATCCAGAAGGTGAGGAAAGGCAATCAAGTCCCTGTGTCAGGTCGATAATACCGTGCAGGGTTGCAACATGGGGTGCCGGGCAGATGGCGGATGGCGCTGTTTCTCAACGGGAAATTCCGTTGCGTCGGAGATGCCGGCAACCTTGGCAGGTCAGGCGCGCGCGGCCTAGTCTGGGGCCAGGAGGCGGCATCAGCAGGGGGGAGTGGCCATGGTTTCCGCGCGCGAGGATCTGCAGACGCACGAGGTCTGGAATCAACCACAGGTGCCGGGGCCGCGCGATCCCTGGGCGGCGGATGCCGTCCTGCGCGAGGCGGTCGTGCGTGAAGGCGGGCAGGTCAAGCCGCTGGAGGCCTACGGCGCGGTGCTGGGATCAGAGGCGCTGTCGGTGGCCGCGCGCGAGGCGGAACGGCTGGCCCCTGAACTGGTGCTGTTCGATCGCGGTGGGCGGCGGCTGGACGAGGTGCGCTATGCCACGGGGTATCACGATCTGCTGCGGGCCGGGATCGGCGCGGGCTACGCGGCGCTCGCCTGGGAGGGGGGCACGGGTGGCCACGTGAGCCATGCCGCCATGGTCTACATGGCGAGCCAGCTGGAGCCGGGCCATTGCTGCCCCATGACCATGACCTATGCCGGTGTGCCGGCGCTGGCAGGACAGGGTGGTGCGCTGGAGGTCTGGCGCGAGAAGCTGCTGTCGCGGGTGTACGATCCCTCGGTGGCGCCGCTTGGCGCCAAGGCGGGCGCGACGCTGGGCATGGCCATGACCGAGAAGCAGGGCGGCTCGGACGTGCGGGCCAACACGACGCGGGCGGAGCGGGACGGGGGCGACTGGCGGCTGACGGGGCACAAGTGGTTCTGCTCGGCGCCCATGTCGGACGGTTTCCTGACGCTGGCGCAGGCGCCCGAGGGGCTGAGCTGTTTCCTCGTGCCGCGGTGGCTCGACGGCGAGCGCAACGCGATCCGGATCCAGCGGCTGAAGGACAAGCTGGGCAACCGGGCCAATGCCTCGTCCGAGATCGAGTACCAGGGTGCGCTGGCGCATCTTGTGGGCGAGGCGGGCAACGGTATCCGCACGATCCTGGAGATGGTGCATCACACGCGGCTCGACACGGCCATGGCGCCGGCGGGACTGATGCGGGCGGCGCTGGCCGAGGCCTGGCACTGGGCCGAGGGGCGTCGGGTCTTCCAGAAGCGGCTGGTGGATCAGCCACTGATGCGGGCGGTTCTGGCGGACCTCGCGCTCGACTGGGAGGCGGCGACGGCGCTGGGGCTGCGGGTGGCGCGCGCGTTTGATGCGGACGGAGACGCAGGCGAGCGGGCACTGGCGCGGATCGGGGTGGCGCTGGCGAAGTTCCACAACAACAAGCGCGCGCCGGTGGTGATCTACGAGGCGATGGAGGTGCTGGGGGGCATGGGCTACGTCAATGACACGCCGCTGCCCATGCTCTACCGCGAGGCGCCGTTGAACGGGATCTGGGAGGGATCGGGCAACGTCATCTGCCTCGACATCCTGCGGACACTGGCGCGGGCGCCGGAAGCGGGCGAGGCGCTTCGGGCCGAGCTTGAGGCGGCGCGGGGGATTTCGGCGGTCTACGATGCGGCTCTCGACGCGCATGGGGCGCGGTGGCCCGGGGTGCCGGAGGAGGCGGAGGCGCGGCTTTTCGCGGAGCGGCTCTCGGTGCTTTTCGCGGCTTCGCTGCTGCTGCTTGTAGCGCCCGGCGAGGTCGGGGCGACCTATGCCACCACGCGGCTGGGCCGCGAGGCCGGTCGGATCTCCGGCGCGATCCCTTCGGGCGAGGTGGATGTGATCCTGGCGCGTCTTTCGGGGCGGGGATAGGGCGCGCGGCGCGTGGTTTCTGACAGGGGATCGGGCGTCATGCGGATTGCGCCCGTCGGACCGGGGCTCTGCCCCGGACCCCGGAATATTTGGGCCAAGAAGAAGCGGGAAAGAGGCGCGGCCGGGCTGAGGTCGCTTGCGAGCGGGGTCCTCCCGGCACGGAACGGCGGGAACATGAGAGGGGCCGCGCCGTTGGGTCCGTCATACCTGATGTGACAGCGCGGGAAGAAGGAACGGCCCATGTGGGACTGGCTGAGCAGCAACAGCAGCGTCATCAACCTTGTCACGAACACGCTGATGCTGTTCGTCTGGATGGGCTATCTGCATCTCATCTTCACCAGTTTCCGGCGCAGCAACCGGGCTGTGATCCATATCGGGATGGCTGCCAACGACGGGCAGGACGCGCGCTGCATCGTCAGCAACATGGGGGCGGATGCGGTCTATATCCTGGCCATCCAGGTCGAGCTTGTCTGCGACGACGAGGAGTTCTGCACGCTGGTGACCGACCGGGTCGAGGACGGCGGGCCGCTGGGCGGCGATTTCCGGGAACGGACCAACCAGGGGCCGCTTGCCGGGGGTGAGGCGCTGGACATCGGCAGCTTTCAGAACATCGGCGAGCGCGCGGCGCACAATACTTCGGCCAATATCGCCATCGATCGCTGTACCTCCATGGAGATCACCGTGGTCGTTGCCGCGCAGCAGGCGCACAAGCTTCTTGGCGGCCACAAACGCTACGACATCACGCGCCGCGACGGCATCCTGCATTTTGCCTCGGAGGATGTGTTGACCAAGCAGATCAGCAGCCGCAAGCGCCGCAGCCAGTTGCGGCAGGTGATCTCGCAGGACGGGCGTGGAGACGACGACCGCGATCTTGCTGCGATGAAGCGGGAGGCCGAGCAGGAGGAGACCGGGACGACGGAGGCCAACAGGGGCGAGCGAGCGGCCTGATCGCGGGATCTGCGGTGGCGCTCAGCGCCCCTGCCGGCGGGCCATGAAGGCGAGGCGTTCGAAGAGGTGCACGTCCTGTTCGTTCTTGAGCAGGGCGCCGTGCAGTTTCGGCAGCAGGTTGGTCCCTTCGCGCTTGAGATCCTCGGGGCCCAGATCCTCGGCCAGTAGCAGCTTCAGCCAGTCGAGCACCTCGGAGGTGGAGGGCTTCTTCTTGAGACCTGGCTGTTCGCGCAGCTCGTAGAACTGGGTGAGCGCGGTGGTCAGCAGGCCCTGCTTGATGTCGGGGAAGTGCACCTCGACGATGCTGCGCAGGGTCTCGGCATCGGGAAACTTGATGTAGTGGAAGAAGCAGCGGCGCAGGAAGGCGTCGGGCAGCTCCTTTTCGTTGTTGGAGGTGATGATGACGATTGGGCGCTGTTTCGCCTTCACCGTCTCGCCAGTTTCGTAGACGAAGAATTCCATCCGGTCGAGTTCCTGCAGCAGGTCGTTGGGGAACTCGATATCGGCCTTGTCGATCTCGTCGATCAGCAGCACGGGCAGCTTTTCGGAAGTGAAGGCTTCCCACAGCTTGCCGCGCCGGATGTAGTTGGAAATGTCATGGACGCGCTCGTCACCGAGCTGGCCGTCGCGCAGGCGGGCCACCGCGTCATATTCGTAAAGCCCCTGCTGTGCCTTGGTGGTGGATTTGATGTTCCACTCGATCATCGGCAGACCCAGCGCCGAGGCGACCTGCCGCGCGAGCTCGGTCTTGCCGGTGCCGGGCTCGCCCTTGACCAGAAGCG
>CAYNKL010000102.1:0-14276 GCA_964397775.1 uncultured Rhodobacterales bacterium | reverse complement strand
GTCCTCCATATAGGGGCGCATTTCGTTGACACACGGCGGCCCCGACAGGCAAACTGGCGGCCAACCCAGAACCCAGGACGGGATCCGATTTGCGCTTCTCACGGCTCCGACTGACAGGCTTCAAGAGCTTCGTCGACCCCACCGATCTCGTCATCAATGACGGGCTCACCGGCGTCGTCGGGCCGAACGGCTGTGGCAAGTCGAACCTGCTCGAGGCGCTGCGCTGGGTCATGGGCGAAAACCGCCCCACTGCCATGCGCGGCGGCGGGATGGAGGACGTGATCTTCGCGGGTGCCTCGTCCCGGCCCGCGCGCAACTTCGCCGAAGTGGTGCTCAGCCTCGACAACTCCGAACGCCTCGCGCCCGCCGGGTTCAACGACAGCGACCATCTGGAAATCGTGCGCCGCATCACCCGCGACGTGGGCAGCGCCTACAAGGTCAACGGCAAGGACAGCCGCGCGCGCGACGTGCAGATGCTCTTCGCCGACGCCTCCACCGGCGCGCATTCGCCCGCGCTTGTCCGGCAGGGCCAGATTTCCGAGCTGATCAACGCCAAGCCCAAGAACCGCCGCCGCGTGCTCGAGGATGCCGCCGGGATCGGCGGTCTCTACCAGCGCCGCCACGAGGCCGAGCTCAAGCTCAAGAACACCGAAACCAACCTCGCCCGCGTCGACGACGTAGTCGAACAGCTCGCCAGTCAGCTCTCCCAGCTCGCCCGGCAGGCCAAGCAGGCCGCCCGCTACCGCGCCATCGGCACCGAATTGCGGGAGGCCGAGGGCATGCTGCTCTATCGCCGCTGGCGCGATGCCGATCAGGCCCGGGAAGAGGCCGAGAGCGCCCTGCGCGACCGCCTGACGGAGGCCTCCCGCGCCGAACGCATCGCCCGCGAGGCCGCCGAGCGCCGCGAGGAGATGGAAGAACGCCTGCCGCCCCTGCGCGAGGAAGAGGCCATTGCCAGCGCCATCGTTCAGCGCCTCACCGTGCAGCGCGATTCGCTCTCCGAACAGGAAAACCGCGCGCAGGAAACCATCCGCACGCTGATGGCCCGGATCGAACAGCTGGCCCACGACATGGAGCGCGAGACCGGCCTCAACCGCGACGCGGGCGAAACCATCGAGCTGCTGGAACAGGAAGCCCGCGATCTGGAAGAGGCCCACGAGGGTTTCGACGACGCGCTCTCCGAGGCGCAGGAGATGGCGAGCGAGGCCGCGGACGTGTTGTCGGAGCGCGAAGCCGACTACTCGACCCAGACCGAGGACGTCGCCCGCCTCTCGGCCAAGCATCAGTCCGCGCAGCGCCTGCGCGAAGACAGCCGCAAGACCGTCGAGCGCAACGAATCCGAAGCCGCCCGCGCCCGCGAAGCGCTGGAAGAGGCCGAAACCGCCCTCGAAGACGCCGGCGGCGCCATGGAGCAGGCGCAGGAAGCCGCCGAAGCCGCGCAGGAGGCCGCCGAGGAAGCCGAAGAGCGCCTCATCGACACCGAGGCCGCCCGCTCCGAGACGCAGGAGCAGGAGGCCGAGGCGCGGGGCGCCCGCTCCGAGGCCGAGGGCGAAACCAACACGCTCCGCGCCGAGGTCACGGCGCTGGCTCGCCTGCTCGAACGCGACACCGCCGAGGGCGGCCAGATCCTCGACCGGCTGCAGGTGGAACAGGGCTTCGAGAAGGCGCTCGGCGCCGCGCTCGCCGACGACCTGCGTGCGCCCGAGGTTGAACCCGATGGTCCCACCGGCTGGGCCGTCCTGCCAGCCTACGACGCCGACCAGCCCCTGCCCGAGGGCGTGACCTCGCTCGCCAGCCACGTCACCGTCCCCGACGTGCTCATCCGCCGGATGTCGCAGATCGGCCTCGTCGACACCGCCGACGGCCCCCGCCTGCACGCGCAGCTGAGGCCCGGCCAGCGCCTCGTCAGCCGCGACGGGGACCTCTGGCGCTGGGACGGCTACCGCGCCTGGGCCGCCGACCAGCCCTCCGCCGCCGCCCTGCGGCTGGAGCAGCTGAACCGGCTGGAACAGCTCAAGCGCGACCTTGCCGAGGCCGAGACCCGGCTTGAAGGTGCGCAAGAGGCCCACGAGGCACTGGTTGCGCGCCTGACTGAACTGACCGAGGCCGACCGCGCCGCGCGCGAGGCCCGCCGCGCCGCCGACCGCGCCCTGACCGAGGCCTCGCGCGCCCAGAGCAAGGCCGAGGCCGACCGCGACATGGCGCAGGGCAAGCTCGAAAACCTCGCCATGACCGTCCGCCGGCACGAGGACGAATCCATCGCCGCCCGCCAGCGCCTGACCGAGGCCGAGCGCGCCGTCGAGGAACTGGAAGACCTCGACGAGGCCCGCGCCCGCGTCGAGGACCTGCGCATGACGGTCGAGGCCGCGCGCATGACCATGATGACCCGCCGCTCGGCTGCCGACGAACTCCGCCGCGAGGGCGAGGCCCGCAAGGCCCGCCTGCAGTCGGTCACCAAGGAGCTCGCCGGCTGGCGCCACCGGCTCGAGACCGCCGAGAAGCGCGCGGGCGAACTGGCCGAGCGCAAGGACTCGGCTGAGGACGAGCTGGCCGAGGCGCACGAGGCCCCCGAGGCGCTGGCCACCCAACGCGAGGAACTGACCGAGCAGATCGAGACTGCCGAGGAACGCCTCTCCACCGCGCGCGACACGCTCGCCACATCCGAGACCACGCTGCGCGAGGCGGTGACCACCGAGCGCGACGCCGAACGCCACGCGGGCGAGGCACGCGAGGCCCGCGCCGCCGCCGAGGCCCGCCGCGATGGCGCCCGCGATGCCGCCTCCGAGGCCGCCGCCCGCATCCAGGACGAGATGGAGATCACGCCACAGGCGCTCTTCGAGCAGCTCGGCACCGCCGCCGAGGACATGCCGCCCTCCGAGCGGATCGAGGCCGAGGTCAGCCGCCTCAAGCGCAGCCGCGACGCGCTCGGCGCCGTGAACCTGCGCGCCGAGGAAGACGCCCGCGAGGTGCAGGAGGAACACGACACGCTCGTCGCCGAGAAGGAAGACCTCGAAGAGGCCGTCCGCACGCTGCGGGGCGGCATCGCCAGCCTCAACCGCGAAGGGCGGGAACGGCTGCTGACCGCCTTCGAGCAGGTGAACGCCAACTTCACCATGCTCTTCACGCACCTCTTCAACGGTGGCGAGGCCAAGCTGGTCATGGTCGAAAGCGACGACCCGCTGGATGCGGGGCTCGAGATCATGTGCCAGCCGCCGGGCAAGAAGCTCTCGGTGCTCTCGTTGCTGTCGGGGGGCGAACAGACCCTGACGGCGCTGGCGCTGATCTTCGCGGTCTTCCTCGCCAACCCCGCCCCCATCTGCGTCTTGGACGAGGTCGACGCCCCGCTCGACGACGCCAACGTCACCCGGTTCTGCGACATGCTGGACGAGATGGTGCGCCGCGCCGACACGCGCTTTCTCATCATCACCCACCACGCCGTCACCATGAGCCGCATGGACCGTCTGTTCGGCGTGACCATGCAGGAACAAGGCGTGAGCCAGCTTGTCTCGGTCGATCTGAAGCGGGCCGAGAAGATGGTCGCGTGATCCCTGAACTGGTGAGCGGACCGCGAATGACGGATTTGAGTATTTGAGCCAAGAAGAAGCATGGGGCGCGGGAAAGATCCTCCCGCTGGCGGCGCTGACCATGGTCGCCTTTGCCGCCAACTCCGTGCTGAACCGCGCGGCGCTTTCCGGGGGCGGCATCGACGCGGTGAGCTTCGGCACCCTCCGGCTGGTCGCGGGCGCGGCGATGCTGGGGGCGCTTGTGCTGCTGCGGCAGGGGCGGCTGAGGCTTGGCGGGCCGGGGCGCGTGACCGGCGTGCTGTCGCTGCTGCTTTATATCTACGGGTTCTCGTTGGCCTACCGGGCGCTCGATTCCGGGATGGGGGCGCTGATCCTTTTCGGGATGGTGCAGGTGACCATGTTCGCGGGCAGTCTTTTAGGCGGCGAACGCCCCGGCCCGGCGCGCTGGTCGGGGGCGGCGCTGGCCTTCGGCGGGCTCAGCTGGCTGCTCTGGCCGGGCGAGGGAGTCTCGGTCCCGCCGCTTGCCGGGCTTGCCATGGTGCTGGCGGGCGTGGGTTGGGGGCTCTATTCGCTCGCCGGGCGAGGCGCGCGCGATCCGCTCATGTCGACGGCGGCGAACTTCCTGCTGGCGGCGCCCGCGGGTTTGGTTGTGGCCCTGTTGCTGCCCGAACCCGCGCAGCTCTCGGCCCCGGGCATCATGCTGGCGGTGCTATCGGGCGCCGTGACCTCGGGGCTGGGCTATGCGCTGTGGTATTCCGTGCTGCCGCGCATCGACGGCACCACGGCGGCGGCGGCGCAGCTGACCGTGCCGGTGATCGCCATGGCGGGCGGCATGGTCTTTCTGGGCGAGGCGCTGAGCGCCCCCTTCGTGCTGGCCGCCGTGCTGGTGCTGGGCGGCGTGGCGCTCTCGGTCCTCGGCGGGCGGCGACGCTGATCTTCCCAAAGGCGCCGCACCACGCTATCGCGGCGCCATGAACGCCCCTCTCGATCTCACCCTCACCGGCGCCCGCGTGCTGCGCCCCGACGGCTGGTCCGACGCGCCGCTGCCGCTTTGCGATGGCCACATCGCCGACAGCGCGGGCCGCGCCGTGGATCTTACCGGGTACGAGGTCCTGCCCGGCATCGTCGATCCCCATGGCGACGGGTTCGAGCGCCACATGGCCCCCCGCCGCGGCGCCCTGCGTGAACGGGACGCCGGGATGGTGGCCTGCGCCGCCGAGCTCGCCGCCAATGGCATCACCACCGCCATGCTGGCCCAGTTCTGGAGCTGGGAGGGCGGCATGCGCGGGCCGGAGTTTGCGGAGGAGGTCTTTGCCGCCGTGGCCGCCGTGGCGCCGACCGTGCCGGTGGACCTGCGCCTGCAGCTGCGGCTCGAGACGCATTTCCTCGAAAGCTACGCCCGCGCCGAAGAGGCCGTGGACCGCTGGGGGATCGCGCAGGTGGTCTTCAACGATCACCTGCCCCACGACCGGCTCGCCGAGGGCCGCCGTCCGCCGCGCCTGACCGGGCAGGCGCTGAAATCCGGCCGCAACCCCGAGGCGCACCTGGCGCTCATGATGCGCCTGCACGCGGCTGCGGCCGAGGTGCCGGGGGCGCTCGACGCGCTTTGCGCCCGCCTTGCCGCCAAGGGCGTCACCATGGGCAGCCACGACGACCGCACCGCCGGTCAGCGCGCGGAGTGGCGCGCCCGCGGCGTGCGCCTGTCGGAGTTTCCCGAAACGATGGAGGCCGCGAGGGCGGCGCGCGAGGGCGGCGACGGCGTGGTGCTCGGCGCGCCCAACGTGGTGCGCGGGGCGAGCCACGCGGGCAATATCGCCGCCTCCGAGATCATCGCGGCGGGGTTCTGCGATGCGCTTGCCTCAGACTACCACTACCCCTCGCCCGCCCGCGCCGCGCTACGGCTGGTCGAGCTGGGCCTCCTCGACATGGCCCGCGCCTGGGACATGGTCAGCGCCGGGCCTGCCCGGCTGCTGGGCCTCCATGACCGCGGCCGGCTGACTCCCGGCCAGCGCGCCGACCTGATCGTCGTGGACCGCGAAAGCCGCCGCATCGTGGCGACGCTCGCCGCCGGGCAGGTCGCCTGGATGTCCGGCCCTGTGGCGGGGCGCTTCCTGGGCTGAGTCTCAGATCAGGAAGTTCTCGATCTCGATCAGCACGTCCTGGAAATCGCGGTCCCCGCCGCCGTACGTGTCCTCAAAGCCGATCAGCGTCTCGAAGCTCTCTCGCCCCATAGCCACGTGCTCCAGTCCGTCGGCGCTGGCGAAGTCCGTGGAATAGACGTCGCGCGCATCGATCATCGCGCCACTCTCGCGCACCACGAGCCGGTCGCCCAAGATCTCAAGTGAATCCGGCCCGTTTTTTAGCCTATCCGCGCCGTCCGCCACCAGGAAGAACCCCAGCTTCTGGTCGTCTTCGACCGAGCGGATCCCGCGCGTCCGCCCCGCCAAGGTGCCGTTAACGTTCTGGAAAACGGTCCCAAAATCGGCCAGCGCCCCCGACTCGTCCAGTACGTAGTAGCCCAGATAGTTGTCCGTCCGGGCCCCGCTCTCCTGCAGGGTTACCATCATGCCGTCGAAGAAGGCCCCGTCGAGTATCGCTGACGGCCGTACCCCCAGACTGGTCTCATCCGGGATCGCCACCCCTTCCTCGAAAACGCCGATCTGGGGCATTGCCACGAACACGTAGCTGTCCGGCCCGGCCCTAAAGTCATCGAGGAAGACACCGTCAAGGTCCGCATCGATTATAACCGTCTCGGCCCCCCCGATCCGGAACCGAGAGTAGTAGCCCCTCGCGTAGAGTGATTCGTAGCCCGTCGTACCGTCGAAGTCGATCCCTGTGAACAAAAGGCTGTCGCCAAGCGCAAGGCCGCGCAAGTAATCGGGTTCTGGGCCCTCCGAAACGTCGCGCACCACCAAGTTCTCATCCGCGTCCAGCGCAATGATCTCGCTCTCCGGCCGCGAGACGATCTGACCGGTCGAGGCGTCGGGGCGGATGGTGTCGAATCTGTCGGCCACGTCGAAAGTGACCTCGCGGGTCACGGTCGTCCCACCAGGCGAGGTCACGGAAATCTCGAAGTTCAGCACCGGCGTCACGTCGTTGTCGATGAAGGCGCCGGGGCGCACGAATAGCTGCCCGCTATTGCCCACCCCCACCTGAAGACTGGGGTCGCGGATCGTATAATCGTAGGCGGACAAAGGAGTATCATCTGCATCCTCGACGTCGACGAAACCGAGCAGCTTCCCGACGCGCCAGCCCTCGGGGACTCCCTCCTCGGGATCATACCCCGAGCCAAGCTCGAGGCGGACGCTAAAGTCATGCATGTCCTCCGCTCCGATCACCAGGATTGAGGCGAGGGCCTCGGACCGCGTGCCAACGCTGTCCCGGATCGTGTAACGCAGTTCGAGCGGCAAGACCTCGTCGGCCTGGAGATCTTCGAAATCGCCATCAGGGCTGAACTCGAAGACACCCCGACCGAGATGGGTGAGCGTCCCACGCGGGTCATCGAAGCTGTAGGACACGAACTCCACACCATTGCCCTCGGGGTCGCTGTCGTTGGCCAGAACGTTGAACCGGACCGGGCCCGTGTCGTCCTCTCCGATGGAAGGAGCATCGTCGACAGCTACGGGGGGCTTGTTGGTCACGACGGGCCGGATCTCTTGCAGCAGATAAGCCTCTCCCGGCCCATCCGGCACCGAGGAATCGTAGCTGCGATCCTGAATTGCTCCGACGAGCAGGTCGATCTGGCCGTCGCCATCGAAATCCCCGGCGCTCGAGACGGAGTAGCCGAAGCGATCATAATCCTCCTCTCCGACCAGCTCCAGGCCGCGCTCTCCCAGCAACGATGCGTAGTTCCGAGCATCGAACCCTTCGCGGCTTCCGAAAATCACGAAGGCCGACCCCGGCCCTGGCGTTCCGTAGAGATAACGCCCGTCGTAGGCGCCGATGATCAGGTCGTCGATCCCGTCCCCGTCAAGGTCGCCCGCGCCTGATACCGTTGCGCCGAGTTCGGAATCCCGGTCACCTTCGATGATGAAACCGTTGGTCCCGTCGAGGTCGTCCATCTTCAAGGTTGGAGACTGCGCCGCCTCTGTCCCGAAGATCACGTAGGCTGCTTCACTGTGTCTGGCGCCGACCACGATGTCATCGATCCCATCCCCGTTCACATCCCCCGCGCTGTCGAGGCTCGATCCGAAGTTGTCGACGAAATTCTTCCCGATCAGTTTGATGCCATTGACGCCGTTGATGTCCGCAAGCTCGAGCTCCGCCGGAAACCCGCTGGGCCCACCAAAGATCAGGTATGCTTGCCCCGTTCCACTCAGTGGTGCCGACCCTTCCGGCGACCCGATCAGGAAGTCGTCGAACCCGTCATTGTTGAAGTCCCCCGCGTCGGACACTGCGTCGCCCGACCATTGCGAGTATTCCTCACCGAGCACGGCGAAACCGTCCTCTCCGTCCAGTGCCTCGAGGTCGATCTCCGTCGGCATCTCCGTGTCGCGCCCGAAGACGAGATAGCTCTTGCCGGACTGTGCCAACGGGTATTCTCCGGCACGCCACGCGCCGATCAAGATATCCGCAATCCCATCGCCGTTCACGTCACCTGCACCCGACACCGCGCCGCCCGCCTTGCCGATTCCCTGAAGGGTCACGCCGGTGGTCCCGTCCAGGCTAGCAATCGAAGTTTCAGAGGGCAGACCGCCCTCGCTGCCGAAGATCACGTGCGCCCGGTCCTGCTGGCCCTCGCCGATGATGAAATCGTCGATCCCGTCACCGTTGAAGTCCCCGATACCCGCGGCCTGTAGCGAGGTACTATCGGTTTTTCCGTCACCGGTCAGCCCGGTGACTTGTATTCCCCGTGCTGCGCTCGTCGCTGCCAGGTTCTGCGCCCCGCGCAGTCCCTCTGCCGATCCGAAGATCACATGGACCTTCACCTCAGTCCCCGGAGCAGAGACGGCGATATCGTCGAAACCGTCGTTGTTGATATCGCCAATGCCTGCAACGTGGCGCCCGGCCATGTCTCCGCTGCCGTCCCCGCTCAGGCTGGCAATCCAGTCACGCCCATCGTCGGTCGAGACGAAAAGGCCTGGCGTCGCGGTCATGGGTGTCATGGGGCATCCCTCAAAAAGAGCAACAACAAATACTGCCCTAAGGGAATCCCCTCATTCGCATCGGAGTCAACGATTTGTTAACCTTTAGCGAGAGTCGATCAAAGCTCCTTCCCGCTGCACGCGATTCACGTGGCCCATCTTGCGACCGGGCCGCGCCGCGGCCTTGCCGTAGAGGTGCAGCGCGGTGTCGGGTTCGGCGGCCAACGCGGGGATCTTCGACACGTCGTCGCCGATCAGGTTTTCCATCTGCACGTCGGCAAAGCGGCTGCCGTCGCCCAGCGGCCAGCCTGCCACCGCGCGGATATGCTGCTCGAACTGGTCGACGGTACAGCCGTTCTGCGTCCAGTGGCCCGAGTTGTGCACGCGCGGCGCGATCTCGTTCACGATCAGCCCGGCGGGTGTCACGAAAAGCTCCACCCCCATCACGCCCACGTAGTCGAGCGCGTTGAGGATGCGGCCGGCCAGCAGCACCGCGTCGGTGCGCAGGCTGTCGGGGATCGGCGCCGGCACGGTGGTGGTGCGCAGGATGCCGCCCACGTGCACGTTCATGCCGGGGTCGAAGGCCGCCACGTCGCCCCGCGGCGACCGGGCGCCGATGACCGAAATCTCGGAGGTGAAATCCACCATCCCTTCAAGGATCGCCGGCGCGCCGGCCAGGCTGTCGAGCGCCGATCCCGCGGTCTCGCGGGTGTCGATCCGGACCTGCCCCTTGCCGTCGTAGCCGAAGCGCCGGGTCTTCAGGATCGCCGGCACGCCGATCATTTCGATCGCCTGCGCCATGTCCTCGGCGCTGTCGACCGCCGCGAAGGGCGCGACGCCGAGACCAAGTTCCGACAGGAAGGTCTTTTCCGTCAGCCGGTCCTGGCTCACCCGCAGCGCCTCGCGCCCGGGCCGGATCGGGCGGTGCCGTTCCAGCAGGTCCAGCGCCGCCGTGGGGATGTTCTCGAATTCGTAGGTGATGACGTCGACCGAGGCGGCAAAGGCCTCCAGCGCGATGGCGTCGTCGTATTCGGCGGTGGTGACCTTGTGGGCCACGTCGCCTGCGGGCGGATTGGCGCCGGGCTCGAAGACATGCGTCTTCAGCCCGAGCCGCGCCGCCGCGACCGAAAGCATCCGGCCAAGCTGGCCTCCGCCGAGAATTCCGATTGTGCCACCGGGGGCTATGGGGTCCGTCATGCCGCGCTCCGCTCGTCCGAGAGTCCGCGTCCTGCTAAGCGCAAAGTGGGTCCGGATGCAAAGGGGATCAGTCGTCCGAGGGCGCGTCCGGAATCGAGTCGGCCAGCGCCGTGCGCCAGCTGTCGAGCCGCTCGGCCAGGCCAGCGTCCTGCAGCGCGAGGATGCCCGCCGCCATCAGGCCTGCGTTGACCGCGCCGCTCGCGCCGATCGCCATGGTCGCCACCGGAAAGCCTCGCGGCATCTGCACGATGGAGTAAAGGCTGTCGACACCGCTCAGCGCCCGCGTCTGTACCGGCACGCCCACCACGGGTACGCGCGTCTTGGACGCCATCATGCCGGGCAGATGCGCCGCGCCGCCGGCGCCCGCGATGATGACCTGCAGACCCCGGTCCACGGCACTCTTGCCGTAGTCCCAAAGCCGGTCCGGCGTGCGGTGGGCCGACACGATGCGCGTCTCGTAGGGCACGCCCAGTTCGTCGAGGATATTCGCCGCTTCCTTCATCGTGGACCAGTCCGACTGGCTGCCCATGATGATGCCGACCTTCACTTCCGTCATCGCGCCCTCCGCCTATGGAAGGGCGTAGTATAGGCAGCGCGTCGGCAGGGGCAATCGGCCCGTCAGGCGCTCCGGCTCAGCCTGTCTTCCAGCACCTCGAAGGGCACGCCCGGTGCCTTCTTGGCGCCCCGGATCACCAGCGAGGTCTTCACGCTTGCCACGTTGGGCGCGGTCAGCAACTCACCTGTCAGGAAGCTCTGGAAAGTCGACAGATCCGGCGCCACGCACTTGAGGATGAAATCCACCTCGCCGTTGAGCATATGGCACTCGCGCACCAGCGGCCAGCCCTGGCAGCGGTCCTCGAAGGCACGTAGGTCGGCCTCCGCCTGGCTCTGCAGACCGACGCTGGCAAAGACCTGCACCTCGAAGCCCAGCGCCCGTGAATCGACCTCGGCGTGATAGCCCCGGATGAAGCCCTGCTCCTCCAGCGTGCGCACACGGCGCAGGCAGGGCGGCGCGCTGATGCCCACGCGACGGGCAAGTTCGACGTTGGTCATTCGGCCGTCCTGCTGCAGTTCGGCGAGAATCTTGCGGTCGATCGGGTCGAGCCTGTGAGATGACATTCCGGTCCCCTGGGGTGAAATCGCGATTGTTATAACACAGACGCGAAGATGCGCAATATTGTTTCAACTCTGCGCAATATTATTAACGAAAGGTGTATAACTCACGGGGAAGGGCGCCGGGGTGGCACCGCGCCCGAAGGATGGCTATATGCAGGTCCCGACACGCCACATGCAAGGGGGGCGCACCATGTCCAAGACACGCCACGCACGGGTCCTCATCATCGGGTCCGGCCCGGCCGGCTACACCGCCGGTGTCTACGCGGCCCGCGCCATGCTGGAGCCGCTTCTGATCCAGGGTCTGGAACCCGGCGGCCAGCTCACCACCACCACCGATGTCGAGAACTGGCCCGGCCACATCGAGATTCAAGGTCCCGAACTCATGGTCACCATGGAGGCGCACGCCCGCGCCATGGGCTGCGAGATCGAGGGCGACATCATCTCGAAGCTCGAACTCGACAAGCGGCCCTTCGTCGCCCACGGCGACAGCGGCACGACCTACACCGCGGATTCCGTCATCCTCGCCACCGGCGCCCGCGCCAAGTGGCTCGGCCTCGAGACCGAGGAAGCCTACAAGGGCTTCGGCGTCTCGGCCTGCGCCACCTGCGATGGCTTCTTCTACCGCGGCAAGGAAATCGTCGTGATCGGCGGCGGCAACACCGCCGTGGAAGAGGCGCTGTTCCTCACGAACTTCGCCTCCAAGGTCACGCTCATCCACCGCCGTGACACGCTCCGGGCCGAGAAGATCCTGCAGGACCGCCTGTTCAAGCACCCCAAGATCGAAGCCCTCTGGCACCACCAGCTCGAAGAGGTCGTGGGCGAGGACGATCCCAAGGGCGTCACCGGCGTGAAGGTCCGCCACGTCGACAGCGGCGAGATCACCGAGATCCCCTGCGCCGGCGTCTTCGTCGCCATCGGCCACGCGCCGGCCAGCGAACTGGTCAAGGACCAGCTCGAAACCCACATGGGCGGCTACGTGGTGACCAAGCCCGACAGCACCGAAACCTCGATCCCCGGCGTCTTTGCCGCGGGCGACCTCACCGACCACAAGTACCGCCAGGCGGTCACTTCGGCCGGCATGGGCTGCATGGCCGCGCTCGAGGCCGAGCGCTACCTCGCCGAGGTCGGCCTCGACGAGGGCAAGGACGAAACCGAGCCGCTTGGCTACGGCGCGCCGGTCGAGCCGGCGCAGTGATCTCCTACAGCGGCCCGGTCTGGCGCATTCTCTGGGCCGACCGGGCCGACCGCCCGCTTGACGGCGTGGCGAGCCCTGAAGGGCGGTTTCACCATTCGGGGCAGTCGGCGCTCTACGCCTCACTGACGGAAGAGGGTGTGAGCGTGGCGATCAGGCGCTATGTCGCGCCGGACGATCCGCCCCGCGTGGTGCAGCGCTACATGCTGGACATCGACGGGCTTCACGACATCCGCAAAGAAGAAGAGGCACGCCAGGTCTGGCAGGGCACGCGTGCCACTGGCGCGCCATCGCCGACTTGGGGCTGGTCCGATGCGGCCCGGGACATGGGCGCACGCGGCATGCTCTACCGCTCGCGGTCCCGTCCCGACCTCACCCATATCGTGCTTTTTGACTGGCAGGATGCGCTACGTCCGACCGGTCAAGCCGTGCCCTGGTCCGCGCCCGTCGCCTGAGCCCGCATCCGTCCGACGGCGAATGACAGCCTGAATGCTGCACCTGCACATGGGGTGGCGCCAAAACCGGCATGGTTGTGCCGATCAGCCCGCGAGAGGCTGCGAAATTTGCCATGTCATGGGATTTTCGCTTTTCTGCACCTGCAAACAGTGACAAGCGTTCAGTCGTGAACACACATTGAGTCGCTGTCATGTCCGCGCCGTCCGAAACGACATCGTTGCCAGGAAATGACCTCCTTTTCCGCCTGCTCCGTCAGCTGGAAAGGATGCCCGGGGCGTCGCAGCGCGCCACCGCCGAGGCTCTCGGCATCTCGCTGGGCCGGCTCAATTCACACCTCAGGGCCGCGAGTGATGCCGGCCTGATTACCGTCAGCGACCGTCCGGGCCCGGACCGCCGCCAGCGGTTCGCCTACGCGCTGACCCCCGAGGGGGCGGCGCTCAAGGATCAACTGGTCCAGACCTTTCTCACCCGGAAATTCGCGGAATACGCAGCCCTTCATGCCGAACTCACCGGCTCGGCCGCAGATCTCGTGCCTTTGAAGTACAGGAGCAATCTCATGCATTCCAACCTAGCCCCCATACCGGAGCTCTATGTCAGCTACGACAGCGCGCAGAAGCTCAAGGTTGAAGCCGGCGAGCTGGTCAGCCACGACCTGACCCCGCGCCAGATCTGCGATCTCGAACTCCTGATGAACGGCGGCTTCTACCCGCTCAAGGGCTTCCTCGGCCAGGAAGACTACGACAGCGTCGTCAAGGACATGCGCCTCGCCGACGGCACGCTCTGGCCGATGCCCATCACGCTCGACGTGACCGAGAAGTTCGCCGATTCCATTGAGCTCGGCCAGGACATCGCGCTGCGTGACCAGGAAGGCGTGATCCTCGGCACGATGACCGTCACCGACATGTGGACCCCCGACAAGTCGCGCGAGGCCGAGCTGGTCTTCGGCGCCGACGACGAGGCCCACCCGGCCGTGCACTACCTGCACCACACCGCGGGCAAGGTGTACCTTGGTGGCCCCGTGACCGGCATCCAGCAGCCTGTGCACTACGACTTCCGCGCCCGCCGCGACACGCCCAACGAAATGCGAGCCTTCTTCCGCAAGATGGGCTGGCGCAAAGTCGTGGCCTTCCAGACCCGCAACCCGCTGCACCGCGCGCACCAGGAACTCACCTTCCGCGCCGCCAAAGAAAGCCAGGCCAACCTGCTCATCCACCCCGTCGTGGGCATGACCAAGCCGGGCGACGTCGACCACTTCACCCGCGTGCGCTGCTACGAGGCCGTGCTCGACAAGTACCCGTCCTCCACGACCACCATGTCGCTGCTGCCGCTCGCCATGCGCATGGCCGGCCCGCGCGAGGCCGTCTGGCACGGGCTGATCCGCCGCAACCACGGCTGCACCCACTTCATCGTCGGCCGCGACCACGCCGGCCCGGGCAAGAACAGCCAGGGCGAGGACTTCTACGGCCCCTACGATGCCCAGGACCTCTTCACGAAGTTCAAGGACGAGATCGGCATCGAGATGGTGCCCTTCAAGCACATGGTCTACGTGCAGGAACGCGCCCAGTACGAGCCCAACGACGAGATCGAGGATAAGGACAAGGTCACCATCCTCAACATCTCGGGCACCGAGCTGCGCCGCCGCCTGCAAGAGGGCCTCGAGATCCCCGACTGGTTCTCCTTCCCCGAGGTGGTCAAGGAACTGCGCCG
>CAYNKL010000101.1:0-14471 GCA_964397775.1 uncultured Rhodobacterales bacterium | reverse complement strand
CCGTCCGCTCTCTCTTGCGCGTTTCGCCGCCATGCGGCACAACCGAGGCAACAGAGATTTGACAGGAGGGGACGGCCCATGAGCCTCGCGATCCAACGTAACGTGCTCGCCGACAGCTTCGGCGCAACCGAAGGCGCCGGCCTGCGCGCCAAGCAGGCCCTTCTGGTCGTGCTCGGCATCGGCTTCATGGCCGCCGCCGCGCAGGTCCGCGTGCCCATGTGGCCGGTGCCGGTCACCATGCAGACCTTCGCCGTTCTGGCCCTCGGCGCCGCCTACGGCGCCCGTCTCGGCCTCGTGACCCTGCTCGGCTACCTCGCCCTCGGGGCCGCCGGCGTTCATGTCTTTACCGGCGACAGCGCGGGCCTCGCCTACATGGCCGGCCCCACCGGCGGCTATCTCGTCGGCTTCGCCGCCGCCGCCGCCCTCATGGGCTTCCTCGCCCGCCGCGGCTGGGACCGCAGCGTGACCCGCATGGTCGCCGCGCTCCTGATGGCCAACGCCGTCATCTACGCCTTCGGCCTGCCCTGGATGGCTTGGCTCTTCCTCGCCGACAAGGGCGCGGCCTGGGTCATGCAGTGGGGCATGGTCAACTTCCTGCTCGGAGACGCGCTGAAGCTGGCTCTGGCCGCTATGCTCTTGCCCGCCGCCTGGCGCCTGGTGGAGCGCGCCCGCGGCTGAACCGCAGGCTGACAGACACATCGGGGGCGCGGCCTGAGGGGGCCGCGCCCTTTTCATTGCGCGGGGCTTGCAGGCGGATCACCAGCCGCCATGATCCCGCGCGAGGCAGCAAGGGGAAGCAGGCATGATTCCGGTCAAGGGTTTCGAAGGCGCGACGGTCGCCGTTCTGGGTCTGGGGCGCTCGGGCCTCTCGGCGGCGCGCGCCCTGCGCGAAGGCGGCGCCGAGGTGCTGGTCTGGGACGACAACCCCACCGCCCGCGAGCGCGCCGAGGACGAGGGCTTCACCGCCCGCCAGCTCACGCGCCCCGAGGCCTTCGAGGACGTGGCAAGCCTGATCGTCAGCCCCGGCATCCCGCATCTCTACCCGAAACCGAACCCGGTGGTGGCCGCCGCGCTGGAGGCGGGCGTGCCCGTCGACAACGACATCGGCCTCTTCTTCCGCTCGCTTGGCGGCGCGGGGTGGGATGACCTCGACAGCCCGCCCAAGGTGATTGCCGTCACCGGGTCCAACGGCAAATCGACCACCTCGGCGCTGATCCACCACATCCTGACCGAGGCCGGTCGCGACAGCCAGCTTGCCGGCAACATCGGCCGTGGCGTGCTCGACATCGACCCGCCGGGCGATGGCGGCGCAGTGGTGCTGGAGCTCAGCTCCTACCAGACCGATCTGGCCCGGGCCCTGACACCCGACATCGCCGTCTTCACCAATCTCTCGCCCGACCACCTCGACCGCCATGGGGGCCTTGGGGGCTATTATGCCGCCAAGCGTCGGCTCTTCGCCGAGGGCGGTCCGGACCGGGCCATCATTGGCGTCGACGAATACGAGGGCATGTCGCTCGCCGGACAGCTGGCCGAGGGCAGGGCGGATGACCGCGTGATCCGCATCGCCGTGGGCCGCAAGCTGACCGGACCCGGCTGGTACGTCTTCGCCCGCAAGGGATTTCTTGCCGAGTGGCGCAAGGGCCGCCAGATGTCGGCCATCGACCTGCGCGACGTGCGCGGCCTGCCGGGCGCCCACAACCACCAGAACGCCTGTGCAGCCTACGCGGTCGCACGGACGCTTGGCATCGGCCCGCGCGATATCGAGCGCGCCCTGCAGACCTTCGAAGGGCTGCCTCACCGCAGCCAGATCGTGGGCGAGAAGGATGGCGTGACCTTCGTCAACGACTCCAAGGCCACCAACGTCGATGCCGCGCTCAAGGCGCTCATGGCCTTTCCGAAGATCCGCTGGATCTGCGGTGGCTTGCAGAAGGAAGGCGGCCTCGACGGTCTGTCCGAGGGGCTGGGGCACGTCTCCAAAGCTTACGTCATAGGTCGCGAAGCCGAAGGTTTCGCGTTGCAGCTCAAGGGGATCGAGGCCGAGGCTTGCACCACGATGGAACAGGCCGTGACCCGCGCCGCCGCCGAGGCTGAGCCAGGCGAGGTGGTGCTGCTCGCACCCGCCGCGGCCAGCTTCGACCAATACGACAGCTTCGAGAAACGGGGCGAGGATTTCGTGGCGCGGGTTCGGGAGGTGCTCGGGCGCTAGCTCCCCGCGATCGCCCGACCGGCGGCGACGCCCGAAGACCACGCCCACTGGAAGTTGTAGCCGCCGAGCCAGCCGGTCACATCGACCGCTTCGCCGATCACGTAGAGGCCGGGCAGGTGCTTCGACATCATCGTGCGCGAGTCGAGCCCGTCCGTGTCAACGCCGCCGAGGGTCACTTCGGCGGTGCGGTAACCCTCGGTGCCCCCTGGTTTCAGTTGCCAGCGCTGCAGAGCCTCGGCCAACGAGGCGATCCGCGCGTCCGAAAGGTCGGCGAGGTTGCCGCTGAGATCCATGGCTTGAGACAGGAAGTCCACCAGCCGTCCCGGGAGATGCGCGCCAAGTTCGGTCTTGAGCGAGCGCCTGCCGCGATCCTGCCGCGCCGCGCGCAGAATGCCTGCGAAGTCCATGCCGGGGAAGAGATTTACCGAAATCTCCTCCCCCTCGCGCCAATAGCTCGAAAGCTGCAATGCCGCCGGCCCCGAAAGGCCCCGGTGGGTGAAAAGCAGCGCCTCTTCGAACGAAGCGCGCGCGTTCCCCGCCAGCACGTTCGTGGAGATCCCCGAGATATCGGCAAAGCGCTTCTCGAAGGTGAAGGGGACCAATCCGGGCCGGATCTCGGTCACGGCGTGCCCGAACTGCCGGGCGATCTCGTAGGCCAGACCGGTCGCGCCCATCTTGGGAATGGACTTTCCGCCGGTCGCAAGGATCAAGTTTTCCGACGTCAGTTCAATGTCTTCCTCCTTTGAATTGAGGTTCGACACGAAGCGCCCGTCCACGTGTCTGACGCCGGTCAGGCCGGTTTCGAGCCAGAGCTGGGCCCCGGCCTTGTCCATCTCTGTCTGAAGCATCTCGATGATCTGCGTGGCCTTGCCGTCGCAGAAAAGCTGGCCGAGTGTCTTTTCGTGCCAGGCGATCCCATGGCGCTGCACCAGATCGAGGAAATCCCATTGCGTGTACCGGGCCAGCGCTGACTTGTGAAAATGCGGGTTGGCACCGAGAAACCGTTCCGGTTCAACGTGGTAGTTGGTGAAGTTGCAGCGACCACCGCCCGAGATGCGGATCTTCTCGCCGGGTCGCTTTGCGTGGTCGATGACAATGACATCGGGTCCGGCGTGCGCCGCCGCCATCATGCCCGCTGCCCCAGCGCCGAGGATCAGCGTCCGGCAGTGCATTTGCTTCTCCATGGTCGTGGCTCCTCGGTGGTCGGCGTCGAGGCAAGGTGATGCCGGGAAGAGACGGCCTCTACAAGCCGCCCGATCCGTTCCGCTTTTGGCCGTGATGGTCTTCCACGCGTGCGTCTTTAGGCTGGTTTGGTTGGAAGAATTCGGCTAGACTATTGTTCAGACCCGGAAAACGGGCGTTCAGAGGCAGACGAGCGGTAATCCCATGACAGAAATGGTCTATGGCGCAGCACCCCTGCGCACAGCCGAGCCCATCCTTTCGCGTTGGTGGCGCACAGTCGACAAGTGGTCGCTATCCTGTGTCCTCATGCTCTTCGGCGTGGGGTTGCTTCTCGGCCTCGCCGCCTCGCCGCCCCTGGCAGAGCGAAACGGGCTGGAGCCTTTCTACTATGTCCAGCGTCAGGCCTTTTTCGGTCTGCTCGGGCTGATTGCGCTGGTTCTGACATCCATGATGGGCCCCGTGCTGGTACGTCGCTTGTCGGTGCTGGGCTTCATTGTCGCCTTCGTTGCCCTGGCGATGCTTCCCTTTTTCGGAACGGACTTCGGCAAGGGGGCTGTGCGCTGGTACTCGATGGGCTTTGCCTCGCTGCAGCCGTCCGAGTTCCTGAAGCCGCTCTTCGTTATTGCCTGCGCATGGCTCATGGCGGCGGGGCAGGAGCTTGGCGGGCCTCCGGGCCGTGTCTATTCCTTCGCACTCATGGTCGCGATCGTGGCGATGCTCGCCCTGCAGCCGGACTTCGGGCAGGCGTGCCTCGTCCTCTTCGGCTGGGGCGTGATGTGGTTCGTCGGCGGCGCGCCGATGTTCCTCCTGATGGCGCTCGCGGGCGTGGTCGTCTTCTTCGGGACGGTCGCCTACAACGCATCCGAGCACTTCGCCCGGCGTATCGACGGCTTCCTCAGCCCCGAGGTCGACCCGAACACGCAGCTTGGCTACGCAACGAACGCCATCCGCGAAGGAGGCTTCTTTGGCGTGGGGGTCGGCGAAGGCCAGGTGAAATGGTCGCTTCCTGACGCGCATACGGACTTCATCATCGCCGTCGCGGCCGAGGAGTACGGCCTGATCCTCGTTGGCGCGATCATCACGCTCTACATGGTGGTTGTCGTCCGCTCGATGATCCGCCTGATGCGTGAACGTGATCCCTTCATCAGGCTGGCTGGCACCGGCCTTGCAGCCATCTTCGGCGTGCAGGCCATGATCAACATGGGGGTCGCTGTGCGGCTGCTGCCGGCCAAGGGCATGACGCTTCCCTTCGTCAGCTACGGCGGTTCTTCGGTCATCGCTGCCGGTATCGGCGTCGGGATGCTGCTGGCTTTCACGAGAACGCGGCCGCAGGGCGAGATCGGTGATCTCCTGCGCAGCCGGCGCCGCTGAGCGCGTGCCGGGGCAGGGCGCTTCCGAAGTCATGAACGGGTCGCCGAGGGACCTCGTCGGCGTCCTTCCGCCGGTGGCGTTGCGGGGCCAATTCCGCTCGTATATGCGGCGCCAATCCAAGGCACGGAGGTTTCCTGATGGCTGCTGATCGCAGGCCCCTGTTGATGATGGCAGCAGGTGGCACGGGTGGGCACATGTTCCCGGCGCAAGCTCTGGCGGAAACGCTTCTGGCCCGCGGCTGGCGCGTGAAGCTCTCGACCGATGCGCGCGGGGCACGCTACGTCGGTGGCTTTCCGGACGAGGTCGAGATCGAGGAAGTCTCGAGCGCGACCTTTGCGCGAGGGGGCGTGGCGGCACGTGCGCTGGTCCCGTTTCGCATCGCCGGTGGCGTCGGCGACATGGCCCTTCGCATGCGACGCGACAAACCCGCCGCGGTGATCGGCTTTGGCGGCTATCCCTCGATCCCCGCGCTCAGCGCCGCGATCCTGCTGGGCTTGCCGCGTATGATCCACGAACAGAACGGCGTTCTAGGCAAGGTCAACAAGCTGTTCGCCACGAGGGTGACCCGTATCGCCTGCGGCACCTGGCCGACTGAGCTCCCGGACGGAGTTGACGCGGTTCATACCGGAAACCCGGTGCGCCAGGCGGTCTTTGAACGCGCCGGTGCCGGCTACATTCCGCCGGGCGATTATCCCATGTCGGTGCTCGTCATCGGCGGCAGCCAGGGGGCCCGCATCCTCAGCGATATTGTCCCGCCCGCCTTTGCTGCGCTGCCGGACCATATGCGGCAACTGGTTCGCGTCAATCAGCAGGCCCGGCCGGAGGATATCGGCCGCGTCTCGGCCTTCTATGCCGAGGTCGGGATCGACGCCGATGTTCAGCCGTTCTTCCATGACGTCCCGAGTCGGATGAGCGAGGCCCAACTGGTGATCTCGCGCTCGGGGGCATCCAGTGTCGCGGACCTGAGCGTGATCGGCAGGCCCTCGATCCTCATTCCCTACGCAGCGGCGATCCGGGATGAGCAGAGCGCCAACGCCCGGCCGCTGGTCGAGGCGGGTGCCGCGATCCGCATGCCGGAAAGTCAGCTTTCGGTGGAAAGCCTGACCGAGTCGATCCGGGCCGTGCTGGAGAATCCCGAAGGCGCCACGCAGATGGCGCGGGCGGCGCTGAGCGTCGGCAAACCCGAGGCGGCCAACGCGCTTGCCGATGAAATCGAGCAACTGTCAGGAACGACAAGAAAAGAAGGGGCAGGTTATGAAGGATCTGGAACTTGAACGGAGCGCGGTCATGACCGGGGCAACCAAGCTGCCCGGCGACGTCGGGCCCATCCACTTCGTCGGCATCGGCGGTATCGGCATGTCCGGCATTGCCGAGGTTTTGCTGAACCATGGCTACAGGGTCCAGGGGTCTGACCTGAAGGAGTCGAAGATCACAGGGCGCCTCAAGGCGCTCGGCGCCGAGATCTTCATCGGCCAGAGCGCCGAGAACCTCGAGAAGGCCGAGGTCGTGGTGATTTCTTCGGCCATCAAGCCTGGCAATGCCGAGCTTGACGAGGCGCGCCGCCGCGGCCTCCCGGTGGTGCGCCGGGCCGAGATGCTGGCCGAGCTCATGCGGCTCAAGTCGAACGTTGCTGTCGCCGGCACCCATGGCAAGACCACGACCACCACCATGGTCGCGACGCTGCTGGATGCGGGTCACTTCGACCCGACTGTGGTCAACGGCGGGATCATCCACGCCTATGGCTCCAACGCGCGGATGGGGCAGGGCGAATGGATGGTGGTCGAGGCCGACGAGAGCGACGGCACCTTCAACCGCCTGCCGGCCACCATCGCGATCGTCACCAACATCGACCCCGAGCACATGGAGCACTGGGGCAGCATCGAGAACCTGCGCAAGGGCTTTTACGACTTCGTGTCGAACATTCCCTTTTACGGGCTTGCGGTCTGCTGCACCGATCACCCCGAGGTGCAGTCGCTCGTCGGGCGCGTCACCGACCGCCGCGTTGTCACCTACGGCTTCAACGCACAGGCCGACGTGCGGGCGGTGAACCTGACCTACAAGGGCGGCGTGGCGCATTTCGACGTGGTTTTCCAGGGGGATGACGAGGCGATCGAGGGCGTGACCCTGCCGATGCCCGGGGACCACAACGTCAGCAACGCGCTTTCCGCCGTTGCCGTGGCCCGGCACCTTGGTATGGCCGGCGAGGAGATCCGCGCCGCGCTGGCAAGCTTTGGCGGCGTCAATCGCCGCTTCACCCGCGTGGGCGAGGTGAACGGCGTGACCATCATCGACGACTACGGGCATCACCCGGTCGAGATCGCGGCCGTGCTCAAGGCGGCGCGGCAGGCGACAGAAGGCCGGGTGATCGCTGTGCACCAACCGCACCGCTATTCGCGCCTCTCGGGGCTCTTCGAGGATTTCTGCACCTGCTTCAACGAGGCTGATGTCGTCGCGATTGCCGATGTCTTTGGCGCGGGCGAAGACCCGATCCCCGGTGCCACGCGCGACGACCTTGTCGCGGGCCTGGTTCGGCACGGACATCGCCATGCGCGCGCGATCCGCGACGAGGAGGATCTCGAACGGCTGGTGCGGGAACAGGCACAGCCTGGCGACATGGTTGTCTGCCTCGGTGCGGGTACCATCAGCGCCTGGGCCAACAACCTGCCCGCGCGGCTTGCCGAGTGATCGCACGCGATTTTGCATGAGATATCCGGGCGCGCGGGCTTTTCAGCGCGCCCGGCATGCGGCAGATAGCGCCGGTCCCGCCTCGTCGGTCGAGGTGGGCTGAGGCTGCTGGAGCATAAGATGACGGAAACCGGGTTCGAGCTTAAGGCGCAGGACGGCAAGGCGCGGACTGGGCTCTTGCGCACGCCGCGCGGGGACATTCGCACGCCGGCCTTCATGCCGGTTGGCACGGCCGCCACTGTGAAGGGCATGCTGCCCGAAAGCGTGCGTGAGACCGGCGCCGACATCCTGCTGGGCAACACCTACCACCTCATGCTGCGCCCCGGCGCCGAACGCATCGCCCGCCTTGGCGGTCTTCATCAATTCATGAACTGGCAAAGGCCGATCCTGACCGACTCCGGCGGCTTCCAGGTGATGAGCCTTGCCGATTTGCGGAAGCTGACCGAGGAAGGTGTGACCTTCCGCTCGCATGTCGACGGGTCCAAACACCATCTGACGCCGGAACACTCGATGGAGATTCAGCGGCTTCTGGGTTCGGATATCGTCATGGCCTTCGACGAATGCCCGGCCTTGCCCGCGGATCGTGCGCGCATCGAGGAGAGCATGCGCCTGTCGATGCGGTGGGCCCTGCGGTCGCGCGAGGCCTTCGGGGATCGCCCAGGCCACATGCTTTTCGGGATCCAGCAGGGCGGGCTCGAGCGCGATCTCAGACAGGAGAGCGCCGCGGCTCTGCGGGATATCGGATTTGACGGCTATGCCGTCGGCGGGCTCGCCGTGGGCGAGGGGCAGGAGGCCATGTTCTCCTGCCTCGACTACGCGCCCGACATGCTTCCCGAGGACAAGCCGCGCTATCTGATGGGGGTGGGCAAACCCGACGATATCGTCGGTGCCGTGAAGCGGGGCATCGACATGATGGACTGCGTGTTGCCCTCGCGGTCGGGCCGGACTGGTCAGGCCTGGACGCGGCGCGGTCAGGTCAACATCAAGAACGCGCGCCATGCTGACGACCCGCGGCCGCTGGATGAAGACTGCGGCTGCCCGGCCTGCCGCAGTTACAGCCGCGCCTACCTGCATCACGTCTTCCGGTCCGGCGAGATGATCTCCGGCATGCTTCTAACCTGGCACAACCTTCATTATTATCAGGAGCTTATGTCAGGTCTGCGCGCAGCCATCACTGCCGGGGCGTTTGAGCATTTCGAGGCGGCGTTCCACGAGGCCCGCGCGGAAGGGGATATTCCGCGGCTTTAACTGGGGAAGGGGCGCTGCCCCCTCTTGGCCTGCGGCCAATTCACCCCCGAGGTATTTCCGGCGAAGAGAAGTCGCTGGGGAGTAGCGCGGGCAGGGTGGCCTGAAGCAGATCAAGGCCGCCGGGCTGCCAGCCCAGTGCGCTTAGTCTGTCGCTGATCAGCGGGTTGACGGCACGGGCGCTGCGCGCAGGGAGGTCATTCGGGCATCCTGTCAGGTGCCGCACTGCTGCGAGCAGGTCGTGCCGGTCAAGCATCATATCGGAGGCATGCACCGGGCCATTTACGTCTGACGCGAGAAGCCGGCTCACAGCCGAGGCAAGATCGTCCACGTGCAGCTCGGTGCCACGCCGCGGCTCGATGGGGTGACCGGCGAGATAATCTGCAAAAAGCGGCGCCCACTTGTTGGCCTTGTCGGGACCGTAGAGGCCGGTGGCGCGCAGGGCGATGCCCTGGAGTGGCAGGGAAAAGAGGTGCTTTTCGGCCTCGGCCTTGATCTGTCCGTAGAGGCTCTGGGGGCAGGGCGGACGATCTTCGGTCAGGGTCGTCGCTTGGCCAAGCCCGTCATAGACCGCGCGACTCGACAGGAAGATCACGCGTCCGACACCGGCCCGCGCGCAGTCTTCGAAGAGACGGCAGGTTCCGTCCAGGTTGGCTGCGCGAAACCCCTGCGGGTCGTCGCCCTCGCCGCCCCTGTATCGACCGGGCTCGTGGGCGAAGGCGGCGTGTATCAGCGTGTCGACGCCGCCAAGGTCGGGGGTGGGGGCGCCGAGACGCCACGCCAGATGCGGATGGCCAGGTACCGGGTTGCGCCCCAGCACCGTGATCTCGTGCCCGGCAAGGCCCCTTAGCAGCGCCTCGCCCGCGATGCCGCTTGCGCCGGTGAGCGCGATCTTCATGGGCGGGGCAGAGTGGCGAGGTCGGGTGCGTGACCCTCGGCAAAGCCCTTCCAGACCTCGATCAGGGGGCGCAGACGGTCGGCCTTGGCATGGTCCTGCCAGGGCTTTTCGTACTGGAAGTGCAGCACGCGGATACTGTCCCAGTCCCAGAGATCCGGCAGGTTCATCCAGACGTATTGCAGCATGTTGTCGAAGACCGGCAGGCCGTGCCAGTCGGGAAAGAAGTCCTGCAGAAAGGTCTGGTCCGTGCGCCGCCAGAAGGCACCTTCGGTATCGAGCCGCGCCAGCATGGCATCGAAGGTCGCGGGATCGGGGCGGGCGCTGAAGACGCCGGAGTTCATGCGCCGGAAATCCTCGAGATCCTCGTAGACATTGGGGGCGGCGCTGAACTCGGGGTAGGCGAGCAGCCGGTCGATGTTTCTCAACACGACCGTATCGGCATCGAGAAAGACCACGGATTCGTAATCGAGCTGCCAGAGCCGTAGTTTCACGAAATTGTCCAAAGGCGTGTGAAACTTCGGTTTTTCGCCCCGGGTGAAGGGGGCGGCCCCGTGCAGCGCCTCGCGCGTATGGGCGGCGTTGAAGGCGTCGGAGGTTGGCAGCAGATCGGTCTCAATCAGCCGCGCGCCAAGCGCGCGCAGCGGGGTGAGAGCCTCGGGCGAAACGCCGCCGGTGTAGAGGACGCAGAAATCCGCCGTCGCCCCGCTCAGTCGCAGAGAATGCCCCAGCGCCTTGGCGCCGAGCGCGAAGTCGTCGTTGGTGACGAGAGTGACGTAGCCCGACGCACTGCGCGCCGGGCCTTCGGGTCGCAGCGCGGGGTTCACGAGACCGACTTGAGCGCCTTGCCCTCGGGATCACGCTCGACCCGGCTGCCGAGATCGCGGGTCCAGGCCGAAACGGCAGGCACGCGCGAGCGGTCGATGCGGTGGGCGTATTTTTTCGCCACGTCGACCACCTCGGACAGAAGGCCCTCGGCCAGGGTCGTCGGGTTCAGCCCGAGTGCAAGGAACTGGTCGTTCTTCACGACGAGGTCGTTCTCGGGGGCTTCCTTGCGCGGGTTGGGTAGGTACTTGATCGACGCACCGGTGAGTTTCGAAACCAGTTCTGCCAGATCGCGGACGCGGTGGGTTTCGGTCATCTGGTTGAAGATGCGGACACGTTCGCCGCGTTCGGGCGCATCGCCGAGCGCAAGCTCGATGCAGCGGACGCTGTCCTGGATGTGAATGAAGGCGCGGGTCTGGCCGCCTGTGCCGTGTACCGTCAGCGGGTAATCGATCGCCGCCTGGATCAGGAAGCGGTTGAGCACGGTGCCGTAGTCGCCGTCGTAGTCGAACCGGTTGATCAGCTGTTCGTGCCGGCGCGTCTGGTCGGTATGCGTGCCCCAGACGATCCCTTGGTGCAGGTCCGTGATCCGCAGCCCGTCGTTCTGCGCATAGAACTGGAAGAGGATCTGATCGAGCGACTTGGTCATGTGATAGACCGAGCCGGGCTTGGTCGGGTAGAGGATCTCTTGCCGCGCCTTGGTGCCGTCCAGCGTCTCGACATCCACGTCGAGATAGCCCTCGGGGATCGCGGCCCCGACCGAGGAATAGCCGTAGACACCCATCGTGCCGAGGTGCACGAGATGCGCGTCGCACTCGGCCTCGACCATGGCAGCCAGCAGGTTGTGGGTCGCGTTGACGTTGTTGTTGACGGTGTAGACCTTGTGGCGGTCGGTCTTCATCGAATAGGGGGCCGCGCGCTGCTCGGCGAAGTGCACGATGGCGTCGGGCTTGTGCTCGATCAGCCAGCCCTTGAGGCGCTCGTATTCGCCCGAGAGATCGAGCAGGTGGAAGCGGATCGTCTCGCCCGAAGCTTCCTTCCAGATGCGGCAGCGCTCCTGAATGCTGTCCATCGGCGTGAGCGACTGGACGCCCAGTTCGGTGTCGATCCAGCGCCGCGACAGGTTGTCGAGAATGTGGATCTCGTGGCCTTGCGCGGAGAGATGGAGACAGGTGGGCCAGCCGACGAAACCGTCGCCGCCGAGGATCGCGATGCGCATGGATCATTCCCCCAAGTTATCTTTGGAAAACGGGGGTAACGGTGCGCTCGGCGAAAGTAAAACGAATGTTCTGCGACGAACCGCAGCTGTGCGGAATTGCGCAAGGTCACGCGGGTCGTCCTGCCTGCTTGGCGCGTTACATCCACCGGACCCAAACAACAGGAGTGCGCTTGATGAGTACCCCAAGCCTGTTCGAACCAGTCGCCTGTGGCGCGATCGACATGAAGAACCGTATCGTCATGGCCCCGCTCACCCGCAATCGCGCAATGAACGAAGACGATGCTCCCATGGACATCCACGTGGAATACTACCGCCAGCGCGCCGGTGCCGGGCTGATCATCACCGAGGCCACGCAGATCACCCCCGAAGGCAAGGGCTATGCCTGGACGCCCGGCATTCATTCGCAGGCGCAGGTCGTCGCCTGGAAGAAGGTGACCGAGGCCGTGCATGCCGCCGGAGGCCGCATCGTGCTGCAGCTCTGGCACGTTGGCAGGATCAGCCATACCTCGCTGCAGAAAGAGGGCAAGGACCCGGTCGCGCCTTCGGCGATCCATGCCGAGGGCGTCAATACCTTCGATGGTGAGCAGATGGTCGAGGTCTCGGCGCCGCGTGCGCTCGAGCTCGACGAACTTCCGCGCGTGGTCGAGGATTTCCGCAAGGCTGCCGAGAACGCCAAGGCCGCCGGGTTTGACGGTGTCGAGGTGCACGGCGCGAACGGCTACCTGCTGGACCAGTTTCTCAAGGACGGTACCAACAAGCGCGAGGATGCTTACGGCGGAAGCTACGAGAACCGCGTGAAGCTGATGGACGAGGTTCTGGATGCGGTCACCAGCGTCTGGGAGCCCTCGCGCGTCGGCATCCGGATTTCGCCCTTTTCGCCCGCCAACGGAGCCGAGGACAGCGATCCCGAAGCCCTTGCAGAATTCCTCGTGCCGCACCTTTCGGGGCGTGGGCTGGCCTACCTGCACGTGATCGAGGGACACACCGGCGGCCCGCGCGACTTCAAGGGCGCGGATCTCGGGGCGCTCAAGAAACAGTTCGATGGGCTCTGGATGGGCAACAACGGGTATGACCGTGATCTTGCCATCTCTCGCGTGAGCGAGGGCGAGGTGGATCTGGTGGCCTTCGGCGTGCCCTACATCGCCAATCCCGATCTCGCGCATAGGCTCGAGATCGACGCGCCGCTGAACGAACCGGACAAGTCGACCTTTTACGGTGGCGGGGAAGCGGGCTACACTGACTATCCCTTTCTCGACGGGTGGGACCGCGCCGCGGGCTGACAGCGCCACATGCCTACGGAATATGCAGGGGCGGCCATCTGGCCGCCCCATTGCATTTGCATGACATTAGGGTCCGGCGCGTAGCTATCGCTTGCGCGCCCCACGGTTATCCACCGCGAATTGCATCTGGCGGAGAGGCTGGCCTTGCACCCCTGCGCCGGGGACGCCATGGTTCGGCCCTGGCCTGACTTGCGAGGTTGAAATTCGTGGTCTCAACCCCACCTTAAAGGTCCATAAACGGAGACGGCCAACGCTGCCGCAAAGCGGGGCCAGGCGGTCTTGCCAAGAACAGGAAGCCGAGCATGCAACACTCCCTCAATCCCTCTTATCCGGTGCTGCCGCTTCGCGACATCGTCGTGTTCCCGCACATGATCGTGCCCCTTTTCGTGGGCCGCGAGAAATCGGTGCGCGCGCTGGAAGAGGTGATGAAAGACGACAAGCAGATCTTGCTTGCCGCACAGGTTGATCCTGCCGAGGACGATCCCGAACCCGCGGGCATCTACCAGTCCGGCGTGCTGGCCAATGTGCTGCAGCTGCTGAAATTGCCCGACGGCACTGTGAAGGTGCTGGTCGAGGGGCAGGCGCGCGTCAGCATCACCGAGTATCTCGAAAACGAAAACTTCTTCGAAGCGGAGGCCGAGCTTCTCTCCGAGATGCCGGGGGATCCCACGGCCATCGAGGCGCTGACCCGTACCGTCGCCGAAGAATTCGAGCGCTACGCCAAGGTCAAGAAGAATATCCCCGAGGAGGCGCTTGCCGCCGTTGGCGAAAGCCAGGAAGCGGCCAAGCTCGCCGATCTCGTGGCGGGCCATTTGGGCGTGGAGGTGAACCAGAAGCAGGAGCTTCTGGAGACGCTGTCCGTGAGCGACCGTCTTGAGAAGGTCTATGGCCTGATGCAGGGCGAGATGAGCGTTCTTCAGGTCGAGAAGAAGATCAAGACGCGCGTCAAGTCGCAGATGGAGAAGACCCAGCGCGAGTACTACCTCAACGAACAGATGAAGGCGATCCAGAAGGAGCTGGGTGACGGCGAGGACGGCGAGGGCGAAATCGCCGAGCTGGAAGAGCGCATCGCCAACACGAAGCTCTCGCAGGAAGCCAAGGACAAGGCCGAGGCCGAGCTGAAGAAGCTCAAGAACATGTCGCCCATGTCGGCTGAAGCCACCGTCGTGCGCAACTACCTCGACTGGATGCTGTCGATCCCGTGGGGCACCAAGAGCCGCGTGAAGAAGGATCTTCCCCGCGCCCAGAAGATACTCGACGACGATCACTACAGCCTCGAGAAGGTGAAGGAACGCATCGTCGAATATCTGGCGGTTCAGGCGCGCTCCAAGAAGCTCAAGGGGCCGATCCTCTGCCTCGTCGGTCCTCCGGGTGTTGGCAAGACGTCGCTGGGCAAATCCATGGCCAAGGCAACCGGGCGCGAGTTCATCCGTATCTCGCTTGGTGGCGTGCGCGATGAATCTGAGATCCGTGGCCACCGCCGGACCTATATCGGTTCCATGCCCGGAAAGATCATCCAGGCGCTGAAGAAGGCCAAGACCACGAACCCGCTCATCCTGCTCG
>CAYNKL010000100.1:0-14504 GCA_964397775.1 uncultured Rhodobacterales bacterium | reverse complement strand
CTTCCTGCTTGTGCTCGAGCGCCTCGTCGACCCGCTTGATGTAGGCGTCGGTCAGCTCCTGCACCTCGGTCTCCCAGAACTTCTGGTCGTCCTCGCTCATGCCGTCCGACTTGGCCTTCTTGACCTGGTCCATGCCGTCGCGGCGGATGTTGCGGATCGAGACGCGCGCGTGCTCGGCATACTGGCCGGCGACCTTGCCCAGCTCGCGGCGGCGTTCCTCGTTCAGCTCGGGGATCGGCAGCATGATGATGGTGCCGTTCATCTGCGGATTGATCCCGAGGCCGCTTTCGCGGATCGCCTTCTCGACCTTGTTCACCATGCTCTTGTCCCAGACGTTCACGGTGACCATCCGGGGTTCGGGCACGTTCACGGTGCCGACCTGGTTGATGGGGGTCATCTGGCCATAGGCCTCGACCATCACCGGCTCGAGCATGGAAGCTGAGGCGCGGCCCGTCCGCAGGGACGCGAATTCGGTCCGCAGATTGGACATGGTGCCGTCCATGCGGCGTTTCAGATCGTCGGTATCGAGTTCGAAATCGTCTGCCATGGTCGTCTGGCCCTGCATCTTTGAAAACGGTGTATCTTGGGACCAGACCCATATCCCGCCCCGAAGGGCGGATCAATGGGCGCCTCCGAAGCGCCCTCGACCTCTCAGCCCTGGACGCGCGTGTAGGTGCCCTCACCGGCAAGGATGCCGCGGAAGCCGCCCGGCTCGTCGAGCGAAAAGACGATCAGCGGCAGGCTGTTGTCCCGCGCCAGCGCGATGGCCGAGGCATCCATGACGCGCAGGTTCTTGGCCAGGCAGTCGTCGTAGCTCACCGTGTCATAGCGCTTGGCGTCGGCGTGCTGCTTGGGGTCCTTGTCGTAGACCCCGTCGACGCCGTTCTTGCCCATGAAGATGGCTTCGCAGTTCATCTCGTTGGCGCGCAGAGTGGCGGCCGTATCGGTGGTGAAATACGGGTTGCCGGTGCCGGCGGCAAAGATGCAGACCCGCTTCTTTTCCAGGTGCCGCACCGCGCGGCGGCGGATGTAGGGCTCGGCCACCTCGTCCATGCGGATCGCGCTGATGACCCGGGTGAAGACCCCCAGCCCCTCGAGCGCGCTTTGCACGGCCAGCGCGTTCATCACCGTCGCAAGCATGCCCATGTAATCGGCCGTGGTCCGCTCCATGCCCTGCGCGCTACCCGCGAGACCGCGGAAGACGTTGCCGCCGCCGATCACCATGCAGATCTCGACGCCGAGATCGTGGACCGACTTCACCTCTTTCGCGATGCGCTGGACCGTCGGCGGATGAAGCCCGAATCCCTGGTCGCCCATCAGGGCTTCGCCCGAAATCTTCAGCAGGACACGCTTGTACTGTGTCCGGGGTGTGCTGCCGTCGTCCATGTTGCGCTCCGCCTTGGCCCGGGTCTAGGATCGCCGGCATCAATGTCTCAAAAGCGGCCTCTCCGCAATGCCGCAAGAAGGCCATGCCAGAGCCGCCGCAAGCGATTGCCGATATCCTGCGCGACCATGACCCCGCGCGCCCCGTCCTGATCGCCGGCCCCACCGCCAGCGGCAAGTCGGCGCTTGCGCTCGCGATTGCCGAAGCCGCGGGCGGTCTCATCGTCAATGCCGACGCGATCCAGGTCTACGACGACTGGCGCGTCCTGACCGCACGCCCGGGGCCCGAGGATCTCGCCCGCGCGCCCCACGCGCTTTATGGCCATGTGCCGGGAGACCGTGCCTATTCCGTGGGCGACTGGCTGCGCGAGGTCACGCCGCTCCTGCGCGGCCCGACCCGGCCGATCATCATCGGCGGCACCGGGCTCTACTTCACCGCCCTGACCGAAGGGCTGGCCGAGGTCCCCCCCGTCCCGGAAGAAGTCCGGGAAGAGGCCATGGTCCGCCTCGAGGAGGGCGCGCTTGGCGAGCTCGTGGCCGAGCTCGATGGCGAGACGCGCACCCGCATCGACACCGCCAACCCCATGCGAGTGCAGCGCGCGTGGGAGGTGCTTACCGCCACCGGACGCGGCCTCGCGCAATGGCAGGATGACACGCCGCCGCCGCTTCTGCCGCTCGACCAGGCGCAGCCGATCGTGGTCGATGCCCCGAAAGACTGGCTGACGCCCCGGATCGAACGGCGCTTCCACCAGATGATCACCGCCGGCGCCCTCGGCGAGGCTCGCGCCAACGAACCCGGCTGGTCGCCCTCGCGCCCCTCGGCCAAGGCCATCGGCGCCGCCGAACTGATCGCCTACCTGCGCGGCGAAACCACGCTCGAAGCAGCGACCGAACGCGCCACGATCCTCACCCGCCAGTTCGCCAAGCGCCAGCGCAGCTGGTTCCGGGCCCGCATGAAGACCTGGACGCATGTCCCGGGCGAGGCATTGGCCGGATGACCGCCACCGCACCTCGTCCGGTGCCGCCGCAGGCGCCCGCGATCCGGTGCGACAGCTACGGGCTGAGACTTCAACCCGCGCCCTGGCGCTTTACCCTGCTCCACGACCGCCCCGACGACGTCCTGCTCTGGGTGACGCGCGGCCAAGGGCGCGTGATCGTGAACGGCGTCCGGCGCGGCATCTCCATGAACACCGCGCTCTATCTACCTGCCGGCACGCTTTTTTCTGTCGATCTGGCACCCCAGGCGCAGGCCCTTGTTGTCGAGTGCCCCGGCGGACGGATCGGCATCCTGCCAAAGACCGCGCTTCTGCTGCGCGTACGTGACAGCCTCTCCCAGGCCGAGCTCACCGGCGAGATCGACGCGATGACCCGGGAGACCCAGCGCGGACGGGTCTATCTCGACGACGCGCTCGAGGCGCACATGCGGCTGATCGCGGTCTGGCTCCATCGGCAGACGGCGGGGGGCGCAGGGGAAGAGCCCCCCGACAGCGCCGCCCACCGACTCGCGCGGCGTTATGCACAGGCCGTCGTGCGCAGCTACGCGGGCCCCCATCCCATGGGCGCCTTTGCCGAGGCGCTTGACGTGACCCCCACCCATCTCACCCGCGCCTGCCGCGCCGCCTGCGGCAGGACCGCGGCCGAGATCCTGACCGAACGTCGCCTTCATGCCGCGCGCGATCTGCTCGAAACCGGAACGCCCAGCATCAAGGACATCGCGCAGCGGCTTGGATTCGCGTCGCCTGCCTACTTCACGCGCTTCATCCGCAATCACACCGGGGCGTCCCCGTCGGAACTGAGGTTCCGGGCCCGCACCCGCGCGGCACGAGCGTAGGGTAAGGTCGCGACAACGTGGCTTGAAATCCGCCGCCCTGTCGTTTTTGGTCGGGTCGACTGTCGTTTTTAAACATCTCGCTGGCGGAACCCGCCGTTGACCTGACACGGAAAACAATGCGCAATGTCTTCCAACGGGACAAAGCGCATCGCCACCCGCAGGCCGACGGCGTAATGCAAAAGACTTCGCCCAACAACGACGACGTGTGTCACAGGGAGACGACGATGACGCAGACAAAAGATCAGTGGGTGCACCCTGCTGCCAAGCTTTATGCGCGCGAATTCAAGCAGGGCCTCATGGATCGCCGCGAATTCCTCGCCCGCTCCACCATGCTCGGCATGACCGCCACCGCCGCCTATGCCCTCGGCGGCCTCGGCAGCCCCGCCGCGGCACAGGAGACGCCCCAGGAGGGTGGCACCCTGCGCATGCAGATCGAGGTGCGCCAGCACAAGGACACCCGCACCTACGACTGGAGCCAGATGTGCTGGGTCACCGCCGGCACACTCGAAATGCTGGTCGAATACAACTCGGACGGCTCCTTCCGCGGCATGCTTCTGGAAAGCTGGGAAGCCAACGATGACGCCACCGAGTACACGCTCAACGTCCGCCAGGGCGTGAGCTGGAACAACGGCGAGCCCTTCACCGCCGAACACGTCGCCTTCAACATCGAACGCTGGTGCGACAAGTCGGTTGAAGGCAACTCCATGGCTGGCCGCATGGACACGCTGATCGACCCCGAAACCGGCCAGCTTGCCGAAGGCGTGCTCGAAATCGTCGACGATCACACCATCAAGCTCACCCTGCCCCGTCCCGACATCACCATCATCGCCGGCATGTCCGACTATCCCGCCCCCGTCGTGCACCCTAGTTACGACCCCGCGGCGGACCTCTCCGAACTCGTCGGCACCGGCCCGATGATCGTCGAGGAACTCTCCGTCGGCCGCCAGGCCATCCTCGTGAAGGGCGACCACCCCTGGTGGGGCAACGAGGCCTTCGAGGAAGGCGGCTACTACCTCGACCGGATCGAATACATCGACTACGGGCAGGACCCCGCCGCGTGGCTTGCCGCGGCCGAGGCCGACGAGGTCGACGTCTTCTACGAATCCGTGGGCGATTTCATCGATATCCTCGATTCCCTCGGGCTCAAGAAATCCGAGGTGGTGACCGGTGCAACCATCACGGTGCGCCCCAACCAGAACGCCGAGGTCGACGGCATGAAGCCCTATGCCGACAAACGGGTGCGCCAGGCACTTGCCATGGCTGTCGACAACGAGATCTGTCTCGAACTCGGCTACGCCGGCCGCGGCGAGGTCGCCCGCAATTTCCATGTCGCGCCCGTGCACCCGGAATACAACGACAGCGTTCAGCGCCTGCCCTACGATCCGGCGAAGGCCAAGGCGTTGATGGAAGAGGCGGGAATGGCCGATTTCGAGCATGAGCTGCTCTCGATTGACGACGACTGGCGCAAGAACACCACCGATGCCGTTGCGGCACAGCTGCGCGACGCCGGCATCAAGGTCAGCCGCCGCGTTCTGCCCGGCGCCACCTTCTGGAACGACTGGACCAACTTCCCCTTCAGTTCGACCAACTGGAACCACAGGCCGCTCGCCGTGCAACTCCTTGCCCTGGGATATCGGACCGGCGAACCTTGGAACGAGTTCGGCTTCTCGAACGAGGAATTCGACAAGCTGCTCGCCGAAGCGAACTCTATCGCCGACGCCGACACCCGGAGCGAAGTGGTCGGCCGGATGGAAGAGATCCTCGTCGACGAGGGCGTGACGATCCTGCCCTACTGGCGCTCGCTCTACCGCCACATGAAGCCCGAAGTCGTCGGCGCGGACATGCACATCGCCTTCCTGCCGCAGATCTACAAATGGGGCTTCGCAGCCTGACCAGACAGAACGGGACCGCCCGCCACGGGCGGTCCCGCGTCAAGTTCACCGGTCCGACGGACCGGCTGTCGGGTACCCAGTAGCCAGGGGACGCCATGGGTCTGTTCATTCTCCGTCGGGTCGGGATCATGCTGCTGACGGCGATCTGCCTGACGTTCATCGTCTTCTTCCTCACGAACCTCTATCCGAACCTCGAAAAGCTCTCGAAATCGCAGGGCAACTTCCGCATGTCCGATGCCGAGGTCGAAACCTGGCTCGGCAACCGCGGCTACACCCAGCCGCTGCTGGTGAAATACGGCCAGTGGCTCGGCGTGATGCCGGGCTACGTGATCGAGGGCAGCGACGGCGAACTGCGGGGCCGCTGCTTCGAGACCGGCGTGCCGCCGGAAGAGGCCCCGACCTTCTGCGGCGTCCTGCAGGGCAACTGGGGCTTTTCCACCGTCTTCCAGGAACCCGCGGGCCGCATCATCGGCGAGGCGCTGGCCCTGACCGGCAAGCTCATGTTCTGGGTCATGCTGCTCATGGTGCCCACGGCCCTGCTGATCGGCGTGCTCGCGGGCATGCGCGAGGGATCGGCCACCGATCGCGGCCTCTCGACCGTGGCCATCGTGACCACTGCCACGCCGGAATACGTCTCGGGCGTGATCCTGATCGCGGTCTTCGCAAGCTCTGCCGTCGGGTTGAAGTGGTTCAAGGGCACCGCCACGCAGGCGATGGACAACGCCACCTTCGAGAACTTCTTTCTGCCGGTGCTGACCATCGCGCTCTACGGCATGGGCTACATCGCGCGGATGACACGGGCGAGCATGGCCGAGGTCATGACGGCGCAGTACATCCGCACCGCTCGGCTCAAGGGCGTGAGCTTTCCCAACATCGTGGTGAAACACGCGCTGCGCAACGCGCTCATCGCGCCCTTCACCGTCATCATGCTGCAGTTTCCCTGGCTGCTGAACGGCGTGGTGATCGTCGAGACTCTGTTCAACTACAAGGGCTTCGGCTGGACGCTGGTGCAGGCCGCCGGCAACAACGACATCGACCTGCTGCTCGGCGTCTCGGTCGTATCGGTCTTTGTCGTGCTCGTGACGCAGCTGATCTCGGACATCGGCTACGTCTATCTCAACCCCCGCATCAGCGTGAGCTAAGGAGAGAGCGATGGATCCCCTGTCCTGGGCCGAAATCATCACCCGCGTGCTCACGCAGTTCCTGCCCGTCTGGGTCTCGATGGCGATTGTCTTCGCAGTATCAATCACCTGGAAGCGAAAGCTTGGCCTTTACGGCAAGATGTTCGACAGCCCCATCGGCATGATCGGATTTGCGCTCGTGCTGTTCTGGGTCTTCACCGGCATCTTCGGCGCCATGGACCTGATCGTCACACACGACAGCCTCAGCCAGAGCGCCTTCATGAAGAACGAGGTGCCCGGCACGCCCCTGCGCGGCGGTGACGAGGGCGCCTATCCCTACTACCTGCTGGGCGGCGACAACCTCGGGCGGGACGTCTTTTCCCGCATGGTGGACGGCGCCTGGGTGGTCGTCCAGATCGCGCCCCTGGCCACGCTCTTCGCCTTCATGGTGGGCATCACGCTTGGCCTGCCCGCGGGCTACTTCGGCGGGCGGCTAGACACGGTGCTGTCGTTCCTGGCCAACCTCATCCTCGCCTTCCCGGTGATCCTGCTCTTCTACCTGCTGGTCACGCCCGAGATCGTGGCGACCGGCATCCCGAGCTACATGGCGACGGTGCTCTTCGTCTTTCCGATCGTCTTCCTCGCGGTGCTGCTGAACTCGCGCTACCACACGCGACCGAAACTGCGCACACCGCTGCTCATCGTGGTGCTGGGACTGACAGGCTGGCTCTACCTCTCGCTGATCTCGCAGGGGGGCACGGGCGTCGAGGTGCTGCCGGCAATGCTCGATCTCTTCGACGTGCCGGGCGGCATCCTCGTCGTCTTCGTCGCGGTGGTCTTCGTGAACTCGCCCACGGTGTTCCGCATCGTCCGGGGGCTCGCCATGGACATCAAGACACGCGACTACGTGGCCGCCGCCCAGACCCGCGGCGAGGGCCGCTGGTACATCATGCTTTGGGAGATCCTGCCCAACGCGCGCGGGCCGCTCATCGTCGATTTCTGCCTGCGCATCGGTTACACGACCATCCTCCTGGGCACGCTAGGCTTTTTCGGGCTGGGCCTGCCGCCCGAAAGCCCCGACTGGGGCACCACCATCAACGACGGACGGCGGCTCTTGCAGATCTACCTGCACCCGGCGCTCGTGCCCGCCGTCGCGCTGCTGAGCCTTGTCCTGGGGCTGAACCTGCTGGCGGACGGGCTGCGCGAGGAATCCTTGCGTGACTGAGGCAAGGCCGGGGGCGCTGCCCCCGGACCCCCGGGATACTTGGACCAAGAAGAAGACGCGCGGCGGCGCGGTTTGCGAGGGAGACGCGGCATGACAGACGAGTATGACGGGCCGATCCTCGAGATCGACAACCTCTCGATTTCCTTCTTCACCCGCCTGCGTGAGATCCCCGCGGTCATGGATTTCTCGGTCAAGGTCATGCCCGGCGAGGCGGTGGGCCTGGTGGGCGAGAGCGGCTGCGGCAAGTCCACGGTGGCGCTTGGCGTCATGCAGGATCTGGGCGTGAACGGGCGCATCGTCGGCGGCACGATCCGCTTCAAGGGGCGCGATCTGTCGGAGATGTCGGCGGACGAGTTGCGCCGCGTGCGCGGTTCCGAGATCGCCATGATCTATCAGGAGCCCATGGCGAGCCTGAACCCGGCCATGCGGGTAGGCAAGCAGCTCATGGAGGTGCCCAAGATCCATCGCGGCGTCAGCGACAAGGAGGCCTACGCCCGGGCGCTGCAGGTCGTCACCGACGTGAAGCTGCCCGACCCCGAGCGCATCCTGCAGGCCTACCCGCACCAGCTTTCGGGCGGGCAGCAGCAGCGCATCGTGATCGCCATGGCGCTGATGGCCGAGCCCTCGCTGCTGATCCTGGACGAGCCCACCACCGCGCTCGACGTGACGGTGGAGGCCGCCGTCGTGGATCTCGTGAAGGAGCTTGGCCAGAAGTACGGCACCTCGATGCTCTTCATCTCGCACAACCTCGGACTGGTGCTCGAGACATGCGACCGCATCTGCGTCATGTATTCCGGCGAGGCGGTCGAGCGCGGCAGCATCGCCGATGTTTTCGATGAGATGCAGCACCCCTACACGCAGGCGCTCTTCCGCTCGATCCCTCTGCCCGGCGCGGACAAGGCGGCGCGCCCGCTGCGGGCCATCCCGGGCAATTTCCCCCTGCCCCACGAACGCCCCCCGGGCTGCAATTTCGGGCCACGCTGCGACTACTTTGTCGAGGGGCTCTGCGACGCGCGGGAGATCCCGATGTTCGACGTGAAGGGCTCTGACCGGCACACCACGCGCTGCCTGCGCTTCGAGGAGATCGACTGGCAGGCGCCGCTGACTGGCATGGAGGCGCGCGACAAGACCGAGCCGGGCAAGGTCATCCTGCGCATGGAGGAGCTCAGGAAGTACTACGAGGTTGCCGCCAACGCGCTCTTCGGGCGCTCGGGCGAGACCAGGGTGGTCAAGGCTAACGAGACGCTGAGTTTCGAGGCGCGCGAATCCGAGACGCTGGCCATCGTGGGCGAAAGCGGCTGCGGCAAGTCCACCTTCGCCAAGGTGCTCATGGGGCTCGAGACCGCGACCGCGGGCAAGATCATCCTCGACAACCGCGAGATCCAGGACACCGCCATCGAGGCGCGCTCGCCAAAGACGGTCTCCGAGATCCAGATGGTCTTCCAGAACCCCTTCGACACGCTCAACCCTTCGATGACCGTGGGGGCGCAGATCATGCGCGCGCTCGAGATCTTCGGCATCGGCGATACGGTGGCCGAGCGGCGCGAGCGGATGCTGTCGCTGCTGGACCTCGTGAAGCTGCCGCGCGAATTCGCCGACCGCATGCCCCGTCAGCTTTCGGGCGGGCAGAAACAGCGCGTCGGCATCGCCCGCGCCTTTGCCGGCGACGCCCGCATCGTCGTGGCGGACGAGCCGGTCTCGGCCCTCGACGTTTCGGTCCAGGCGGCGGTGACCGATCTGCTCATGGAGATCCAGCGCGAGCACAAGACCACGCTGCTGTTCATCAGCCACGACCTGTCGATCGTGCGCTACCTCAGCGACCGGGTCCTGGTCATGTACCTCGGCCACGTCGTCGAGCTTGGCACCACGGAGCAGGTCTTCGCGCCGCCCTACCACCCCTATACCGAGGCGCTGCTGTCGGCCGTGCCCATCGCCGACACCCGCGTCGAGAAGGAGCACATCGTGCTCGAGGGCGATGTGCCTTCTGCCATGAACCCGCCCCCCGGCTGCCCCTTCCAGACACGCTGCCGCTGGAAATCGAAGGTCCCCGGCAATCTTTGCGAGACCGAAGTGCCGCCGATGCGACAGATGCAGGACGGTCACCAGGTGAAGTGCCACCTTTCCGAAGAGGAGTTCCGCGGCATGACGCCGGTAATCCGCATCGCCGCGGAGTGACGCTCAGAACCCGGCGCGTCGCAAGTTCATCCCGCGCCGTCGGCTCCGCTCGATATAGAAGGGCGTGATGATCGAGCGCTGCAGGATTTCCTGCTGCTGCTGCACAGCCAGCCGCTCGGCAAATCGGAAGTGCGCGTAGCTGGCGTAGCTCTCGCTGACCGTCGCCGGGATCGACTCGTCGCCAATGGTGAGCGTCACCTTGCCCCCCGGCATCGCCTCAAGCCGCGCGTACATCAACGACACGTCGTCGGGCTGGAAGCGCAATCCGCCACGCCCCATGGTCGTCACGAGCCCCTCCACCGGGAACGAGCCGTCGCGCGCCGTCAGGCTGGCGGGGATCCGGCAGGCCTTGGTGTTGTAGAGATAGGCCATGGACCAGCGGAAGACACGGCCCCCCGCAAATACCGCCGCCGCGATCCCCGTCACCATCAGTAGGGCTGCACCGATGCCAAGGATCGGCTCGATCACGCGCGTGACGAAATTCTTGGGCAGATCGCGCGTCTCGGCGTAGGTCACCGTTCCCTGCGGCTGGGTCGCCTCTGTCCCGTTGCCGCCGAGCGGCACGCAATTGAGGCGCACCATCTGGTCGATGTTGCGGATCAGGCGCTGCAGGCCCTCGGTGTCGGCGATCACGCCGGTCGCGGCGATCTGCTCGGCGCGGTCGAGCATCTCCATCACCATCGGCAAACCACGGGTCATACCGGAGGCTTCGACCCTGCTCCGGACCCGAGAGCGCGATATGTCGCGCTGAAGCGACCGCAGGTAGCTCAGGTTGCCGCTGGCGATCGCGTCCCGTCCGGCCATCTGCTGCAAGGTGACGCTGATCGCCTCCACCTCTGGCGGAAGGCGGCATATCTCGGTCTGCGCAGCCGCGGGCCGGGGCAGAAACAGGCCGAGGCAGACCAGAACCGCGACGATGCGGAAGGCCCGGCCTCTCCTGAAGATGTCGGTTTCTCGTGACTCGGGTGCTCGTGACACTGTGCGATCCTGCCTGACGGGTGCCTGGCTCGAAGCACCCGCCCGCAGGATCCGGGAAAGACCGGAAGCCACAGTTAAGAGAAGACCGGAATGTCGCCTCTCAACCCCCGGATATTCCGGACATCTTTCCTAAAATGCGCCCTAGTTGCCCCAGATCTTGGCGACGTAGTTGCGCGTCTCGGTATAGGGCGGCACGCCCTCGTGGCGCACGACCGCCTCGGGCCCGGCGTTATAGGCCGCAAGCGCCAGCCGCCAGGACTGGAAGCGCTGATACTGCGCCTTGAGATAGCGCGCACCACCGTCGAGGTTCTGCTCCGGATCGGCGGGATCGACACCCAGAAGGCTTGCCGTGCCCGGCATGAGCTGCGCCAGCCCGATCGCCCCCTTGTGCGACAGCGCCTTGGGATTGAAGCGGCTCTCCTGGGCGACAAGCCTCAGGAAAAGATCCTCGGGAATGCCGTGCCGGCGCGCGGCGCTGCGGGCCATCTCGGCGTAGATGCCATTGTAGCTGCCGCGATAGGCCGGGACGCTGCCGTCGAGCGTGCCGTACTTGGTCGGTGTCACGACCTTCGGTGGCTGCAGGCGGACCGAGTTGTTGTATTGCTGGGCCGCGCGGCTGTCGAGAACACCCGTCTGGTTACTGAAAAGCCCGGCGCGGCTTCGCGTGGAAAGGATGTCGGCCGTGGCTGCGGTGCCCGCGAGAAGCCCGACCGCGACCGCACAGATCGTCGTCAAACGCATGCTGTTCCTACTGTCCCCGTTGGCTTTGGATGGACCATAACGGAACCGGCCGGGTGACGCCACCATCTCGTCGAAAAGGCGCCCCTTCCGGTCTGCTTTCCGCGCGGACCCGTGTAGCGTTCCGGGGGTGGTACGTGTAGCGTGTCGCGAACACGCAAGAGATCCACTGAAAAAGATTCGAAGGGGGCGTCATGGCCGGATCCGTCAACAAGGTGATCCTGATCGGCAATCTGGGCCGGGATCCCGAGGTCCGGAACTTCCAGAACGGCGGCAAGGTGTGCAACCTGCGCATCGCCACATCCGAGAACTGGAAGGACCGCAACACGGGCGAACGGCGGGAAAAGACGGAATGGCATAGCGTCGCCATCTTCGCCGAACCGCTTGTCCGCCTTGCCGAGCAATACCTGCGCAAGGGTTCGAAGGTCTACATCGAGGGCCAGCTCGAGACCCGCAAGTGGCAGGACCAAAGCGGCCAGGACCGCTACAGCACCGAGGTCGTGCTGCGCCCGTTCAAGGGCGAACTGACCTTCCTCGACGGCCGCGATGGCGGCGGCGGTGGTGGCGGCGGGGGCAGCTACGGCGGCTCCTCCGGCGGTGATTATGGCGGCGACTACGGTGGCGGCGGCGATTACAGCGGCGGCGGCGGTGGTGGCGGCTCGCGCGCCCCGGCCCGTGACATCGACGACGAGATCCCGTTCTAAGTCACTTCAAACCAGACGCGCCCCACCGGGGCGCGTTTTCGTTTCAGCCTGATGTTCCAGGATCTTCCGCGCTCCTGCGTCAGGACGGGTCATGGCGCCGGTCTTCCCCGGCCCTTATGTCTTTACAAGTCACACGTTAATCGGGGTTTCACATGACCTGGTCTTTCCCTCTCGGCCGACTGCTCGGCTCGGAGCTTCGGGTTCACGCCACCTTCTTCCTGCTGCTGGCCTGGATCGCCGCTTCGGCGTGGTCGCTGGGCGGCCCGCAAGCGGCGCTGATCAACACCGGGTTCGTGCTGGCGCTCTTCGCCTGCGTGGTCGCGCACGAATACGGCCACGCGCTCATGGCGCGCCGGTTCGGCATTGCAACGCCCGACATCACCCTGCTGCCCATCGGCGGGATGGCCCGCATGGAACGGATGCCGGAAAAGCCCGGACAGGAAATCGCCGTGGCCCTCGCCGGGCCTGCCGTGAACGTGGTGATCTGGGCGGTGCTGTCCCTATTCGGTGCGTCGACCGCGCTCTCCGCACTTGTGGATCCCGGCACCAGCGGCGCCTTTCTTGGACGGCTTGCGGCGGTGAACCTCTTTCTCGCGCTCTTCAACCTGATCCCGGCCTTCCCAATGGACGGCGGCCGCGTGCTGCGCGCTCTGCTTGCCACACGACTGCCCCGCGTACGTGCCACCCGCATCGCGGCCACCACGGGTCAGGTCGTGGCCTTTCTCTTCGGCCTCTTCGGGCTGACATCGGGCAACTTGATCCTGGTACTGATCGCGGTCTTCATCTTCATAGCCGCACAGGCGGAATCGAGCGACGTGCAAAGCCGCGACATCGCCAGCCACCTCAAGCTGCGCGATGCAACCATCACCGCCTTCGAGTCCCTTACGCCCTCCGACCCGTTGCACGTGGCCGCGCAGACGCTCATCCGCACGACCCAGCACGAGTTCCCGGTGCTCGACGCCGAAGGACGCCTCGCGGGCTTCCTCACGCGGCAGGCGCTGCTCTACGGCATGGCCGAAGGACAGAACACGCGCCCCGTGGGCGAATTGATGGAGACGGATATTCCCGCACTTCCGCTCGGCGCGCCGCTGCAGGATGCGCTCGAGGCGCTCGACCATGCGCCGGCCGTCGCGACGACGGACAAGGCCGGGCACGTGATCGGCTACGTCACGCGTGAGAATGTCGGGGAACTTATGATGCTGCGCGGCCGCTCCTAGAGCCGCGCAAGCAATCTCAGACGGGCAGGACCGCCAGCGCGACCCGCCGGCCTTCGCTCAGCAGGACGTTGTAGGTGCGGCACGCGGAGGGCGAGTTCATCACCTCCACGCCCATGCCGGCCTCCTCGAGCTCGCTGCGCAGCTCGCCGGGGATATGGCGCGTGTCATTTCCCGTGCCGACGAACAGCACGTCGATATCGCCCTTCAGCGCAAGCAGCGTTTCGCTGTCGGTCATGCCGCCCCATGCCTTGGTGCCCTGAGGCGACAGAAGCAGCGGGCCGTCGACGGCCTTGCCGCCGATTCGGAAAAAGCCGGGGCCGTAACCGTCGACCGGTTCGGCATCGGTATAGGTGATCTCGTTCAGACGCATCCTGGCGTCCCCCCGTCAGTTCTTGTGCAGATTTCCGGACTCAGTAATGATATGATTTTATGCGATAGCACAACGAACAATCATATCGGCAGGTTAATCGCGTCGTTTTTGCGGATTTCGCACCTGCAGCATAGGTTAGCGAATCGTTAACGCCAAGAAGAAACTCGTGTCAGATAATGTCTTTTGACATGCCAATGACACAGTCTTTGTTTTCATATTGGCATCAATAAGATGCCAAGGGCCCCGCACTGCGGGGCCCTTTCGCGTCAGGCATCCACGTTGCTGAACTGGTTGCCAGTGGTGTCGGTCGGCTTGGTCCAGTCGCGCTTCACGCCCAGCCAGAGCAGGATCGCACTGGCCACGAAGATCGAGGAATAGGTCCCCACGATCACGCCCCAGATCATCGCGAAGACAAAGCCCCGGATCACGTCGCCGCCCAGAACGAAGAGCGAGATCAGCGCCAGCAGCGTCGTGAACGAGGTCATGAAGGTCCGCGACAGGGTCTCGTTGATCGAGAGATTCATGACCTCCTTCAGGCCCTTGGTCTTGTACTTGATCAGGTTCTCGCGCACCCGGTCGAAGACCACCACCGTGTCGTTCAGCGAATAGCCTACGATGGTCAGCAAAGCCGCGATGATCGCCAGATCGAAGCGGATTCCTACCTCAGAGAACACGCCGATGGTCAGGATCACGTCGTGCACCAGCGCGATCACCGCGCCGAGGGCGAACTGCCATTCGAAGCGCAGCCAGATGTAGACAAGCACCGCCCCGATGGCGAGCAGCACCGCGATCACGGCGGTCTGGATCAGTTCCGACGACACTTTCGGCCCGACTGAGGACACCGAGGTGAAACTGATGTCCGGCGCCACC
>CAYNKL010000099.1:0-14662 GCA_964397775.1 uncultured Rhodobacterales bacterium | reverse complement strand
TGGCCTTCTTCAAAGACGTTGCAGGTCGCCCGTAGGCCCATATTCACTCCGTCCAATTCCACGGTAGCAGATGCATTCGATACTCGTCCTCAACGGCCCCAACCTGAACCTGCTCGGGACCCGCCAGCCCGAGGTCTATGGCAGCACCACGCTCGCCGATATCGAAGACATGTGCCGCCGCCACGCAGAAAGCTCCGGCGTCTCAGTCGCCTTCCTGCAGTCCAACCACGAAGGTCAACTCGTCGACGCGCTGCACGACGCCCGTGGCACACATGACGGTGTCGTTCTCAACGCCGGCGCCTACACGCACACATCCGTCGCGCTGATGGACGCGATCTCGTCGGTGCAGCTCCCGGTGATCGAACTGCACCTTTCCAATATCCACGCGCGCGAGAGCTTTCGTCACAAGAGCTTCATCGCGTCCGTCGCACTGGGACAGATCTGCGGGTTCGGCGCCCGCGGCTACACGCTCGCGCTCGACGCGCTGATTGGTCATCTGGAGGCAAAGTCATGAAGCCGGAACTTCGCGCGGAAATGATCGAGCTGACGCAGGTCGACAGCGTCGAGAAGCTGTGGCAGATGCATTGCCGCCTCATGGCGACCTACGGGTTCGACCGCCTGCTGTACGGCTTTACCCGGTTCCGGACACCGAATTCGCTGGGCGATCCGAACGATTTCATCGTCCTTACGAACCACGAACAGACCTATCGTCAGGGCTTCGTCGAAGGTGGCCTCTACAAGCACGCGCCCATGGTCAAGTGGGCCCTCGAGAACGAAGGCCACTGCAGCTGGCGCGCGATGGTCGATCGGATTTCCAAGGGGCAGCTGACCGAGCAGGAAAGCAAGGTCGTGGAGTTCAACCTGAACCACAAGGTTCACGCAGGGTATTCGATCAGCTTCCGATCCGTCTCGAGCCGCTCCAAGGGCGCGATCGCGCTCGTCGGCCGTGCCGACCTCACGCAGGACCGTGTGGACCAGATCTGGCAGGAAAGCGGTGAGGACATCCTGCTGCTGAACAACATTGTGCACCTCAAGATCCTGACCCTTCCGGTCACCCTGCCCCACCAGAACCTCACCCCCCGGCAGCGCGAAGCGCTGGAATGGGTCGGCGACGGCAAGACCATGCAGGATATCGCCCAGATCATGGGCCTCACGCAGGCCACAGTGGAGAAGCACCTGCGCCTTGCCAGGGAAACGCTGAACGTCGAGACGACGGCCCAGGCCGTCGCGAAAGCCGCGTTCCACAACCAGATGTACATCCTGCCGGCCTGAGGGCGACGACTCTAATTTCACGTAGCGTGTATCGCGCCTTTCTCGCTCCATCTGGAGTTGAGTTGCGAAAGCGACGGAATTAGGCGCCTCGGTCCCATATTTCGAAAACCGAAAATCAGCATTCGTAAAAACCAAATATTATCAGCCGATTGGCAATCAAAGATGTGAAATTTCGCCTAGGTCCGGAAATCCGGACTTTTTTAACGCAACGTTAATTGTCAATGTAAGGGTGTTCCGTGAGTGGTGGCTTTGGCCATGGAACATAGGAGGAGCAACCCCGGCGATTTCCGGGCCAGGCTTTTCCTCCGGTCCCAACCGGAGCTGGTCGTAGCGTTGAAATTTGAGCAGCGCTGCGGCCGGCATCCTCGAACGATGCCCTGCCGTTTCATCCCCATTGTCCTGGCGGGGATCTCCAGAGGGTGGGAGTCGCCCGATGCCCGGGCGGCTCCCTGCTTTCTTTCGGACCTCAGCCCTGAGCGGCCTTGGCGACTTCGGCTGCGAAGTCTTCCTGTTCCTTCTCGATGCCTTCGCCGACCTGCAGGCGGACATAGCCCGTGATCGTTGCGCCGGCTTCTTCGGCGGCCTTCTCGACGGTCAGGTCGGGGTTCACCACGAACTGCTGACCCAGCAGCGTGATCTCGCCCAGATACTTGCGCATGCGGCCTTCGATCATCTTCTCGATCACGGCCTCGGGCTTGCCGGACTCGCGTGCGATGTCCATCTGGACCTGGCGCTCCTTCTCGACCGCCTCGGCGTCGAGCGAGTCGGCGTTCAGCGCCTGCGGGTTGGCCGCTGCGATGTGCATGGCGACCTGGCGGCCGAATGCCTCGTCACCGCCGGTCATGGCAACGACCACACCGATCTGACCCATGCCGGGCGCTGCGGCGTTGTGCACGTAGCTCGCGACGGTCTCGCCCTCGAGCTTCACCATGCGGCGCACCGACATGTTCTCGCCGATGGTGGCGATCTTGTCGGTGATCGTGTCGTTCACGGACTTGCCGTCGATCGTCGCGTTCTTCAGCGCCTCGACGTCGTCGACCGAAACGGCGGCGTCGGCAATCTTGGACACCATGTCCTGGAAGTCAGCGTTCTTGGCGACGAAGTCGGTTTCCGAGTTCACTTCGACGGCGACACCGGTGCCACCCTCGACCTTCACTGCGACAAGGCCCTCTGCCGCGGTACGGCCGGATTTCTTGGCCGCCTTGGCAAGGCCCTTGGTGCGCAGCCAATCAACGGCGGCGTCCATGTCACCGTCGGACTCGGTCAGCGCCTTCTTGGCATCCATCATGCCTGCGCCGGTCATCTCGCGCAGTTCTTTCACCTGTGCAGCAGTGATCGCCATCTTCGGCTCTCCTCGTCTCGTCTTGCTATCGGGTGGCCCCGGGTCCACCCGCTCATGTCACGGATGCATGTCGCTTTTGCGACGGGCTCAGCCCTGCGCGGGCTCGGCAGCGGCTTCTTCGACCGGTGCGTCTTCCAGCGACCCAAGGTCGACACCCGCGGCGTCGAGCTGCGCGGTCATGCCGTCCAGCGCGGCGCGGCTGACGAGATCGCAGTAGAGCGAAATGGCGCGTGCGGCGTCATCGTTGCCCGGGATGATGTAGTCGATGCCCTTGGGCGAGCAGTTGGTGTCGACCACGGCAACGACCGGAATGCCCAGCTTGTTGGCCTCGGCCACGGCGAGCTGCTCTTTCTTGACGTCGATGACGAAGAGCATGTCGGGAACGCCGCCCATCTCGCGGATGCCGCCGAGCGAGAGCGTCAGCTTCTCCTGCTCGCGCTCCATGTGAAGGCGCTCTTTCTTGGTGAGGCCCTCGGCGCCTGCGTCCATCTGCTCGTCGATCTGCTTGAGGCGCTGGATCGACTGGCTCACGGTCTGCCAGTTGGTCAGCGTACCACCGAGCCAGCGGTGGTTCATGTAGTACTGGGCGCACTTCTCGGCCGCTTCTGCGACGGGTGCGGACGCCTGGCGCTTGGTGCCGACGAAGAGAACACGGCCGTTCTTGGCGACGGTCTCGCGGATCGCGTTGAGCGCCGCGTCGAGCATCGGCACGGTCTGCGTCAGGTCGATGATGTGGATGCCGTTGCGCGCACCGTAGATGAACTCGCCCATGCGGGGGTTCCAGCGCTGCGTCTGGTGGCCAAAGTGAACGCCAGCTTCGAGCAGCTGGCGCATGGAGAACTCGGGAAGAGCCATGCGTCTATCCTTTCCGGTTTATGCCTTGGCGAAGGATCAGCCCGGCGGGTGCCGGAACAACCGGTGGACCTTTGGGCATGTCTCCCCCAACGGCCCGCCTTCGCCTGCGGGATTAGTGAGCGCGCGTCTAGCGACGCTGGCGGACAAGGTCAAGCGCAATCTCGCGCAAGTCCCCTGCCCTTCGCTTCAGAGTTCGCCTCAGAGAAAGACGCGCTCCACGAACCACCATGCGCCGACCAGTGCAATGAAGAGCGAGGCCGGCATCGCCACGAACCGCCGGTAGGCATGCAGCCGGTCGACGAAAGTGGCCGAGGCGACGCACAGCAGGCAGAGCCCGGCAAGGGGCCACAACGCGGTCGGGGCGCTGACCCCCATGGTCCGGCTGAACGCCGGTCCGTCGAGAGCAACGCCGAGCCCCGCGAACCCCAGGGCCGTGATCGCATAGACCACCTGCCCCGTCCGCACGTCGGCATAGCCCGCGTCCACCCGCTGCGCGAGCAGGACCAGCATGAAGGCCAGCGCGATCACCGTCAGCTGGCCGATCTCGACGCCGACATTGAAGCCCAGCAGCCCCGCCACGAAGGCGTTCTGCGGCAGGCCGAACTCCTGAAGGACCGAGGCAAAGCCCAGCCCGTGCAAAAGTCCAAAAACGAAGACCACGACGGGCCGCCAGCGGTGCAGCCGGGGCGACAGCAGGTTCTCGACCGCGACATAGACGATGGAGGCCGCGATGATCGGCTCCACGATGCTGGCGGGAATGCTCACGATCCCGAGCGCGCCAAGGGCGAGCGTCACCGTATGCGCCGCCGTGAAGGCCGAAATCTGCCAGAGCAGCGGCCCCGCCCGCGTCGACAGAAAGAAAAGCCCCAGCACAAAGAGGATATGGTCGAGCCCCTTGGGCAGGATGTGATCGAACCCGACGGGGATATAGCCAAAGAAGGTCCCGAGCGCCCCCTTGGCGTTCCCGCCGGAAAGGTCGATGGGCCCCGAGGACTGTCCCTGCAGGTAGCCGGTATAGCCCTCCTCGACGTCCATCTGGCGCAGTACAAGGGTGCCGTAGCGGGCGGGCCATGTCAGCTCCAGCGTCCGCGCGCTTGCGGGAAGCGCCCCCTCGATCATCAGAACCGTGTCCCGTGGCAGCGCGGTATTGCCCACCGGTGGCACACGGATCTCCGTCACCTCAAGCGACACGTCCTCGCCGTCCGAGGTCACCTCGACCGGTTCAAGAATACCCGGCAGATCCTCCCGCAGCCGCTCGACAAGCTGCTCCGGTTCGAGGGCGCGAAGCGCGTCCACCTCCGAGGCCACCCCGCTTCCATCGGTGTCCTCGAGACCTTCCAGATCGACGCCCGCCATCAGCGGTTCGATCCCGAGGCTCATCTCGATCTTCAGAGTATCGTTCTCGGTGATGAAGTCCGCGATGGCCGCGCGCACCTCGTGGGCACGCGCGCCTGCAGCCGCGAGCACGAAAAGCATCGCACCAATCATAACCCTCATGGACGCGGTCTCCCTGTTCCGTTCGACAGGATGGAGACGCAGCCTCGGGATGCAAGGCGCGGATCCCCGCGCCCAGACAATTAACTATTCTTGTCGCCTATAAGACCTATCCGAGGGCATATCCCGCGCCGCGCACCGTCCGGAGCGGGTCGCCGCCACCGTTCTGACACAGTGCCTTGCGCAGTCGGCCGATGTGGACATCGACGGTTCGGGTGTCGACATAGATGTCACGCCCCCAGACACGGTCCAGAAGCTGCTCGCGCGACCAGACGCGACCCGGTTTCTCCATGAAGGTGGTCAGCAGACGGAACTCCGTCGGGCCGAGCTTCAGAAGCGATCCGCTGCGTGTGACGCGATGCGTCTCGGAGTCGAGCACGATGTCCTCGTATTCGAGCCGCAGCCCGGCCGCTGCCGGACGTGTCCGCCGCAACTGTGCCTTGACACGCGCCATGAGCTCGACCACCGAATAGGGCTTCACCACGTAGTCGTCGGCCCCGGTTTCGAGCCCACGAACCCGGTCAACCTCCTCGGAACGCGCCGAGAGCATGATGATCGGCACGTTGCGGGTCTCAGGGCGGGTCTTGATCTGGCGACAGACCTCGATCCCCGAGACGTTGGGCAGCATCCAGTCGAGCACGATGATGTCAGGGTGCTCTTCATCGAGAAGCATCAGCGCCTCCTCGCCGTTCTCGGCGCGGGCGACGCGGAACCCTTCCGCTTCCAGGTTGTAGCTCAGAACCTCCCTCTGGGCGGCCTCGTCCTCGACCACCAGCACTGTGGGTTGATCTGCGGCCATGCGTCAGTCCTCATCCCCGTTCAGGCTCGGGCTCAGTCCCGCATCGGTCGACGTCCGGTCCGCCTTCACGCGCGCGTCCTCGGGTTTGCGACCGGAAGTCAGGAAGACCACCTGCTCGGCAATCGAAGTGACGTGGTCGCCCATGCGCTCAATGTTCTTGGCGATGAAATGCAGGTGCATGCAGGCGGTGATGTTGCGCGGATCCTCGAGCATGAAGGTCAGGAACTCGCGGAACAGCGTGTTGTACATCTGGTCGACGTCGCGGTCGCGCTCGATCACGTCGAGCGCCAGCGCCTCGTCCCGCTGGATGTAGGCGTCGAGCGCGTCCTTGAGCATCAGCTCGACCTCGCGCGCCATGCGGCGCAGCGACGTGGCGGTGCCGCCGATGGCCTGCATCTGCACCAGCACGCCGGTCCGCTTGGCCATGTTCTTCGACAGGTCGCCGATCCGTTCGAGGTTGGAGGACATGCGCATGACAGACAAAACGACCCGAAGATCGGTCGCGGTCGGCGCCCGCAGCGCGATCACCCGCGCCGCTTCCTCGTTCAGCTGGTCCTCGAGTGCGTCGACGGCGGCGTCGCCCTTGCGCACTTCCTCGGCCAGTTCCTCATCGCGGCTTTCCAGCGACTTGGCGGCCTTCATGATGGCGGCCTCGACAAGGCCACCCATCTTCATGATCTGTGCCTGGATGCCCTCAAGGTCCCGGTCGAAGGCCGAGGCGATATGTTCCTGAAAATTGCTCATGAGATTAGCCGATCCGCCCTGTGATGTAGCTTTCGGTGCGCTTGTCCTCGGGATTGGTGAAGATCGTTCCGGTCTCGCCGAACTCCACCAGGTTGCCGAGGTGGAAGAAGGCCGTCTTCTGGCTCACCCGCGCTGCCTGCTGCATGGAGTGCGTGACGATCACCACCGAGTAGTTCGCCTTGAGTTCGTCGATCAGTTCCTCGACCTGCGCCGTGGCAATCGGGTCGAGTGCCGAGCAGGGCTCGTCCATGAGCAGCACTTCGGGTTCCGTGGCGACGGCCCGCGCGATGCAGAGACGCTGCTGCTGACCGCCCGAAAGGCCGGTGCCGGAGGCGTCGAGCCGGTCCTTCACCTCGTCCCAGAGCGCGCCGCGACGCAGCGCCTTTTCGACGATCTCGTCCAGCTCGGCCTTGTTCTTGGCCATGCCGTGGATCTTGGGCCCGTAGGCGACATTATCGTAGATCGACTTAGGGAAGGGGTTGGCTTTCTGGAACACCATGCCGACCTTGGCGCGCAACTGCACCGGGTCAACGCGCTTGTCGTAGATGTTCTCGCCATCGATCAGGATCTCGCCCTCGATGCGGGCGATGTCGATGGTGTCGTTCATCCGGTTCAGACAGCGAAGGAAGGTCGACTTGCCGCAACCCGACGGGCCGATGAAGGCCGTCACGGTGTTGTCCTCGATGTCGACGTCCACGTCCTTGATCGCGTGTGTCTCACCATAGTAGACCTGCACGCCCCGGGCGCTGATCTTCACTTCCTTCTGCTCCACGTCTCTCTCCGTATGGGGTGCGTCGTACATATCCATATATCCTTGTTACCAGCGACGCTCAAAGCGACGGCGCAGGACGATGGCCACGATGTTCATGGTCAGCAGGAAAACCAGCAGGACGATGATCCCGCCCCAGGCCTTCTCGTAGAAGATCTGGTCGGCCCGCGAGGCCCAGGTGTAGATCTGCGCCGGCATCGCCGAGTTGCTGTCGAGCAGCCCCTCGGCCACGCCGTCAGGATACTTCAGCGCCACGAAGCCGACCATGCCGATCAGCAGCAGCGGCGCGGTTTCGCCAAGCGCCTGCGCAAGGCCGATGATCGTGCCCGTCAGGATGCCCGGCATCGCCAGCGGCAACACGTGATGGAACACCGACTGCATCTTCGAGGCCCCGACCCCCAGCGCCGCGGCGCGGATCGAGGGCGGCACCGCGCGCAGCGCCGCGCGGGTCGAGATGATGATGGTCGGCAGCGTCATCAGCGTCAGCACAAGCCCGCCCACCAGAGGCGCCGAACGCGGCAGGCCCGCGAACTGGATGAAGAAGGCCAGCCCGAGGATGCCGAAGACGATCGAGGGCACCGCCGCGAGGTTCGAGATGTTCACCTCGATGATGTCGGTGAAGCGGTTCTTCGGCGCGAACTCCTCGAGGTAGATCGAGGCCGCCACGCCGATGGGCAGCGACAGGATCAGCACCACGGCCATCATGTAGAACGAGCCCACAACCGAGGCGCCGATGCCCGCAGCCACGGGGTTGTCGTCCGAGGCTTCGGTGCCGGTCAGGAACTGCCAGTTGAACTCGCTGGTGATGATGCCCTTTTCCTTCATCTCGTCGGCAAGATCGAGATCCTCGGGCGTGAGGAAGGTGGACCTTTCCTGCCCCTCGCGGGTGATCCGGCCCTTGAAGTAGCCGTCCGTCCGGCTCGAGGTCGGCAGCTTGAAGGTCACGGGCTCGCCGAGCTTGTCCTCGTTCGCCGTATAATAGTTCCGCAGCTTGGCGCCGGGGCTGCCGATGATGCGCTCGACGGCTTCGGGATCGACATTCTCGCCCAGTTCGGCGGCCAGCGAGCCGACGAGCAGATCCTGGTAGGCGCGCGTCTTGAAGAGCTGATCCTCGGCCTCGGCATATTCTTCCTGCGTCACGGTCAGCTGGATCTCGACGACGGTCCGCGTGAAGGCGGGCAGCCCCGAGGACAGGATCGACCAGACCAGCATGACGAGAAAGGCAAGCCCTATGGCAATGGCCGCGATCCCGTAGGACCGGAAGCGGGCCTCGGCGCGGTTGCGCTTCTTGGTGTTCTCATCGAGCGTCAGGAGCGAGGCGCCCTTGCGGGCAGGCGCGGGGGCCGCGGCCCCGGGATTGTTGGTCGCGTCGGTCATTACTCGTACTGCTCCCGGTATTTGCGCACGATATAAAGCGCGAAGACGTTGAGCCCGAGGGTGATGACGAAAAGCGTCATCCCCAGCGCAAAGGCGACAAGCGCCTCGGGGCTCGTGAAGTCGGCGTCGCCGGTCAGCTGGCTGACGATCCGCGTGGTCACGGTCGTCATCGCCTCGAAGGGGTTCATGCTCAGCCGTGCCGCGGCCCCTGCCCCCAGCACCACGATCATCGTCTCGCCAATGGCGCGCGAGGCTGCGAGCAGGATGGCGCCCACGATGCCCGGCAGCGCCGCCGGCAGGATCACCTGGCGGATGGTCTCGGATTGCGTGGCGCCAAGCCCGTACGAGCCGTCGCGCATGGCCTGCGGCACCGCGTTGATGATGTCGTCGGACAGCGACGACACGAAGGGCACCAGCATGATCCCCATCACAAGTCCCGCGGTCATGACGGCGGTGGCGCCGCTCATCCAGTCGACGCCAAGCGCCCCGCCGTCACCAAAGACGTTCAGAAGGAAGGGCCCGACGGTCAGCAGCGCGAAAAGACCGTAGACGATGGTTGGAATGCCGGCGAGGACCTCCAGCGCGGGCTTGGCAAAGGCGCGCACGGGCTTGGAGGCGTATTCCGAAAGGTAGATCGCCGCGAAAAGTCCGATGGGCACGGCCACGATCAGCGCGATGATCGAGATGTAGAGCGTGCCCCAGAGCAGCGGCAGCAGGCCAAGCTGGCTGGTGCCGTTCCAGCGCGTGCCGAAGAAGAAGTCCCACGCCGGATAGAGCCTGAGGAACTCCACGGTGTTGAAGACCAGGGACAGCACGATGCCGACCGTCGTCAGGATGGCGATGCAGGCTGCGGTCAGAAGCATCATGCGCGACATGAACTCGACCGCGTTGCGGGCGCGGTAGTCCTTGTCCGTCTTCACGAAGGCGATGGCGGTCCCGATCAGCGAAACCGCGATCACGGCGATCGTCTTCATCGTGTCGCCCCAGGCAAGGATGCCAAGGTAGCGTTGGGCGGCCTTCAGTTCGGTCTGGGTCACATCGCCGGACAGCGCAACGCCAAGGTCGGCAAGGCGACCGCGCACGTTCGTGAGGTCGGCGCGCATGTCGAACACTTCGCCGCGCGTCAGCTCATCGCGACCCATAGCCCCGGAAAGCCCCTCGGCCAGCCGCTGCACCTGGGTCATCACGAGGCTCAGATCGCCCGCGCCGAGATCGGGATTTTCCGCGAGGATGATGCTCTGAACCGACTGCTTGATGACGATGGGCTGAACGGCGCTCCAGACGGCCAGCAGCAGCAGCGCGGGCACAAGCCCGGCGAGCAGGGCGTTCATGCCGTAGAAATTCGGTAGCGAGTGCAGGTTGCGGATGTTGCCCGAAGCCGAGGCCATCGCACGCCGCCGGGCGCCAACATAGCCCAGAACCGCGACGATCCCGATGACGATGAGTATCCAGAATGGTGACATGATGACTTCCGCACCTGTGTTCGGGAAAGCGGGTGGCGCCAGCCTGACGCCACCCGCCGCATTACGCGTAAGACCGGGGTCTTACATCTCGCTCATGGTGGTTTCGTTCTCGATCAGCGACTGGGTCTCTGCCAGTTCCGGATCGGGGACGAGGCCGTAGTTGGCAAGCGGGCCACCGGGGCCTGCGATCTCGTCAGCCATGAAGAACTGCGCGTATTCCTTGACGCCCGGGACCACGCCGATGTGGGCCTTCTTGATGTAGAAGAACAGCGGACGCGACACGGGGTATTCGCCCGATGCGATGGTCTCGGTCGAGGGTGCAACACCGCCCATGGTGGCGACCTTCAGGCTGTCGGTGTTGTTCTCGTAGAACGCCAGGCCGAAGACGCCGACACCGTTCGGGTTCGACTGGATGCGGGCCAGGGTCTCGGTGTAGTCGCCGTCGATGTCGACCGACATGCCGTCGGTGCGGACGGTCATGCAGGCCTCTTCGGCCGCATCTTCGTCCATGCCGGAGTCCATGAAGGCCTGCATGGCGCCGGTGTCTTCGCAGCCCTGCAGCAGGACGTTCTCTTCAAAGACTTCGCGGGTGCCGTGACGGGTGCCAGGGATGAAGGTCAGGATCTCGGCGTCGGGCAGATCGCCGTTCACGTCGGCCCAGGTGGTGTTGGGGTTCTCGACGATCTCGCCGTCGACGGGCAGTTCGGCCGCGATGGCCTGGAACCAGTCGGAGGGCTCGAAGGCGTTGAATTCGGGCCCGTCGATCTGGCTGGCGAAAACGATGCCGTCATAGCCGATGCGGACCTGGATGATCTCGTCCACACCGTTGTTGGCGCAGGTTTCGACTTCGCTGTCGCGGATGGGGCGCGATGCGTTGGCGATGTCGATGGTGCCTTCGCCGACGCCTTCGCAGAAGCGTGCCAGGCCGGTGGACGAACCGCCCGATTCCACGACCGGAGTCGGGAAGTCGGTGTTCTCGCCGAACAGCTCTGCGACGATCGAGGCATAGGGCAGAACGGTCGAGGAACCGGCGATCTGGACGTTGTCGCGGTCCTGAGCGTAGGCGCCCGATGCGGAAACGGCAGCGATCGCCAGGGCGGAGGCGGTCAGTTTGACGTTCATGGAATGCTCCTGAGTTTCGGAATCGCTCATCCCCACGATGATCTCCGCCGGCAGGGCTAGACCCGGCCGGCTATGCTTTTGTGACAGCCATGTAACGGTTATATGACACGCACCCTCGGGCGGCGGATTTTTCACGGAAATCGTCCCGCGAGGGCCGGATTTCTCCCGCAACCGGGACGGATTGGCTAACGTGCCTTGCCGTATCGGTTATTTTCGCCAGCTTCTTTGAACGGACCCGGGCCAAAGGGTGACGTTGCGGTAGATCATGGATTCGCTCGCCGCAAAACACCTTCGCCGGACGGCCGAATGTAACAGCGTGTTCATGAACGCAGGTCAGGCCGGAACCGACCTCAGTCGACAGGCAGGATGATCGTGAAGGTGGTGCCTTTTCCGCGCTCGCTGTCGACGCGCAGCCGCCCGCGGTGGCGGTTGACGATGTGCTTCACGATGGCGAGGCCAAGACCGGTGCCGCCCATCTCGCGCGAGCGGTGATTGTCCACCCGGTAGAAGCGCTCGGTCAGGCGGGGAAGGTGGATCGGATCGATCCCCTGCCCGGTATCGGCCACTTCGATCCGCACCCCCTGCCCGCGCAACCTCGGCTCGTAGGTCGGCCCGGTTAGCGTCACGGTGGCGCCGGCGTCGCGCCCGGAATATTTGATCGCGTTTTCCAGCAGGTTTGTCACCACCTGACGAAGCTGGTCGGCATCGCCCATGATCGCGACACTCTCTGCCGGCAGTTCGGCTTGAAGCGTGACGCCGGCCTCCTGCGCGATGGGCATCAGTCCGTGGATCGTGGAGCGGATCAGCGCGGCCGGATCCAGACGCTCGGTGGGCCGCACCCGTTCTTCCGCCTCCACCCGGCTGAGCGAAAGCAGGTCGCCCACCAGCCGGTTCATCCGGTGCGCCTCGGTCTCCATGATACCCAGAAACCGTTCCTGCCCGGCGGGATCGTTCCGCGCCGGGCCGCGCAGCGTCTCGATGAAGCCGATCAGCGCGGTCAGCGGCGTGCGCAGCTCGTGGCTCACGTTGGCGACGAAATCGCGCCGCATCTGGCCGATCTGCTCGACATGGGTCACGTCCTCGAAGGTCAGCATGGCGCCTGCGCCACCTTCGAGCCCCACGGGTCGGACGGTCACGTGAAAGGTCGTGTCCTGCCGGCCGTCGTTGGTCAGGTACTCCGTGCGCCGAGAGGCGCCTTCGCGCAGGCAGGCCTCCACCGCGTCCAGAACCATCGGCTGGCGCAGGGCGGTGATGAAATGCCGACCCTGCACCGCCTCGCCCAGAAGCTTGCGCGCCTCGGCATTCAGCGCCGCGATACGCTCGTCGCGCTGGATCAGCACCGCGGGCAGCGGGCTGGCATTCACGAAGTCCTCGGCGCGGCCCTCCATCAGATCTGCCCCGCGGCCTCCAGCCCGGCGTCGAAGGTGGCCATCAGCGCCTCCGGCTCCTCGAGCCCGACTGAGACGCGGAAGAACCCCTCGGAGATGCCGATCGCACTCCGCCCCTCGGGCGTCAGCGCCCTGTGCGAGGAGGAGGCAGGATGCGACAGCGTCGTGCCGACGTCGCCCAGAGTGGGCGCAAAGGCGATGCCGTCCGCGGCATGGGCAAAGGCATTGGCCGCTGCGCGACCGCCCTCGATCTCGAAGCTCAGCATGTTGCCGCCCTGCCCTTTCAGCAGGCCCTGCGCCCGCGCCGCGTCCGGATGATCCGGCCGGGTCGGATAAAGCACCCGCGTGACCCCCGGCTTGCCCGCAAGATGGGCGCCCAGCCGTTCGGCGGTTGCCTGCGCGCGGTCGAACCGCAGCTGGAAGGTCATCAGCCCCCGCTCGGCCAGCCAGCACTCGTAGGGGCTCGGCGTCATACCCGTGGTCACGGCAAAGACCCGCATCCGCTGGGTCAGCTCCGGATCCTTCGCACCGACCCAGCCGAGCGTCACGTCCGAGTGCCCCGCCAGCAGCTTGGTGATCGAATGGATCACGATGTCCGCACCGTGATCGAAGGGCTTGATGGCCGCAGGCGTGGTGAAGGTGTTGTCCACCACCAGCAGCACGCCCGCCTCGCGGCAAAGCTCGGCGATCCCGTCGATATCGGCGATCCGCAGCGTCGGGTTCGAGACCACCTCGATCACCACCATCTTCGTCTCGGGCCGCAGCGCCGCCCGGACCGAGGCCACATCCGTCGGATCGGCCAGCGAGGTCGCGATTCCCAGCCGGGGCAGATCCTCGGTCATCATCCGCAGCGACCGGCCGTAAAGCTGGTTGCCGCCCACCACGTGATCACCGGCCTTGGTCAGGCCCAGCAGCACGGCACTGACCGCCGCCATGCCCGAGCCCGTGACGACGCCGTCCTCGCATCCCTCGAGAAGGTCGATCCGCTGGCCCAGCACGTCGGCATTCGGGTGCCCTTCACGGGCGTAGGTATAGCCCGAAGACCGCCCCTCGTACTGATCGTCGAGCGAATCCGGCGTATCGCTGGCATAGACCACCGAGGGCATGATCGGGGTCACGACGGATGTCGACACGCTGGCCGGCAGGCCGCCGGGGCGCTGGAGGGTGGGTTTCATCGCCATGTCTTCTGGACCTTTCCTTCGTTCCGACGCCTAGAGCGGCGCCAGTCCCTCGGCAAAGCGCCGGGCATTCTGCTGGTAGTGAAGCGCCGAGGCCTCGAGCCTGCGGATCGCTTCGTCATCGAGCGCGCGCACCACTTTGGCCGGCATCCCCATGACGAGGCTGCCGTCGGGAATCTCCTTGCCCTCGGTCACCAGGGCCCCTGCCCCGATCAGGCAGTTCTTGCCGATCTTCGCGCCGTTCAGGATCGTCGCCCCCATGCCGATCAGGGTGTTCTCGCCGATTGTGCAGCCGTGCAGCATGACCTTGTGGCCGATGGTGCAGCCCGCGCCGATGGTCAGCGGAAAGCCCATGTCCGTGTGACAGACCACGTTCTCCTGAACGTTGGTGCCGGCGCCGACGCGGATCTCCTCGTTGTCGCCGCGCAGGGTGCAGCCGAACCAGACCGAAGCGTCCTCCTCGAGCACGACCTTGCCGATCAGGTTGGCGTCGGGCGCCGCCCAGGCGCTGTCGGCGAGCTGTGGCGCGTGGCCCTCCAATGCGTAGAGCGTCATGCGTCTCCCTCCTCGAATTCCGCCTGCAGCTTGCGCACATGGTCAAGCAGGTGCGGTTGCTGGGTGCGCCGCAGGCGTGCGGCGGTGACGATGCTCTTCAGCCGCGCCTCCGTGGCGTCGAGATCCTCGTTCACCAGCACGAAATCATACGACCCCCAGTGCGAGATCTCGTCCCAGCTTTTCTGCATCCGCCGGTCGATGATCTCGGGCCCGTCCTGCCCGCGCGATTCCAGCCGGCGCTTGAGCTCGGCGATCGAGGGCGGCAGCAGGAAGATCGACAGCGTGTGAAGCGCCAGCTCCGAGT